>CAMLEO010000039.1 GCA_946478975.1 uncultured Steroidobacter sp.
GCATACAGTCCGCGCGATAGCGCGGACAAGGGCGGTGCGCGGCGCCGGGGAGAGAGACCCCACCCACCTCGCCGACGCGAGCCACAAGGCGTCTTGTCATTGCGCCACCCGCTGCCGCCGACGCTGTGAAGAAGAGGGGCGTTGAAGCAGATCCTCCGGCGGGGGCTCATCCGTCAACCCTTCCAGCCCAGCAAACAACTCCCGCTGATCCTTCAACCACCGATTCGCCTCATTGAGCGAAGCCGTGAGCGAATCTAGCGACGAAGCGACGCTGTCTTCATCGGTAGCAAGCAGCGCCTGCTCGCGCACGAGCGACACCTGCTGGCGCAGCCGTTCAATCTCCGCATCAATCAACTCTCGACGACGCTGCGCATCTACATGCCCAGCACGGCGAGAGCGAAGGACCTGCAGCTGCTGCTCCAGGCTGCGCTTGAGCTCATCGCCAAGCGAAGTATCGGAAAGACGATCGATGACCCGCCGCTCCTGATCTTCGAGCGAACGTTTCTCCAGATCCGCCGCCGCAATCACCTGCAGCACCGACGCCCTGGCAGCCAGCAGCTTCAGATGCAGCCACGCCATCTGCCTCACATCGCTCTTCTGCGAATCCGTCGCGCCACGACGTGACAGCACATCGATGATCTCCCACGCCCGCGCTTCGATGAACGTCTGTTTCCTCTGCGAGTCCTCATCCAAATTCGACGCAAGCGAGTTGTAACGCGAGTGCCAATCCTCGCCTTTGCCTTCCGCATCGACCGTCGCGCGAAAACGTTCGTTGCGCGACAATGCCCACAGATACAAACCTTCCAGCCCCAGCCCCACCAGCCACAACCCCGGATTCACAAACGCGCCCAGCAAAGCAAAGGCGGCGACCGCGAACCAGTTCGGCGGGACCGGCATGCCGAACGGGCGGGCGTTGAAGGCAGCAGCGATATAGGAGCGTGAGCCGCTCATGGGCTTGCAGGGTGCTCGGCGTATTTGTGGAAGGCCGGCGGAACGAACGCCAGATCCGTGGCCTCGCGAATGGCGATGCGCATTTGAAACGCGAGCACATCGGCGGGCACCGGATTTTGATACCCGACCAGGCACGCATCCAAAGCCGCTCGCGGATCGAGATTCTCAGTGCGCGCGCGTCGATATGCCTTCACGACCAGCGCCTCGGCAGCGCCCGGCGTGAGCAGCAGCGGCATGCGCGGTTCGAGCGATGTGAGATCCTCATCTTTCAACTGCAAGCCGTAACGCCTGGCGAGCGCGCCGATCAATGTGGCGCTCTCGCTCGTGGAGCTCGTCGGCAGCAACGGCACTTTCACGTCGACACGACCCGGACGTTTCAAATCGACTTCGATCAAGTCGGGACGCGACGAGGCGAGAATCCACAGCACGCGGCCGCGATTGCCCGAGTCCGACATCCCCTGCGCGATCATCGAATACAAACGTCCGGACAAGCCGCTGTCGCCGCTGCCTGAATCGCGCCGGCCCAAGGTTTGATCGGCTTCGTCGATGAACACCATGCAGCGGCCGAGCGCGCGAATCAGCCGGAAGATCTTCTCCAGGTTGCCCTCGCTGGAACCGACCCAGCGATCGCGGAAGTTCTTGAGCTTGACGACCGGCACGCCCGCTTCGCCCGCGAGACATTCCACTAGAAACGTTTTGCCGGTGCCGACCGGGCCGCACAGCAGGTAACCCATCGGCAGCGCCTTCAGATCGCCGGTCTGCCACAGCGTAATGTCCTGTCGCAGCCAACGCTTGAGCGCCTCCTGGCCATGATAAGCATCGAGCGTGCGAGTCGATTCGATGAACTCGACCAAACCGGCCGAGTCGCGCTCCACCAGCTCTTTCTTGATGCGAGTGAGATCGGTCGCGCCGAGCGCTTGCCCGGAGTAGTCGCGAATCTTCACCAGGCTTTCCAGCGCCGAGATCGTCACACCGACCAGCGATCCCGCGATTTGTGCGAGATTCGCATCGGACGTAAACGCGCGAGGCTCTTGAACTCTCAGCAAGGTGAGCGCGCGTTCGATCTCTGCTCCGTCCGGCAGCGGCACATGAATTCGCGCCGCCTGAGTGCCGAATGCGATCAACGGCTCCACGTCATTGAGATTGCTGGTGATGAGGATGCTCGTGAATGGCAGATCGGAGAACGGCGCTTCCGACGACCATTCTCTCAGCACGCTCGTCAGGCTGCCGTGTTCGAAGCCCGCGCCATCGGCGGGCACGATGTGATCCACGCCTCGCAGAATCACCGCGACGTGTTCTTTTACTTCACGGCCGAGCGCACGCAGGTTGCCCAAATAACGCAGATAACGACTGATGTATTGAAACGCCGGCTGCGGCTCGCGCGGCAGCGACTTCAGATCTGCGCCACCCCATTTCTCGACCAGCTCGCCGCCGCGCTCGATCGCGAGCCCATTGCCCAAGTCATAGGACAGCACGATCTGAAAGCCCGACAGCAGATGATGTTCGAGATAACCGGCGAGCCCGACCAGCTGCGCGCCGACGGCGATGCGGTCGTGCACGTTGCCGTAGAGAATGAACTGGCCATGCGCGCCGCTCTCATAAGCGAGCGCAAGCTCATTGGCCCAGGCCGGCGCGCCGTGCGGAGCTGGCATGTGCGTGTCCCGTTCGCTTGATCCGTGATCTCAGCTCTCGGACTGAGCGCCCATGGTCCGAGTGGTCGGCGCCGGCGGCGTGGTGCCTTCGAGCGATATTCCTTCACGCGCGGCGAAGTCCGCCAGCGCCTGGTCGGCGAGCGCATTCATTTCCGCTTCTTTGACTTCGACGCCGCTCATGTCGATGGAATCCTTCGCGATGCGGGCGCGGCCGGCCGCCTTGGTGCGCTCTTCTTCCACCATTTCATGCAGGCGATTCAGCGTGTCGCCGGAGCCGCCGATGCTGGAAATCATGCCGGACGCCATCTCGTGGATCTCGGCCATCGCCTGATTCATGCGCATGTCGTTGATCGCGCCTTTCAAGCCGTCGATCTTGGCGCGTGCGGTTTGCACGGCCACGTCGCGAGCTTTGATGAGATTCTTGTACGTGCCCTCGGCCTGTTCGAGCTGCTTGCGGTTTTCTTCCAGCTGCGCCTCGATGGTTTGCAGTCGTAATGCGTACTGCCCGGCGGCGGATTTGTTACCGGCACGCAAATGCGCGGCGGTCTTGGCGCGCAGATCCTTCTGTTCGGCTTCGAGCTTGCGCACCTGGCCCATGATTCGCTCGCACAGCCCGGCGTGCGTCGCCAGGCCCTGGTTGAATTGCGCAATCTGCTTCCGGAGGTTTTCCTGCTCCAGCTCCAGCAGCGCTTCGGGATTGCGCTTTTCGATGCCGGAGATGAAAAGGGAAAAGAAGCCTTTGATGAGATTGCCGAGTCGACTGAACATGCAGCCTCCGGGTTCGATCCTTTTTAAGAGTGCGCAAAGCGTAGCGAAATTCGCCGGTCGCGAGTAGGGACGCCGGGCGAGGCGCGGTTGGCGACCGGTGAGCGGCGCAGCCTTACCGGTGAGCTTTCCGCTAGACTGCGCCATGGCTACCGTACCCCCGCCGCCGCCGGCACCGAAATTCCTGCGCGAAGTGTTGGAGCTGGAGCAGCTCGACACCAATCTGTTCCGCAGCCGCACCAACCAGATCAACGTCAATCGCTCGCTGTTCGGCGGGCAGATTCTCGGCCAGGGCCTGAAAGCTGCCACCGAAACCGTGGCGGCCGATCGCGTCTGTCACTCGCTGCACGGCTATTTCCTGCTTGCCGGCGCCAGCGACATTCCTGTCATCTACGACGTCGAATTGACTCGCGACGGCGGCAGTTTCTCCACTCGCCGCGTGGTTGCGAGGCAGCGTTCGCGGCCGATCTTTCACATGGAGCTGTCGTTTCATCGCCAGGAGCAGGGGCTGGAGCACGCCGTCACGCCGTTTGGCGAGGTGCCGGATCCGGACGAGCTGCCGAACGTGCGCCAGCTGCTGGAGAAATACGGCGATCGCCTGCCCAAGGCGGCCGCCGCGCTCGCTTCTCAGGAAGCGATCATCGAAGTGAAGCCGGTCAATCCAGAAGTTTTCATGCTGCGTAAACAGCCGCTGAAGTGCGCGCAGTACTGGATTCGCTCAGCGTCGGCGCTGCCGGACGATCCGCTCACGCATTTGGCTGGACTCGCATATCTCTCCGATTATTTCCTCGTCTCCACCGCGCTGATGAATCACGCAGCTGCGCTCTCGCACGATGTGATGATGGCGAGCCTCGATCACGCCATGTGGTTCCACAATCCCGCCCGCGCCGACGAATGGCTTCTCGTCGAAGCCGTCAGCCCCTTCGCCGGCGGCGCTCGCGGCCTCACCCGCGCCGAAATGTATAACCGCGACCGCAAACTCGTCGCGTCGGTCGCGCAGGAAGGTTTGATTCGGTTGCTGGAGAAGAAGAGCTGAGCGGCGCGAAGGCATCGAAGTTCCGCGACGAGCGATGACTGCATCGGCAACGAAAGATCGGGGCTTCCTCATTCTGATGACCCTATCGCCTCAGGTCAGGTACGAGCAGGCAGCGACGTGGTGCTGGTGCTTCGGCAGACATTGTTTGGTATTTTTGTCGTTGCAGTCGAGTAGCGCGCTCAGAACCCCAAAGATGGAAACCCTGAATTTGATGTATCAACGTCGTTGGAGCGTTGACAAGCAGTGCGGTGATTTCAATTTGTATGCGTACGTGGGCAATGATCCCCTGAACAATGCCGACCCGAGCGGGCTCCGATGCGAGGGGACCGGGCTGAGCTCCCGGTGCACGATTGACCAGGTCAATATTGGAACGACCACGCAGCCCAACTGGGTGAGTCGCGCCGATGCAGTCAAAGCAGGCAATGTGACGGAAAAACAGCTATCCCGGCTGGAAGGTAATATCACCAAAGCCTACGTCGCCGCTCAGGATCTTGGAAAGAATACGATCACTGTGCCGGGCGATGCCAAGGTCGGCACCAAGGACACACAGGTCAGCGGCAACAGGCTGGTCATGGCTCTGCAAGATGCTCGACTCAGCGTCGAGAATCGGCACAAGGTCGAGAACGGCGTAGAGCTTCCGAACGTGCCGGCTTCGGCTGGCGCCGGTGGCATCACCTTCTGGAAAAGCGGACTCAATCCGCCCCATTACGATGTCAACGCCGTGCAGCAACATGCCACCATTCATGAGACGCTTCACATGATTCCTCAGTTGCGAGGTTGGGAAGTCACTGAGGCAGCTCTGCGGCAGCATCAGCAACCGTTCAAGAACGCCGTCGAACAGTTGCTAGGTCCCGCGCCTTGGTGAGACGAAGCATTGGAGTAAGAGAGGCTCTCGTGAAACAGTACCTGCCCCTCATCCTGTGCTGCCTGGCCTTCAACGCTGCCGGTGCATGCTCGGGCGACACGCGAGGAAAGAACAGTCCGAGCGACACAATCGCTTTGCAGAGGAAGTACGCGGACAGCTTTTATTACTATCGCTCTGGGCACTACGCGATCCTTGTGGAGCCTGCGAAGCTGATCAGCAGGCTCGAGCAGCAGGTCGCTCGTGGTGGTGCATTGAGCGACGAGCGCCTGTTGAAGGACATTCGCAGCACGCCCGGCAATCAACACAACGATCTTTTTGCCTTCGTTTTGAAGGACCCGCTGTATCTCGCGCGTGTCGAGCTGTTGTTAGCCGATATTTTGCAGAATGGCGACGCAAGCGTAGTCGACGCCTACGAGCTGCCTGGAGATTCGAGCCGATTCCTGTCAGCGACCGTGCTGACAAGAATCGAAGAACGTGGGTACAAGGCCAGGGAGTTCTGCACGCCTGCGGGTGATCTGCTGCTCAAGATCACCGATCAAATCGACTAGATGAGTTACTCCCCCAACGTCGCGGCCCGCAGCTTCTCCACATCTTTCTTCCCTAACAGCTTCGCCTGGCCGGGCTTTAGATCGCCGGCGCGGAGCGGGCCGATCGCCACTCGTTCGAGCTCGCGAACCTTTAAACCGACGCGAGCGAGCATGCGGCGGATCTCACGATTCTGGCCTTCGCGCAAAGTCACGCTGAGCATGGTGCGGTCGCCGCGGGCGCGGTCGACGAAACGTTTGATGATGCGAACGGATTCCATGGCGGCACGCCGGGTGGTCTTCGTGCCGTCGCCGACGGGGTTCACCAGGTACATGCCGGCGCGGAGTTTTTGGAGCTGCTCGTCGGTGGCGAGGCCGGCGGTGAGCACGCGATATTCCTTGGCCACGCCGAACTTCGGATGCGTGAGCTGATGAGCGAGATCGCCGTCGTTGGTGATCAGCAGCAGGCCGGTGGAATCGCCGTCGAGCCGGCCGACAGGAAACAATCGCTCGTCGCGGCGGAGCGAATCCGGCACGAGGTCGAGCACGTTGCGCCGGCCTTCCGGATCGCTGGTCGTGGTGATCACGCCTTTGGGCTTGTTGATCAGCACATAAGTAAACGAGCGCGCCTTGGCGGCGGGCGCTTCAGAGGATGAACCCTCGGCGCTCTGCTCAGGAATGGGCAGCTCGATCGTTTCGCCGTCGAGATCGACCACATCGTTGGCAGGGTCAACGAAGCACGGCAGTGTCGTCACCACGCGACCATTAACGCGCACGCGCCCGGCCGTGATCATATCCTCACAATCGCGACGCGCACCGAGGCCGGCATCGGCCATGGCTTTTTGCAATCGCACCCCGCGAGGGCGGTTCGAACTGGGCTGTTTACGCATGGATGGGGTACCGAGGACGGGCGCGCAGGGTAATGGAAGCGGGGGTCCGAGAAAATAGGCCGGGCGTGCGGATCTTCTGACACCGCCGAGGCGTTATCGCTCGAATTGGGGTCGGGGAGGAAGGATGGTTTCAGAGCACTACGACGTCGTCGTGGTCGGTTCAGGTTTCGGGTCGCTGTTTTTTGTCGATGGCTTTCTGAGCAAACGGCCGCAGGCGAACATTCTGATTCTGGAGCAGGGCACGCTCAATTCGCACGCCTGGCAGCTGGAAAACAACCGCAATTCGCCGATCCCGGCGCAGTCCACGTTCCGTACCGACGCAGCGAACAAGGTGTGGAATTTCACCATCGGCGTCGGCGGCGGCACCAACTGCTGGTACGCGCAGACGCCGCGATTCCATCCGAGCGACTTCAAAATGCGCAGCCGCTACGGCGTCGCGCAGGACTGGCCGCTCGATTATGACGAGTTGGAGCTTCATTACGTCGCTGCCGAGAATCGAATGTCCGTCGCAGGTTCGCCGGACATGGCCGCCGTGCTGCCTCGGTCTGCGCCGTTCCCGCAGCCAGCGCACAAGCTCACGGCCGTCGACAAGATCATGCGCAAGGCGCAGCCCGAATTTCACATGCCGATCGCGACCGCACGGGCGAGTGTGGCTACTGCCGGTCGGCCGCCGTGCTGCGCGTCGGCTCGCTGCAATCTGTGTCCGGTGAATGCGAAGTTCACATTCGAAAACGGCTTCACGCATCTGCGTGATCTGCCGAATGTCGAGATTCGCACCGAATGTGAAGTCACACATCTGGATCGCGCCGGCGATGTCGTGCGCGCCGCTGTCTATCGCAGCGGTGGAGCAGAACATCGAGTGACTGGCGATTTGTTCGTGCTCGGCGCCAACGCGATTCACAGCCCGGCGATCCTGCTGCGCTCGGGGATCGATCATCCGTACACCGGCGTCGGCATTCACGAGCAGGTGGGTTATTCGCTGGAAGTATTGTTGGATGGTGTCGACAGCATCGACGGCGGCACGATCACCACCGCGCTCAACTATTCGCTGTACGACGGGCCGTTCCGCAAGGACTACGGCGGCGCATTGATTTATTTCGACAATCGCTGGCCGTACGGTCTGCGCAAGGAATATGGCCGCTGGCGCCAGATCGCGCCGCTCGTCGTCGTGGTCGAGGATCTGCCGCAGGATTCGAACAAAGTGGTGCTTGACGGCGACGGCGTTCCGAAAGTTCTGCACGCGGATATTTCCGAGTACGCGAAGCGTGGCGTGCAAAAATCGCTGGAAGATATCAAGCGGGTGTTGGAGCCGCTGCCGGTGGAACGCATCGAGTTCAAAGGCATGCGCGACACCGAATCTCACATTCAAGGCTCGCTGCGCATGGGCAACGATCCGGCGACTTCAGTAGTCGATGCGAAGCAGGTTCACCACGACGTGCGCAACCTCGTGGTGGTGGGTTCGTCGGTGTTTCCGTCCGGGCCGAACTCGAATCCGAGTCTCAGTGTCGCGGCGTTGTCACTGCGTAGCGCGGAGCTGCTCGCATGAACGCCATCTCACGTCGCAAGGTGTTGATCGGTGCGGGGGGCGCAGCGGTTGTCGGCGCGCTCGCGTGGACGCCATTGAAGAATTATCGAGCGAGCTGGATCGAGCAGGTCGTGCGCGACCATCTACCCGGCATCGAGCTCGACCCGGACTCGATGCAAACATTCGTGCAGTACATGCTCGGCCACGAGCGGCTGCAGCCGCCGCTGGTGCGTGCGACGATTTTCGCCGATCGCTTCGTGCCCTGGCTGCCGGCGCATATTTCTAAAGCAAGAGAAGGATTGGCGGGCGTGGAGCGGCACGTGCTGACGGAATATCTGATCGGCAGCAATTTCTTTCGCGTGCCCGATCCCAAGCGCGAGACCATCGTCTTTCAGGGCGCGGTGATTGCGTGTCGCAATCCGTTCGCCTTCGCGCCCGAAACAAAACTCACGGACGCTTGATTACGCGCGCTGCTGTTTCTTCGCGAACTCGTGATTGAGCAGCGCTCGCAGCCGGACGGCTTTGAGCGGCTTGTGCATCATCGTCAAACCGGCGGAGCTCACCTTGCGCAGCTGTTCCGGCGCGGTGTCGCCAGAGATCAGCACGGCAGGAATGCCTTCGCCCATCTTGGCGCGCAGTTCACGGATCGCGTCGATGCCGTTCCGATCTCCACGCAATCGCAGGTCGGCGATGATGAAGTCCGGCGTGCGCTTGCCCATTGCTGCCAGTGCCTCGTCGGAATCCATCGCCGTCACGCATTTGCAGCCCCAGCTTTCGAGCAGGCTCTGCATGCCGAGCCGCACCGACTCTTCGTCGTCGATGACCAGGATCAGCTTGCCGCCGATGAGGTTCGGCACCTTCTGCTCGATGGTCGCCGCAATTGAGTGAATCTTGTTCGGATCGGCCAGCGGCACTTCGATAGCGAAGCGCGAGCCGCGGCCCGCCGCCGAGCGCAGGCGCAATGGATGATCCAGCAATTGCACGATGCGACGAACTGTCGCTAAACCCAGGCCCAAACCGCGGCTGCGGTCGCGCGATGGATTGTTGAGCTGATAGAACTCTTCGAAGATGCGCTCGTGCTGTTCGGTCGGGATGCCAATGCCCGAATCCCAGACTTCGATGCTGACGGCGCTGCCTCGCTTGCGGCACGCGACGATCACGCCGCCTTTTTCGGTGTAGCGAATCGCGTTCGCGACCAGGTTCGACAGCACTCGAAACAACAACGTGGGGTCGGTGAACAACATCGCGCGCGAACGACGCACGATGAGCTTGAGCCCTTTGTCCTGCGCCGGCGAGGCAAACGTGCCGCGCAGGCGATCCAGCACCAGGTTCACGCCGACGATTTCTTTCTTGACCTGGACCTGCCCGGCGTCGAGCTTGGAAATATCCAGCAGGTTGTCGAACAGCTGCTCCAGCGACTCGGTGCACTGAAGGATCTGGTCGATCATCTTGCGGCCGGAGTCATCGACGTTGCCGTTGCGCAGGGCGTTGGCGAACAAGCCCAGCGAGTGCAGCGGCTGGCGCAAATCGTGATTGGCGGCCGCGAAGAACAAAGATTTGGAACGACTTGCCGACTCGGCGCGAGTGCGCGCCTGCTCGGCCAGTGCGTACTGCTGTTGCAGCTGTCCGACTAGTTGTTCGTTCTCGTAGCGCAAGCGAATCTGCGCCACGATCGCACGTGCCTGGCGATCGCCGAACAACAGCAAATATCCGAGCACCCCAAACCACATCACGCCGAGTGCAGCGTTGCCGTAGCCGCCGAGCGAGATGTAACGCAAGGCCAGCAAACCGAAGATCGGCGCAGTGAATGAATGCAGCGCGGGTGGGAAGTGCGCGTTGGTGATGACGCTGATCGTCGCACGCCCGGCGAGACAGGCCGCGATCAACGCGAGCGTCAACGACTGATTGGCGGTGACCAATACGAACGCCGCCGAGCCCCAGATGAAGCCGGCGACCCCGGCCGTTGCGGCGAATTTCCAGCCCCAGGCGCTCGACGCGGTTTCGCGGTCTTTGGCGCGTCGATAGCGCTCGGCCAGCCAGAGCATGTAAGCCTGAACCAGCAGTGCGACCGAGCCCCAGGTGATGATCAGGTTATGAGAGGTGTGCGGCCAGGTGATGACCGCAATCATCGCGACCATGAGCAATGCCGAGCCGGACACGGCCAGGGCATTGCCGTACAACATTTCGACGCGCTGCTGCTCCACGCGTCGCAACAGTGCGGCGTCCATGAGGAAACGTTTGTTTAGATGGCGAGGATCTTAACGAGCGTTTGCGTAAACCGGCTGCGACGGCAGGAAGCCCCGACGTTGCGCGACCAGTACGGCTTGGGTGCGATTGCGCACATTGAGCGCTTCGAACACGGCACTCACGTGAGCTTTGACGGTCCGCTCGGCAACGTCCAGAGCTCGTGCGATTTCTTTGTTCGAGAAGCCCCGGCCCAGCATGCTGATGACTTCCAGCTGCCGCAAGGTCAGGCCGTTCGGTTGCTCGCTCGGCGTGAGCGTGGCGGACTGAGGCACGAACACTTCGCCGGCCAGCACTTTCTGAATCGCGGCGATCATTTCATCGGCCGTGAACGACTTGGGAATGAAACCCGACGCGCCCGACTGCACGGCGCGGGCGACGATGCTCTGCTGCTCGTCGCCGGAAATCATGATGCAAGCGGTGGTGGGGAAGCGCTCGCCGATGACCTTGAGCGCCGCGAAGCCATCGTCACCCTTCAAATGAATGTCGAGCAGCACCAGGCCGATGTCCGAATCCTTTTGCAGCGTCTGCAGCGCTTCGGGCACCGAGGACACGCTCAGCACGCCCGCTTCGAGCGCGCTCTGTTCCAGCACGGCGTGAAAACCGGCGCGAAACAACGGATGGTCGTCGACGATGAGGATTTTCATGATAGCTCCCCGAAATCTTAGGATCCCCACAAGTGCCGCAGTCCGGCCGTGAATCGGCCTCCGTGCCGCAGGCATGGGGTTGTATACCCCGATCCATCCCGCGGACATGGTACGTGTGGACTAGGGGACCGGCAATGACCCTTAGGTGCAGTGGGAACCGGTTCCGCCAGCCTCCCGCAACCAGGCCAGGATCAGCTGGGCCACCGCGCTGTCCGCGCCCCGCGCAGCTACTACGATTGGATAGGCTTTGCCCAAGCGTTCCCGAGCTTCCGCCGAAGAACTGTTGAGCAAGTACAGGGATCTGCCTAACACCGCATTGGTAATTGCATACTCGACGCTGCGCTCGCCGAATTCCAATGCCCAGATCGACAGCGCGCTGAGCGCGTGGCCGCGGGCGTCTTCCGCTGCGGGCCGGCCAAACTCAACCAGGGTGCGGGCCAGCCAGACCTGCGCCTCTGCGATGTACGCGTGCGTCTTCGGCAGCTGTCCTACGCCCACGTTGTATTCATAAATCTCCAGCGCATTCCGGAACGAGGTCGCAGCGGCTTCGAAATCGCGCAAGTCATAAGCGAGCCGGCCGAGACGCGCGTGATCGTTGCCGACGTAAGGATGATTCTTGCCGCGGACCTCGACATCCATATCGAGCGCTTCCTGCAGCGCCTTGCGAGCGGCATCGTAGTCGCCTTGCGCACGCAGGACCGAGCCGAGGTTCGCCAGGCCGTCGATGATGTTGGGATGGCGCGGCCGGATCGGGTCGGATCGCATGATTTCCAGCCCGTCGTTGAACGTCTGTTTGGCGTCTTCGAGCTTGCCTTGCGCCGCCTGCACTGTGGCGAAATTGAGCAGGTGAGTGGCGTACTTCAGATGTTTCTCGCCGACCTGGCGGCGATCGATGTCGAGCAACTTCGAATAGATCTCGGTGGCACGGTCGTAATTGCCGCGCACCTGCTGCACGCGGCCAAGCGTGTCCATCAATCGCGTCGCGTTCGGATCGGAGCACTCCAGGTGCAACGCTTCCAGCGTGCTCAAACCGCTTTGAGCCGATTGCTCGGCGGCGGTGAACTGCGAAAGTTGCAATTGAATGACGGCCAGCTCGTTGAGGTTCAGCGCCACGGGCAGGCTGTTGCCGCCGTAGGTGCGACTGTTGATCGCGAGTGCTTTGCGCGCCTCGGTTTCGGCGTTGTTGAAGTCGCCGGACTGGCGGCGTGCCCGCGCATAGCTGTTCAGGCTGAGCGCGGTGGCAGGATGATCGTCGCCGAACGACTCGCGACGAATGCCCAAGCTGCTTTCGATCAGCGGCCGGCCGATGTCGACCAGGCCGCGATGTAACAACGCCAGCCCCAGCGCATCGAGAATGGTGCTCGACAGCTCCGGCTGATCCATCAGGTCGAGCTCGATGCATTCATCGCCGCTGGTTTTGAAAACGATGTGGACATCTTCAGGAGATGTCGAGCCGTCGGTGGTGATTAGAATCCGCATGATGAGCGCCTCCCTAAGCCGATCGGTTGAGCGAATTGTGACGTATGTTATGCAGCGTGCGACAGCGGTGCTACGGCTCTTAGGTCCAAGGTGTTGTTACTCTTGTAACGTCGCGAAATACGCACGCGCGGCGTCGGGTCGATTCTGCTGCTGGTAGAGATCCTCGATCCAGCCGCGCACCTGCTGTGCAAATTCCAGGTCCGCGGAGCCATGCGAGCGCGCGAGCAGCGGATAACTGTCCTTCAACGCGAGCTCGGCATCGTTCATTTCTCCTTGCTGCGCCAGTGCACGGCCACGAATCGCCGCCGCGAACGCGTAGCGAGTGCTCGTCTTGCCGTACGCTTTTGCCCATATTTCCAGCGCTTCGTTCGCCGCGGCCTCGGCTTCCTGCGGACGCTTCAATTCCAGCAGCGCGAGTCCCAGGCGAGTCAGCGTCGCTGCCGTGTAGCCGTGCCCGGGCGGCAGCGTCTTACTATATATATCCAGCGCTTCGCGGAAACGAAGCTCGGCAGTCGCGTAATCTTTCTTACGTAGTGCGACGCCGCCGAGGCTGTCCAGGTCATGGCCGACGTAGGCGTGATTGGGCCGCAGCTTGCGATCGCGCTCCAGCACCGTTTCGAAAATCCGCTGCGCCTCGTCCAGCTCGCCCTGTTCCCGCAGGAACTTGCCGAAATTATTCATCGCATCGATGGTGTCGGGATGCGCGCTGCCGACGACGCGTTCGAGCCGCTCGATGGCCTCGCGATACAACGGCCCGGCGTCGGACATCTTGCCCTGGCCCTGCAGCGCAGACGCCAGGATGAGCAGATGTCTCGCGTACAGCGGATGATCTTTGTCCCGCGTTTCGTTATCGATGGCGAGCGCCTGCCGGGCCAGCCGCTCGGCCGTGGCGAAATCCTGGCGGTCCTGCGCGATCGAGGCCAGGTTGTCGATCGGCGCGGTCACTTGTTCATGATTCTTGCCGAGCCGGGCGATGCGAATGTCGAGACATTTCTGAAACAGCTGCTCCGCCGTCGCGAGCTCGCCGCGACGATGTTCGATCACGCCCAGCTGACACAATGTGCGGGCTGTCTCCAGACTGTCCGCGCCGGTGTGCTTTTGAGTCAGTGCAAGACTCTCTTTCGCCAGCTGCTCCGCTCGATCCAATTCGCCGCGCTCGCCGTAGACGCGATTGAGGCTGAACAAGCTGCGCGCCACGTCCAAGCTGTCGGAGCCGAGTGCATCTCTGCGGATCGTCAGTGCTTGCTCGATGAGCGGCTGCGCCTGGTCGAGCTCGCCGAGCCCGAGATACACGGTGCCGATCGTATCCATGAGCGTCGCCTGCAGCCCGGGCTGGCCGCGCAGTTCGCTGCTGACTCGATTCGCACCCGTGTCCAGAATCTCTTTGGCAGTGATGTTCTTGCCGCGGGCACGCGACGGGTCTGCCAATCTGAAGGAGTCGACGAGGAACTGCAGCACCGCTTCGGCTCGCGTGCGCTCCGATTCCGCCGCGGCTCGTTGAAGCTCAGCCACATCGCGTTCGTGCGCGACGCGCTTCGCCTGCACCAGAGTAGTGATGGAGAAACTGATCAGCAGCGCGAGGAAAGCAGCCGCCAGCCCAACGCCGGCGCGATGCCGCTTCGTGAACTTTACCGCGCGATAACTCCACGAATCGGCGGAGGCGAGCACCGGCAGACCTTGTCGATAGCGATCCACATCCGCGGCGAATTGCTCGACGGACGAGTAGCGACGCTCCGGTTCCTTGCGCATCGCCATCGCAACGATCTTGTCGAGATCACCGCTGAGCTGCCGCTGCAGGCGTGCCGGCGTGGTGCTGCGTTGTTCGGCAAGTCGTTCAATCTCATATGACTTGGTCGTGCGAGCTGCGTGCACCATCGCACTCGGTGCAGGCGCTTCGTCCTCGCAGATCGCTCGTTCCAAATCGCCGAAGCGATTGCCGCGCAAAGCGAACGGTTTGAAGCCGCATAACAATTCGTGAAGCAGCACGCCGAGTACGTAAATGTCACTGGCGGTGGTGATCAAGTCGCCGCGAATTTGTTCGGGGCTGGCGTGATCCGGCGTCATCACTCGGAAATCCGCCTGCGTGACCGCCAGCGTGTGCATCAGCTGCCGGTCGTCGAGCCACTTGGCAATGCCGAAATCCAGCAGCTTCGGCACGCCGTCGGCGGTGACCAGAATGTTCGACGGCTTCAGATCCCGATGCACGATCAGATTCTGATGCGCGCGGTGCACGGCGGAGCATACGGTTTGAAACAATGCGAGCCGCGCGTCGATGCTCAGCTTGCGACCGTCGCAGTACAGATCGATCGGCGCACCGTCGATGTACTCCATGACGATGTACGGCGTGCCTTCGGTGGTCGTGCCGCCATCGAGCAGGCGCGCGATGTTGGGATGATCGAGCGTCGCGAGGATCTGCCGTTCCAGTCGCAGTCGCCCTTGCGCATGACGTGACAGCAGGCCGCGGCGGACCAGCTTGATGGCCACTTGTTGCCGGAACTCATCGGCGCGTTCAGCAAGGAAGACTTCGCCCATGCCGCCTTGCCCGAGGCTGCGCACGATGCGATATGCGCCGATGCGTTCGCCGGTGGGATCGACGCTGGGCGTATCGGGAACGTCGCCGGGCGAATTGCCCCAATCCTGCCGCGAATAATCTGAGGAACTCAGCTCCGCAACGATGCTGTCGTAGAGCGCTCGATCCGAGCCGCAGGCGCGCTCCAGAAACAGCATTCGTTCCTCGCCCGAATATCTGCGCGCTTCGCGCAGGATCGTGTCCGAGGATTGACTGGGGGAACTCATGAGACCGACGCTTCAGCTGAACTTTAGTGAGCCTTGCTCGCGCGGCAACGGTTGATGCACACTCGGCCGACCACCCTCACATGGCGGATACCATCATGAACGGCACGACCCTGCGCGTTTGGATCGCCACAGTGCGTCATCCCCAGCATGCCCGTCGATGTGGCGGCGTACATCGCCCCGTCGAAGTCTAGGAACATTGCGGAGCGCGATCGGCACGGCCGATGCTACCCTCGGCCTGTGAAATATGCACCTATTGATATTCCCGCGGCCACCTTGCCGCGGGAGGTAGCAATAAATTTTCAGTCAGCCGCTGCGTGTGCCGCTCCACCCGAGTGCGGCCGTTTCGTGAGCCACACCAGCGCGATCAGCCCCAGCGTCAGCCACGAAGAAATCCAGAAATAATCGAGCGACGACAGCAGATACGCCTGGCCGGTGAGCTGCCTGTTCAGCGCCGCGAGCGCCGCACCGTCGGACAGCCCCAGCGAATGCAGATGAGTCAGCGCCTGCTGCATGGACGGATCATAGACGCTGGAGCTGTCGGCGAGATGCGCCTGGTGAAACGCTTCGCGACGATCCCAGAACGTGGTCGTGATCGAGGTCGCGAAGCTCGCCGCGATAGTTCGCAGGAAGATCGCGAGGCCGGAAGCGCTGGGCACGCGCGCCGGTTCGATGCCGTCCAGCATGATCGTGAGAATGGCGACGAAGAACGTTCCCATCGCCAGGCCCTGGATCAGCTGCGGAATGATGAAGTCCATCGGTGCAGCTTCCGCAGTGAGCTGGGCTCGCAAGTAATACGAAACTGCGAATGCGACGAATGCCAGCGACGTCAGCCAGCGCGCATCGAAGCGCGCCAGGAATTTCGCCGCGAATGGCGAGATGAACACCGCCACGAGTCCGCCTGGTGCTGCGAGTAATCCGGCCCACGTCGCGGTATATCCAAGCTGCGTTTGCATCCACAGCGGCAGCAACACGATGTTGCCGAAGAACACGGCGTAACCCAGGCACATCGGGATCAGCGCGAAGGTGAAGTTGCGGCGCTTGAACAGCGACAGGTCGACGATGGGATTCTTCTCGGTGAGCTCCCAGATCAGCCAGGCCGCAAAGCCGATCACGCTGACGACGGTCAGGGTGACGATCGACGGCGAGGAGAACCAGTCTTCATCCTTGCCCTTGTCCAGCATGATCTGCAGCGCGCCGACCCAGATCATGAGCAACGCGATGCCGACGCGATCGACGGGGAGTTTGCGCGTCGGTGTTTCGCGATTGCGCAGCGACAGCCAGCAGATCGCGACCACGAACACGCCGACGGGGATGTTGATATAAAAGATCCACGGCCAGGTGGCGTTATCGGAAATCCAGCCGCCGAGCATCGGGCCCATGATCGGTGCGACCAGCGTGGTCATCGACCATAGCGCCAGCGCCAGTCCTTTCCTGGCTGGCGGAAACAACATCAGCAACAGCGCCTGCGAGCCCGGCACCATCGGCCCGGACACCGCGCCTTGCAGCACACGGAAGAAAACCAGCGACGGCAGATTCCACGCGAGGCCGCACAGCAGGGACGCAATCGTGAATGCAAGCACAGCTGCGACGAACGTACGCACGACGCCGAACCGCTGCATCAGCCAGCCGGTAAGCGGCACGCTGATGCCGTTAGCAACCGCGAACGAAGTGATTACCCAGGTGCCCTGGTCGGCCGAGGCGCCCAGGTTGCCGGCGATCGTGGGAATGGAAACATTGGCAATCGTCGTGTCGAGCACCTGCATGAAGGTGCCCAACGACAGCGCAAGAGAAGTTACAGCGAGCGCGCCGCCCCGCATGGGCGCATGCGCCGATGCTTGCGCAGCGCTGGCGCTCATTGCATGCCCTTCCCGGCGGCCGCCCGACGCGCAGCGGCCTGCTGTTCGCCCAGCAAGTTCAGCGCGGCGCCGCGATTGCGAGCGAGCGTACCTGCCGTCGACGCATTGTTATGAATGATCTCGGCTATGCGCTGCTCGATCTGCGGATCGTCGGCGGCGCTCGTCTGCGTCGGCTGCGGCGACTTGCGGACCTGGCTCGCGATCAGCGGCCCGGATGTATCGCGAACTTCGATCTTCGCGTGCATGGATAGGCCGACGCGCAACGGATGTTCCTTGAGCTCCGCCGAATCCAGCACGATGCGCACCGGCAGGCGCTGCACGATCTTGATCCAGTTGCCCGAGGCATTCTGCGACGGCAGCAACGCAAACGCGCTGCCGCTGCCCGCGGAGAGTCCAGCGACGGCGCCGGTGTATTCGACATCGTTACCATACAAATCTGCGTGCACGCGCACCGGCTGGCCGACACGCACGTTCTTCAGCTGACTCTCTTTGAAGTTCGCATCGATCCAGACTTCATCCAGCGGCACGACGGCCAGCAGCGGCGAGCCGGCGTTGATGTGCTGACCGACCTGCACCGAGCGCTTGGCGACGATGCCGGACACGGGAGCGCGAATGGTGGTTCGACGAAGCGCCAGGGAAGAGTCACGAAGCTTCGCGGCAGCGGCGAGCACATCGGGATGATTCTCCAACGACGTGCCTTCGATGTGCGCCAGCGTCGCTTCGAGCTGGCGCTGAGTTGCCTGCAGCGCTGCTTTCGCCTGTGCGATCGTGTCCTGCGCGTGCGACAGCTCTTCGCCCGATACGGCGCCATCGCTGACGAGCGTCTGGCGTCGCGCGTAATCGTTCTGAGCCTTCTTCAGATCGGTCTGGCGCTCCTGAATCATCGCGCGCAGCTGATCTGCTTCAGCATACTGCGCGCGAACTTGTCGAACGGTCTTCGCCAACTCGGCCTCGGCGGCGTCGACGGCGATTCGCGCGTCAGCTGGATCGAGCTCGACCAGAACCTGGCCGCGCTCCACCGTCTGCGTGTCATCGACGCGAACGCCGAGAACGGCACCGGTGACCTCGCTGGTGATTTGCACGATGTCACTGGCGACGTAGGCGTCGTCGGTGCTTTCGTAATGTCGCGCGACCAGCAGCCAGTACGCGGTGTACGCGATTGCGACGACCGCGACGACGGCGGTCAGGATCAGTAATCCCCGACGGCGCGCGCCATTGCCATTCGTGGCCGGAGGGTTGGTTTCATCGCTCATGAGAGTTCCAGTTGCAAGGACTGCATCAGCTCGCGGTTGTGAAATCGCCGCCGACGGCCAGCAGCAACGACACGCGCGCCAAAGCTTGTTGATGAAGAATGTCGACGAACGTGGTGCGTGCGTTCAGCACCTGCGTTTCGGTCGTGAGTACGGACAAATAATTCGCCAGGCCCGCTTCGTAACGTTTCTGCGCCAGCCGATACGCTTCCTCGGCGGAGCTGAGCGTGGCCTGCGCCTGTTGCAGCTGGCGGGCGCTGTAATTGACCTGGCTGAGCTGGTCGGCCACTTGTTGAACGGCTTTCACCACCGTGTCGTTGTAGGCACTGACGGCTTCATCCTGCAGCGCCGTCGCGGTGTTGAATTCCGACTTCAAACGTTTCGAATCGAACAGCGGCAGGCTGATGGCCGGGCCGGCGCCGTAGGTGCGATTGTCGGATTTGAACAGATTGTCCAGGCCGATCGCCTGGAAACCCGCAAACGCACTCAGGTTGATGTTTGGATAAAACGCCGCGTGAGCCGCCGTACGTTGTGACGTCGCGGCTTCGACGCGTGCGCGAGCTGCAAGAATGTCCGGGCGGCGGCCGAGCAGATCTGCCGGCAACTCGGTCGGAACGTTCAGCGCGGCTTGCAGATTGAGCGACGGCTTTTCGATGCGCTCATACGCAGAGGCGCCTTCGCCGATCAACGCAGCCAGGCGATGGACCGCAACTTCACGTGCCGCTTCTGCTTGCAGCCGAGCTAACTCTGCCTCGGGAACCGCCGCTTCCGCTTCGCGCAGCTCGACGTTTGTATCGAGACCGGCGCTGATGCGTTTACGCGTGATATCGAGAATGCGCTGCCGCTGCACGAGCGACTGCTGCGCGATGTCCGCCAGCGCGATCGCACGATTCAGATCCAGATACGTTTGTGACAGCGCCGTGGTCGTCGCCAGGCGCGCCGCCGCTGCATCGAGATCGGCTGCTTGCACATTCGAGCGCGCTCGCTCGATGAGCGCCGCCTGGCGACCCCAGAAATCCAGGTCCCAGGAAAGATTCGCGAGCACTTGCCCGGACCAGAAGGTGGTGCCACCGAACGGCGGTGGAATCAGATATTGCACCGGCGCGCGGCTGCGCTGTTCCTGTCCTTCCAATCTATAACTCGGCTTGCGCTGAGCGGACGCCAGTTCGACTTGTGCCTGCGCCGCGCGGACGCGAGCCAATGTTTCTTGCAAGGTCGGATTGCGTTCCAGCGCAGCGGTGACGAGCTGGTCGAACTGCGGATCGCCGTATTGCTGCCACCAGCGCTGTTCGATTTTCGGCGCGGCGGCGGTGCCGAGGCCGACTGTCGCATCCGCAACCGTCTGCACCTGCGGCTCGGTCTTGGGCGGCGTGACGCAGCCGGCGAGCGCGATGGACATTCCCAGCAGCAACGCTGCTGGCGATTTCACCCGCGGGGGAATCTTCATTGCTTTTGCTCCGCGACGGCAGCCGACACGACAGGTGCGACGCCGGGGACCAGCTGTTCCAGCCGGCCGATCAACTTTCGTAACAACGTCTGCAGCATCTTCACTTCGTCGCGATTGAAGTCGTCCAACGCGATGTTCAAAGCGTTGGTGACGATGCCGATCAGCTTGGTGATGGTTTCGTTGCCGTGGGCGGTGAGGTGCAACTCGATGACGCGCCGGTCCTGGGGGTTGCGACGGCGCTCGATCAGCTGGCGTTCTTCGAGCTGATCGATGAGGCGGGTCATCGCGCCGCTGTCGTGATGGAGCTCGCGGCAAAGGTCGGCGGTCGTGAGGGCGAGGCCGTCACGAAGCTGCATCATCACGATCCATTGCTGGAGCGTGAAGCCATGCTCCACGAACAATCCTTCCACGCGCTCCTGCATCAGCAGGTGCGAGCGCTTGATCAGGTAGCCGATGCTGTCGCGGGCGCGAAATGTCTCGGGTCGATAATGCTGCTTGGGCATTTTATGCCTCGGCAATTACTGCCTAGGCAGGCATTATAGGCCCGATCGGCCGCTGCACAAGGGGGTGCAGCGGCCGCAGTCTTACAATGTGATTCAGTGCGCGACAGTGAATCGCTTACGGAGGTGGCGAGGAGTTTCGATCTCATCGACGATGGCGATGGCCAGGTCCCGCTGCGAAATGCCGGCCGGTTTATCGCCGTCCATCAGCAGGTTGTCTTCGCCCAGGCGGTAGGCGCCGCGACGCTCGCCGTCGAACAGATTGGCGGGCGGCGACAGGAACGACCATTCCAGCTCTGTTTCGGTGCGCACTCGGTTCAGCTCATCGCGGGCCGCGCGGGCCCCCGGAATCACATACGCCGGGACATGCTCTTTGAACGCGGCGGTATCAAACACCTGCACGCCGGGCGCGACATACAGGCTGGCCGCGCCGCCGACGATCAATACGCGCTTCACGCCGGCCTGTTTGACGCCTTCGCGGATCGACAGCGAGCCCTTCATGAACAGGTCATAGAGCGCGGGCTCCTGCCAGCCCGGGTTGTATGCGCTGATCACAGCGTCGTGGCCTTTCACCGCTCGCGCGACTTGAGCGCTGTCGAGTACATCCGCGGTGACCACCTTCAGCTTGTCTCGCGGGGTGATTTTCGCGGGATGGCGGGCGAGGGCGGTGACCTCGTGACCCCGGTTGAGCAACTCTTGAAGGACGGCGGAGCCCACGAAGCCAGTGGCGCCGATCAGTGCAATTTTCATCTCGATCTCCATGCGTTTAGTTGGATGGCTGGGATGGACTACAGCGTATGGGCTTCACCAACCGGCCGGCAGTCTGCGAAATCTGATTACTTTGTTAAGCTGTGCTTCATGATCAACGATCTGAAGCGGCTGGCGCTGTTTGCCGAAGTGGTCCGGGCCGGGTCGCTGACCAAGGCTGCGCGCCGGCTGCGGATCAGCACATCTGCGGTGAGCCAGCAGTTGCGCGCGCTCGAGCGAGTGCATGGGGTGACACTGTTACATCGATCGACTCGCAAGCTCTCGCTGACGGACGCGGGTGCGCGGTTCGCGGAACATTGCGAGACGATGCTGGTGGCCGCCGAGCGCGCCGAGCAGCAACTCACATTGGCTCGCGATGCGCCGGAAGGTGAGTTACGAGTCGCTGCTCCCGTTGGCTTCGCGCGGCACATCGCGCCGGCGTTAGCTCCGCTGCTTGCTACTCATCCGTCGTTGCGTTTGATGGTGGTGGTCGACGACGCGATGATCGATCTCATCGCCAGCCGCATCGATCTCGCCTTCCGCGGCGGGCGTCTGCCGAGTTCCACCTCGGTGGCGCGTTTGATTTGTCACTTCGAATGGACGATTTGCGCCTCGCCCTCATACATTGCACGCACCAGCGTGCCTGTCACATCTGCGGACCTGCTCGCACATCAATGGATCGGGCTGCCGCGCGACGGCCAGCATATGATTCTCGAACTGCACGGCCCCGCCGGTCAGCGCGAGTCGCTTCGCGTCGAGCCGCGCATCACCAGTAACAATCAATACACCTTGCACCAGATGTGCATGGCCGGCCTCGGCCTCGCCGTCTGCGTTCGCCCCGACGTCGACGACGACCTCCGCGCCGGCCGCCTAGTCACCGTCAGCGACTGGCGCCCCGCCGCCGGCCCCATCTGGGCCGTCACGCCCCAACGCGAAGGCCAGCCCGCGAAAGTGCGCCACGCGATCGAAGCGATGAGAAATTATCTGAGCACGGTGCCGGGCGCGAGGACGTAGCTGCGAATCAAACTCTCGGCCGGGTCATTGCCGTTGCCGCGGCGGGAGGCTGGCCGGGGGTGCCGAGGAGTTTGGCGGGCAAGGAAGACACGCTGATCAGAGACATCAGCAGTGCGGCGGCGTATGGGATGGCCTGGATGAGCAGCACGGCGACCCATAAGGAAACATCCGGTGCTTTCAACTCGGCGGGGATGCCGACGACCAGGCCGGGGGCGAGGATGAATTGGCCGGTGAGGCCGATGGCGGCGAGTACGAGTGCGATCAGCCAGGCCGTCTCGCCGCGAGCGGCGGCGAAGCCTTCGATCAATGCGTGGGGTTGTTTGTGTTTGGGCGTGCGCAAGAAAGGTTCGTTGCGAGTGAACGAGCCTTTCACGACGGCAACGCCCACGGTATGCGACAACGCCAGGCCGGCGAGCGCGGCGGCGAACGTCTGGCGAAGGTTGGCGCCGACGCGAGAGGCATAGAGATGCCCCAGCTTCGCCAGCTTGAACGCAAACAGCGTCAGCGGCAGGGCAGAGAACATCATCAGCGGCGGATCGAAACGATGAGGCGCGACGATCATCGCGATGGTCCAGCCGAGCGCGATGGAGTTGAAGACCAGGTTCAACCCATCCGCCATCCACGGCAGCCAGCCGGCGATGAAGTGATATCGCTGTCCTCGGGTGAGCCGGTGATCCGTATGCGAGAACAACGAGCTCGCATGCGAACGAAGGATCTGCACCGCGCCGTACGCCCACCGGAAACGTTGTTTCTTATAGTCCATGAACGTTTCAGGCATGAGCCCGCGGCCGTAGCTTTGCGGCAGGTACTGCGCTTCGTAGCCGTGCTCGAATAATCGCAAGCCCAGCTCGGCGTCCTCGGTGATACACCACTCGGCCCAGCCGCCAGCACGATCGAGCGCATCACGTCGCACCAGCGTCATCGTGCCGTGTTGGATGATCGCGTTACGCTCGTTGCGCACGACCATGCCAATGTGAAAGAACCCGCGATACTCCGCATAGCACATCGCCTTGAACGCACTCTCTTCGGCGTCCCGATAGTCCTGCGGCGCTTGAATGATTGCGATCCGATCGTCGCGAAACCCTGGCGCGAGCGAGCGCAGCCAGTGCGGATCCACTTTGTAATCGCTGTCGATCACCGCCACGACGCGCGCATCCGGTGCGGTGTGCTCGAGCGCATAGTTCAACGCGCCCGCCTTGAATCCAGCGAGCGGATTGACATGGAAGAATCGAAAGCGCTCGCCGAGGGAGAGGCAATGATGCTCGATGGGCTGCCACACCGCTGGATCGACGGTGTTGTTGTCGACGACGATCACTTCGTAGTCGGGATAGTCGAGCCGTGCCAGCGCATCCAGCGTCTCGATCAACATCGCCGGCGGCTCGTTATAAGTCGGCACGTGAATGGACACTTTGGGCAGCACGCCGCTCGCGAGCTCTCCCACATAGAACGGCCGCTTTCTCGACTTGCCCCAGCGAGCTTCGGCCCATTCCAGCGCCTCGGCCAGCAGCACGGCGACGACACCTAACATTCCCAACAGCAGCAGCGTGCCGATCAGCACGCTCGTGATCGTGAGATACCGCCGGGAGTAGTCATAAATGATCCAGACGATCGTGGTCGCCGCGGCGTACACAACGATCGCGAGCAAGCTGCGGCCGCGAGTGCCGAGCGACAGGCTGTGAACGTACAACAAGCCGAGAATCACGGTCGCAATCGCAACTGATGTAGCCGCCAGCGTCTGCCATTCTGGAATGCGCACGATCGGCTCGACGAACGCGAACTTGGCCTGGCGGTGCACGTCATAAATGCCCCAGTACGCGCCGACGCCGCCTTCGTAGCGCACCTTCCACGGCTGATCGAACGCTTCCATCAAATAATAGATGTAGCCCTCGTGCCGGGCGCGATCCAGGAACCGGCGTAGAAACATCGCCTGATTGCTGGTCGATGCAACGGCGCTCTCGCGCGTGCGCCCGTCCGAGGGCCAGCCGACCTCGGCGATGACGATGGGTTTGCCCGGATAGGCGCGCGCCAGCTGATCCATGCGCGCACTGATGTAGTCGATGGCACGCTCGACATCCACACCTTCCCAATACGGCAGCAGGTGCACGCCGATGTAATCGACGTGCTCGACCAGTTCAGGATGTTTGATCCACACGTGCCAGGGCTCGGCCGTGCTCACCGGTTGTGACACCGCCGCGCGCACGCGATCCAACTGTTCGCTCAGCTGTGCAACGGTGAGATCGCCGCGCAGGATCACTTCGTTGCCGATGACCAGGCGAATCACATTGGAGTGCGCATTGGCGAGCCTGATCGCCGCGTCCACTTCGAGGTCGTTGGTTTGCAGCCGTCGGTCCAGCCACGCGCCCACAGCGACTTTCAAGCGATGGCGCTCGGCGATCTCCGGAATGCGTCCGAGCGACTTGAGCGTCGAGTAGGTGCGTACCGCGGTGACCTTGTCCGACAGCAGCTGCAGGTCGCTGTCGATCTGCTCTTCGCTCGGCAGCACCTGCACGATGGGATCCTGCCCGGCCTGGAAAGGCGAATACGCCATGCCCTGCACGCGCGCCGGCCAGGGCGGCTCGGTGGTGGGCTGATTGAGATAGGCCCACAGACCGAACGTCAGCGCCGCGAACACCGACGCAACCAGCATGCTCGATATCGTCAGCGCCGACCATTTGCTGCCCAACCACTTCATCGGGATTTCATCGTAGCGAGGGCGCGACCGTTTTCCGTTCAGATGCGAATAGCGTTGAGGCGGGTGAATTGAGGGAAACCCACCCGCGGCATGTTAACTTAGCCGGCGCGACGCGAGCCCCGTCAGCGCCGTCGAACGCCCGCCGCCGGGCCGGCCAGTGGGGCTGAAACCAGGAGTGATGTACATGGGTAAGTGGTTATTTCCACGAAAGTTTTTCATGGGTGTCGCGAGCCTCGTATTGGCCGCGGCCGCGGCCCCGGCAGTGGCCGAAGAGCAGGACTATGCGCAATTCGAGATCACGCCGTTCTATGGATACATGACGGGCGGCGCGTTCGAGGATCCCACCACCAATCGCGACCGCGACCTGTCTGAAGACAACGACTTCGGCGTGATCTTCAATTCCGCGGTGGACGAGTGGCGGCACTACGAGTTCCTGTTCGCCAACCAGAGCACACAAGTCGAAGGCACCGTGCCGTTCGACCTGGACGTGCAGTACCTGCAGATCGGCGGCACGGTCAGCAATCCGGACGCCGAGCACGTCATTCCTTATTTCGGCATCACGATCGGCGCAGCGCGTTTCAGCCCCAAGCAAAGCGGGCTCGATAACGAGACCAAGCCCGCGCTTACCGTTGGCGCCGGCTTCAAGGTGCCGATCACGGACCACATCGGCGTGCGCTTCGATGCCCGAGCGTTCATCTCCCTGCTCGATACCGACGGCAACATCTTCTGCGTCTCCGACAACGGCGTCGGCACCTGCGCCGTTCGCACCAAGTCCGATACGTTACTGCAGTATCACGCAGCGTTGGGACTGATCGTCGGCTTTTGAGCCGATGCTCCAGCTCGAAAACATCAGCAAAACATTTGCAGGCACACCACCGAGATGCGTGCTCGGTGGCGTGTCGCTGCAACTCGCGGCCGGCGAGTACATCGCCGTGATGGGCGAGTCGGGCACCGGCAAATCGACGCTGCTCAATCTGATCGCCGGCCTCGATATTCCAGACTCCGGGCGCATCACTTTGGATGGCCAGGATCTCGGCTCACTCGACGACGCGGCTCGCACGCGTTTGCGTCGGGCCTGCATGGGCTTCGTGTTTCAAGCATTTCATTTGTTGCCGCACCTGAATGTGGAGCGCAACGTCGCGCTGCCGCTGGCGTTGAACGGCAAGAGCGGTCGTGAAGTAACGGAGCGGGTGCGCGAGTTGTTGAGCGCAGTCGGCATGCTCGAACGTGCGAACGCTTCGCCGTCGCAACTCTCCGGCGGCGAAATGCAACGCGTTGCCGTCGCGAGGGCGTTGGTTCATCGTCCCGCACTGGTGCTCGCCGACGAGCCGACCGGCAATCTCGATGCCGATTCCGCCGCCGAAGTGCTCGATCTGCTCGCTTCGCAACTCAAACGAGACAATGCGGCGGGCATTCTCGTTACTCATTCGGAGATCGCGGCGGCAACGACGGATCGTATCTTTCAGCTCTCCCGGCAAGGATTGGCGCCGCGCGTTGTGACTTCCGACGTCCGATCGTGATTGCGCCACTGCTCATCGAGGCGGCGATCACCGGCCCGATGCGTCGGTCCCCGGGGCGGACGCTGCTGGCTGTGATCGCCATTGCGCTCGGCGTCGCGCTCGGGCTGGCGATTTATCTCATCAACCGTTCCGCCGCGGATGAAATATCTCTCGCGGCTCGCAGTCTGTATGGGCTCGCGGATCTGTCCATCGAAGGCAACGCCGAAGGCTTCGATGAGAATTTATATCCACGCGTAGCCCGCGTTCCCGGTGTGCTCGTCGCAAGCCCGATGGTGGAAGTTTCGGCGAAGCTGGTCGGTCGTCGCGGCGCATTGACGTTGATGGGCCTCGACGGCTTTCGTTCGCGGCAACTGCAGCCTGCGATCGCCACCGCGATCATTCCGGCATCGCGCGATTCCCGAGAGCAGGGTGCGGACGAAGCAGCGAACGATGGAAGTATGGATGAACGCTCGGTGCTGTTGAGCGCGAGTGCTGCTCGTGAGCTGGGCCTGCGCGCGGGCGATCACATCGAGTTTCAAATCGGAACGCACAGAGAACGGCTGCGGGTTTCAGGAGTGTTGCCGTCGGCAGCATTGCGTGATTTCGCAGGCGTGGTCGACATCGCGACGGCGCAGTGGTTGTTCGACAGTCTCGGCAAGCTTTCGCGGATCAATCTGCGCCTCGCCAGTGGCACCAGCCCAGCGCGTGTACGCGAGGCGCTCGCTGAGATCTTGCCGCCGTCCGTGAAAGTCACAACGCCGGGTGAAGCGACCGACGACGCCCTGCGGCTGTCGCGTGCGTATCGATCGAATCTCACTGCGCTGGCGCTGGTCGCGTTGTTCACTGGCGGGTTCTTCGTCTACTCCACGCAATCGTTGGCGACACTGCGACGGCGACGTGAGTTCGCGGTCATGCATGCGATCGGTGTTACGCGCACGGAGCAGCTGTTTCTGATGCTCACGGGCAGTGTGATCGTGGGCGTGCTGGGCGCTGCTGCAGGCATCGTGCTCGGCATCGTGGTCGCTCGCATTGGCTTGTCCGCGCTCGGCGCCGATCTAGGTGCGGGCTACTTCAATGGTTTCGCGAGCGGTCTGGATGTTCACGCTGCCGAGATTGGCGTGTTCGCGGTTCTCGGGATTGGCGTCGCTGTGATCGGCGCGTTACGTCCGGCGTTGGATGCGGCACGAGTGCCGACAGCAAGTGCGCTCAAGGCGGGTGATGTGACCAGCGGGGAAGCTCAGTCGCACGGCTGGACGGTGCTGATCATGGGTGTGCTTGCCGTCATCGCTTTGTTATTGCCGCCGATCGGCGGATTGCCGCTGCCGGGCTTTGTCGCCATTGCTTTATTGTTGATCGCCGCGGTGATCGGCATGCCGTCGGTCGTGCGCTTCGTGCTTCGCCATGCGCCGAGAATGCGAGCTGTGCCTTATGAGATTGCCATCGCGCAGATCTCCGGTACCGCGCGCTACGCGACGCTGAGCGTGTCGGCGATCATTGTGAGTTTCAGCTTGATGGCCTCGATGGCCATCATGGTCACGTCGTTTCGCGATTCGCTCGATCACTGGACGCAGCGATTGCTGCCGGCCGATTTGTATCTGCGCGTCGGCTATGTCGGTCAAACCGCGTATATCGACGAGTCGTTGGTGCGGTCGATGGCGCGCCTGCCGGGTGTGGAGCGCGTCGCGTTCAGTCGCTTCGGGCGAGTGCAGCTCGCGGCCGATCGTCCGGCTGTGACATTGATCGCGCGCACGATGGATCTCGAACATCCCGACCGCATGTTGTGGTTGATGAATAGTGCGAGCGGTCCCGTCGAGCCCGGCTCGATTCCGGTCTGGATCAACGAGGCTGCCGCGGATCTGTTCGCGATCAAGACTGGCGCGACGCTACGCTTCGAGCTTGCAGGCAAGCCGGTCGTCGCGTCGGTGCGCGGCGTGTGGCGGGATTACGAACATCAGAACGGTGCGATCGTGATGGATCGCGATGAGTACGCTCGGGTGACCGGAGATCGCAAGATCAATACGGTGTGGTTCTGGCTGGACGATTCGGTGGATGTCGCCGCGGTCGGCAATTCGGTGCGCGATCTCATGCCGCCCGGAACGGAGCACGACATGCGCACGCCGGGTCAGTTGCGTCGGTTGTCGCTCGCAGCGTTCGATCGAACGTTTGCGATCACGTATTTGCTGGAGCTGGTGGCGGTGACGATTGGCTTGTTTGGTATCGCCGCCGGCATCAGCGCGCAGGTGCTCGCTCGCCGCAGCGAGTTCGGAGCGCTTCGTCACATCGGCTTCACACGAGGCCAGATCGCGACGATGTTGTCGATCGAGGGCGCCGTGCTGGGCGCGCTCGGTGTGATTGTCGGCCTGGTCACCGGCGGCGTCATCGGGCTCATCCTCATCTATGTGGTCAATCGACAGTCGTTCCACTGGAGCATGGATCTGAGCGTGCCGGGCGGGCTGCTGACGGGCTTGAGCCTGGCGTTGGTGGTGGCCGCTGCGTTGATTGCCGTGGTCAGCGGACGGCAGGCGATGGGCGGCGAAGTCGTGCGCGCGGTCAGGGAGGACTGGTGATGCGCCTCGCGCCAATGTTTCTTGTCGCTCTGCTCGTGTTCAGCTTGGGTGCGGTCGCAGATGAAGCGGCTGTGGTGCCGGGCTATCGCATCGAGTTGCCGCGCGATGAGGGAAGTCATCCGCAGTTCAAGACGGAGTGGTGGTACCTCACTGGCTGGCTGGAGAACGGTGCTCACGAGCCGGTGGGATTTCAGCTCACGTTCTTTCGTTCGCGCACCGGCATCGATCAAGACAATCCGTCGCGCTTCGCGTTGAAACAAATCTTGTTTGCGCACCTGGCGGTCAGCGATCCGCGGCGGGGATCGTTGTTACATCACGAGAAGTCGGCGCGTCCGGGCTTCGGGCTTGCCGATGCATCTGGGCAGATGCTCGATGTTTATATCGATGACTGGCGGCTGCGGCGTGAAGGTGACATCTACTACGCGGCCGCTTCCACCGACGATTTGAAGCTGGATTTGCGCTTGCAGTCGCAAGCGCCGCCGTTGCTTCAAGGCGATCAGGGCTTCAGCCAAAAAGGCCCGCAGCCGGGCTCCGCCAGTTACTACTACAGCCTGCCGCAGCTTGCGGTGACGGGGCGCGTCGTCATCGAGGGTCGCGAGCGGACGGTGAAGGGGCGTGCGTGGTTCGACCATGAATGGTCGGGCGCGATTGTCGATGAGCAGGCGCGAGGTTGGGATTGGGTCGGCCTCAATCTCGATGACGGTGGCGCCGCAATGATGTTTCAAATGCGTGGCGATCAAGCCAGCGAGCTATGGGCGGCGGCGAGCTGGCGCGCCGGTTCGGGCGGCGAAGCGGTGAAATACAAACCGCAGGATGTGGCTTGGAAGCCCCAGCGTTATTGGCGTTCACCACGCACCGGCATTCGTTATCCCGTCGAGTGGGAAGTCACGATCGGCGATCGTGTCGTGACCTTGCGTCCGTTGATGGACGATCAGGAAAATGACGCGAGCGGCAGCACCGGAACTGTGTATTGGGAAGGCGCGGTGCGCGCCTTCGATGCGCAGAACAAGCCGATTGGTCGCGGCTATCTGGAGCTCACCGGCTACGGCGAGAAGATTCGTTTGTAGCCTGGTCGGTCACGCCGACTTCGGCTGCCAGACTTTGCACCAGCCATGTGAGTTCACGAGCTTGCCCGTGAACAGCGCGCACGGCCGCCATTCCTCGCCTTCCTGCCCCTTCAGCTGCATGCAGTTTGAACATGAGCTGCCGGCCTTGTGCTGCGGGACTTTGTTTGTATCGATCTTGGTCGCGTCATGGACGTAGCCCATGGCTTTCGCCAGCGACTCGTTCTCATCCATGTGCGGCAACATCTGCTCCGCCGCCGCCTCAGTCGCGATCGTCACTACAGGCAACGCGGTGAGCGCGATCTTCAGTACCGCACGGCGATCAAAGCGAGCATCGGTCATGGAGCAAACCTCGAGTGGCTGGCGACTGCTGGCGATCGCAATCTTAGACCGGCGCGTTGCTCACTCGCGGCGCTCTCGACATTACTTCACGTTAAGAATCTTTCGATCCTTTCGGATGCCTCAGGCGTGCTTCGTCTCCTCGTCGATGATGGCGATGCACCTGATTGCACAGGCCCGGCAGATGAGCGCCCGGCTTGTTGCCTGAGCCATCGGTCCCACCGCGTGCGCAGTGAGCCCACAGAACGAGCACTGCGGCGGCTCTGCTGAAACGGCCTTGATCCTGAATTTTTCCTCGATGCTTGCCATTTCGCGAGTCGCTGCATTCAGCTCGGACAGCGCTGCAAGCATTTCCGGGTCTCGCAGCTCCACGCCGAAAGTATCCTTCAAGAATGTGAGTTCTTGCGGATCGAGTTTGGAGCGGATGCTGTTGAGCGGATCAGTCATGGTCGGTGTCGTCGTGGATTGCGATCGTCAGTGTCTTCACGCTTGTGTCTTTCAACCAACGAGCTGCCGGCGCGCGACGACCATGCCGTCCTCGTCCGCATACAACCAGTCGCCCGGACGAAATGTCACGCCGCCGAAGCGGACGTCGATGTCACGTTGACCTTCGCCGCGTTTATCTGTTTTGACGGGATGAGTGCCGAGGGCTTTGACGCCAAGGGGTAGGGTGGCGAGGGCGGCGGAGTCGCGGATGCAGCCGTAGACGACGATGCCGGACCAGCCGTTGTCGACGGCTTTCTTGGCGAGCATGTCGCCGACGACGGCGCGGCGCATGGAGCCGCCGGCGTCGATGACGAGCACGCGGCCGTCGCCGGGCTCGCCAGTGAGCTCGCGCACCAGCGAGTTATCTTCGAAACATTTGATGGTGGCGATCGGGCCGGCGAAGCGAAATTCGCCGCCGTAGTCGTGCAGCGGCAGCTCGCAAACATCCAGCTCGTCGCTGAACTGATCGCAGAGATCGGCGGTTTTGATGTCCAAGGCACACTCCGTCGGTACCCGTTCAGGGTGGAGTGTGCCTCGAAACTACGATTATTTCTTCTTGCCGAGCAGGCGCGACAGCAGCGAGTTGTTCTGCGGCATCTTGCGAATGCCGCTCTCCGACAGCTCCACTTCGCGGGCTTCTTCCAGCAGTTCTTCTGCAAGGCTCTTCTTGAGCGTCTTGTGCTTTCCGGTGCTGCTCGCTGCGCGCGTCGGCTCGGAGCGCTTCATTGCGGGAGCGGCGGCTTTGGCGGCGATCTTGCCGTCCGGCGCCATCGCCTTGTGCACGCCAGTGCCATTCAACTTGAACGCACCCGTGGCGCCCGGCTTGAACTGGCCGTTCTTGATCGCACCAGTCGCGCCCGGCCTGAACGAGCCGTTGGCGGGATTCAGCGAGCCCGACGCACTCGGGCGGAACGCGCCCGTGGCGACCGGATCAACTTCCATCGTCACCGTCGGCACAACCGGCGGCGCACGGCGAGCGTTGTTCAGCTCGACCACATTGTTCTTCGGCTCTTCGACCGGCTCCGCACGGCGCGGCTGAGGCGCATCCTTGAAGCGCGCTTGTTCAGCAACGCTGATACGAATGACCGACGGTGAAGCAAAGAACGTTTTCAGATAACCGCTGACCGCTTCCGCGGACACGTCTTCTTTGAAGAAGCCGAGACGCAGCGAGTGCACGATCTTGCCGCTGCCGGCCGTCGCGACCGAATACAAGCTGTACGCCTCGAAGATGTCGAGGTGCGGCATGGCGTCCAGGTTCACGGGCTGATCGGACGCTGCGAGCTGAATCGCGTACCACTTCTCCTGCGCGGCATCGTTCATCTCTTCGTTGGTCAGCGCGCGAATCGTCTGCGTGCTGTCGAGATTCGGATGAACGAGCGCCGGATCGCGCACGGGCAGCGTCGGTACCACAGGCTTTGCAGCCGCCGGCGCGGGCGCAGCTTTGGCAGCGACCGGAGCAGCGGGCTTCGCAGGCGTTTCGGTCTTCTTTGCAACAGGCGCAGCGGACGCGGCTGGAGCAGCAACAGGCTTCGCGGGTGCGGCCGGAGCGGCAGCAGATTTCGCGGGCGCCACCGTAGCAGCAGGCTTCGCGGGTGTCACCGGAGCTGCGGCTTGCTTCGCCGGCGCGGCAGGCTTCGCAGCTACCGCAGGCTTGGCGGCGGCCGGAGGCGTCGGAGCCTTTTTGTTTGCTACTGCCGGAGCGGGCGCCTTGGCATTCGGCGCGGGCGACGCGAGCGTCGGCGGATCTTCGAACAGGTCGAGTTCGAAGTCCTCGACATCTTCGATCTTCACGCCTTTGCCAACGTGATAAGGCGTGGCGGGGCCATTCGATTTCTGCGCGGTCGCCGGCGTCGGCACCGGATCAGAGAACGTCAGCGCGGGCACGCGCACGCTGGCAGCAGTGTCCAGCTTCGGCGGCACCGTTTGCGGCGCCGGCGGAGTCGCGGGCTTGGCCGCAACGGCGGAAGCTGCAGGAGCAGGCGCTGCGGCCTTGGCCGCTGCTCTCAGCTTGCTCGTATCCAGCGCAGCGAAGCGGCCGCTCAGCAAGCCAACAGCCAACGGTTCTTTGCCCGGGTTGGTGTTGTTGCCCAGCGTGGGAGCTTCTTCTTCCCAGCTCATGTCGTCGAGGCCGATGGCTTCGGAGATCGACTTGATTTTGGGCAGCGACGAGGAGGTGGCGGCAGCCTTGGTCTGCTCGTCCGGTTCCCACGTCATCTCATATACGTCGTCGCCATTCTTCTTGGCAGCGACAGCGGGTGCTTTGGCAGGCTGCGGTGCCTTGGCGGCAGGCGCCGGAGCCGCAGGTTTCGTCGCGGCGACTGGAGCAACAGCAGGAGCCGGCGCAGCTTTCGCGACGACCGGAGCGGCGGCAACGGGAGCCGGAGCGGCAGCGCGCGCGACTTGCGGCGCGGGTGTTTGAACGGGAGCGGTAACAGGGGCGGCAGCAACCGGACGCGCAGGAGCGGGAGCCGGAACAGCAGCGACAGGAGCTGGAACAGGCGCTGGTGCTCGCTCGGGCACATAGCCGCGAGTGAAGCGACGATCTTCGTCGCTCAAGCTGGTCGTGAATGCAGTCGGATACTGCTGGCGCACGACCGTGAGGACGCGTTCAGCATGTGCCTCGTTGGTGAAAAAGCCGAGGCGCAGGCGATGGCGCGTGCGTCCATCTTCGACGCGCGCGACTTGATAAAGTTTGTAATTTTCCAGCCCCGGGATATTGCGCCCGGTGGTCGGCACCGGCGCGATCGAGGCACACAGGTTGATTACAAACAGCTGAGTACCGCTCCCTGCGTTTGGAGAAACGATGGGCGGCTGTGAGCTGTCGGGCTCCACATAGACCTTGCTGGTGTTCTCTTCCACGTTCTCTTCCCCGACCCATAACACCACGCATCACCATGATGCGCGCGGTGGACGCCGCAACGGTTCACAAATCATTTCGGCGGGGGGAAGCGCGCTTATGCATTCGCGCTCTAGTGCACGGCAGTTTCGCTATTTTGTTTTGTTGGCGAAACCGTTGCCGCTGGTGCGGCTCCGTGGCAACCCCGCTGTCTTAGGAAATGATCCGTTAGACCGGAAGCTTTGCGTCCTCGCCTTTCAGCGAGTTTGCCCTTGGAACGATTCGATCATCGGCACGAGGTGGGGATAAGTCAAGCAGTTTGGTCGCTTTCAGCAGACAAGTCATTTGGCGACAGGTGACGGGCTGCGGCGACAGTCAGGTTATGTCGTAAACACTGTTAAACAGCCATGCGGGTCCAGGCTTCCTTGCTGACGCTGGCAGGTTCGCCAGCCATGATGCGCGGTGCGAGCTGCGACACGATGTGAACTTGCGCGGCATCGGAGAGACCCAACGCCCGCAGCGCGCCTTCGAGCCCTTCGATGAGCTGGCGCCGTTCACCTTCGCTCGGACAGCTGTCCCGCGCCAATGCCGCGAGCTCATCGCCGACGCTCTCCAGCGTCTCCGCGATGGACGGTGCGAACTCGCTCAGGTCACCGCGCAGGCGCGCCGCGAATCTGAACGAGTTGTACACGCACACATACGCGCGATGCCTCAGCTTGAGATTCTTCAACATTCCCACCGCTGCAGTTCTCCCGCGGACGAGGTGCGGGAAAGTGTGAAGGGCGACAAGATTTTGCCGGTGTGCGCCAGATCGCAAAATGCAGTCGCACTTCGGCGTTGCATTTAAGCCGCATTAGGAATCAAGCAGCTACGCGCGCAAATAAACTTGTTGACTTTCCTGCGACGACTTTCAAGCGCGTCCGACGTTGCGATCGGTCGGCGAATGGAAGTACTCGCTCTCTTCCGCGAACTGCCGCATCAGCTTGCGCAGCTCTT
>CAMLEO010000040.1 GCA_946478975.1 uncultured Steroidobacter sp.
CCGCGGTCTCTCGCGGGTAAGACACGCCGGCAACCCACTCTGCGCTGCTCTCCGAATGCGATGTGAGCTGGACTTCCTGGGTGAATTTTTCCAGTTCGCCGCGATTCGTTTGAATCAATCCCTGGAGCAGTGACACATCGCTGATCGATTGCTGTCGATACGTGCCGTAACTGGTCGAGGACAGCACAGCCGCACCGGGCAGGTCCCAGCTGACCGTCGCGTTGTGAACCCGATATTTGATGTTGGTGCGCTCGGAGAATTCGCGCCTGTGCTGCAGATCGCCGTGCAAAGGACGATAAGGCCGCAACGGTGCGAGTGTCGGATCGCGGGTGTCGACCGCCATATCGACGTCGTTGCCGCCGGCCAGATCGTTGTCCTGCGCGATCGACGTCACGCGAACGCGCATATCGTCGTTAGCTTCGAACAGCAGCGAGCCGCGCACGCCGGTGGAAGTCGTCCGGTTCTCGCCGTCGACATCCCGCGATGGATCGTCGATGAAGCCGGGCTCCTCCCTGCGCAGGCCCGTCAAACGAAACGCGAGCCGATCGCCCAGCGGCACATTGATCACGCCGCGAGGTGAGAATCCCATGCCGCCCTTCACCGCCTCGGCATTGAGCTGCGCCCGGGTTTCGAAGCGGCCGGGCTCCGGCGGATTGGTCACAAACTTCAACAGCCCGCCCATGGTGCTCGCGCCGTACAGCGTGCCCTGCGGCCCGCGCAGCACTTCGATTCGCTGCAAATCGAATGCGTTGAGATCGGCGGTGAAGTGGCTGCCATTCGCCAGCCCGCTGCTGGAGCCATACGGTGTGCTGTCGATATAGATGCCGGTGGTGGACGCCGCGTTCAGGCTGCTCAGGCCGCGCAATGTGACTTGCGAGTTGCCCGGCACCGGCGTCGACACCTGCAACCCCGGCACCAGCTTGGCGTAATCCTGAAAGTCGTCGGCTTGATTGCGTTCCAGCGATCGCTGCGTCAACGCAGTTACGGACTGAGGAACTTCGCGCAGGTTCTGTTCGCGTCGGGTCGCGGTGACCCAGACTTCATCGATCAGATCGGCGCTGTCCGCGGCCGGATCCGAGCTCTCGACCAGGATGGCGCGATCGGCCGTCACCCGAAATCTCAAACCCGTGCCTTTCAACAATTGCTCCAGCGCCGCCTCCGGCGCCAGCTGCCCCTTGACCCCGGCGGTATGCTTGCTGGCGGCCACGTCGGTGGAAAACAGAATCTGCCGATCCGACTGCCGGGCGAACTCGTTCAGCGCGCTCTGCATGTCCTGCGCCGGAATGTCGAAAGGCCGGACGAGGTCGTCCGCCTGGGCGACGGCAGCAGCAACGAGCATTGTCAGGATCAGTTGACGCAAAATCCTTCCTTGCCGGGGCGGGTTGAGGTTTCGGCTCCGTTTATATAGGTGTAGCGCACGCAAACCCGCAAAGCCACCATGGCCCGACGCACAGATTGCTCCAAACCCCCACCCAACGGCCTCGATTCCGAGACCGGCGCGGTGATGAAGGCGCTGTCCCAGCGACTGCGGGCGCCGCTGCGGCGCTATTTTGCAAACCGCCACATCCCTCCGCACGAGATCGACGACCTGGTGCAGGAGGTGTTTCTGAAATTATCCGCCCGCGGCGGCGTCGACCACGTGGAGCGGATCGAACCCTACATCTTCGCCACCGCCTCCAACCTGCTGCGCGATCGTCGCCGGCACATGACATCGCATGCCGCGGAATCACACGTGCCGTTCGAAGAAGCCGCTCATGGGCAGGCGCGCACGCCGCTGGAGCCGGACCGCATCGTACTCGGAACGCAGCAGATCGCGCAGCTGGTGGCAGCGTTGTACGAACTGCCGGAACGAATGCGAGCCGTGTTTTCGCTGTATCACTTCGAGGAGCTGTCCCACAAGGAGATCGCCAGTCGCCTGGGGATCGCGCTGAGCACCGTCGAAAAGAACATCGCGCGAGCCAATGCGTACCTCCTCAAAAGGTTGGATTTATGAACAGCGGCAGCCAGAAACAAACCGACCCGACGAGCCTCGCCGAGGCCGCCGGCGCCTGGGATGCGCGCCTGCGTGCGCCCGACTGCACAGATGAAGATCGGGCTCGATTCGCGGCGTGGCGCGATGCCGACCCAGCCCATCAGCAAACATTCGAGCGCTTGCAGGCCATCGTGGCCGCACTACGTCACGAACAAGGCCGTGCAGACATCCGGGCGCTGCGCGATGAGGCGCTGCGTGCCGGCCAACATCATCGCCGTCGAGTCTGGTTCGCTGCCACGGCTGCGGCTGTGTCGGCGCTGGCCGTCGGGGCGATTGTTTGGAACGGCGCCAGCCCCAACTGGCTGCGCGAGCCGATCGAAGCAATGATCACCCGCATGTCCGGCGCCCAGATCTACTCGACCGATACCGGCCAGCGCTCGACTTTTGTGCTCGACGACGGTTCCAACATCGAGCTCAACGCGCGCTCGCGCATCGAAGTGCGCTTCTCCGACTACCGGCGCGACGTGGTGCTGGTCGAAGGCCAGGCGCTGTTCAGCGTATCAAAAGATCCACATCGGCCGTTTCTGGTCCATGCCGGCGATCGGCAGGTGCTCGCCGTCGGCACGCGCTTCGATGTGCGGCTGGATTCGAGCTCGGTGCAAGTCACGTTGCTGGAAGGAAAGGTGCGCGTCGATGAAGACACTGCGATGTGGCACCGGGGCCAGGAGGTCGAGCTGACGCCAGGCAAACAATTCGTCGCACAGCTGACCAACACGCCCGCGCAGCCGGCGTCGACCGATCGAAACGGCGTCCCGGCCACTCTCGTCCGCGACATCGATGTCGCGAAGGTCACCGGCTGGCGCGAAGGACGCATCTATTTCAACGATCTGCCGCTCGCCGAAGCGGTCGAGGAAATGAACCGACACAGCACCGTGCGCATACGCATCGACAGCGCGGAACTTGCAGGGCTGCGCGTGAATGGAATGTTCAAGGCCGGCGAGCAGGAAGTGTTTGTCTCGGCGTTGCAGGACTACTTCCACATCGCGGCGGAACGTCGTGGCGCGCGGGAGATCGTGCTCACCCGGCGCTGATGGCGCGTTCTCGAATCCGAATCGTCGTTGCGTACTCAACGAATGGAAATCCACACCTTCCGTAAGTAGCCTGCGCCCGAACACTCATCGGCTACATCGAGCGAGCGGCGCTTCGGGCACACGGAATGGTAAGAGAGATCGAGCAGCTGCTGCTGGACGAGTGTCCGGACGCCATCGTGAGTATGAGCGTCGATGGAATCGTTCAGTACTGGAGCAAGGGCGCGGAAGCCACCTTCGGGCATTCGTCCGCCGAGGCGCTGGGCCGCGATCTGATCGAACTCATTGTGCCCGCCGATCGCATCGAAGAAGAACGCCGCGTCCGGCGAGAAGTGACCGAGCGTGGCAGCTCCACCTACGAGTCGATGCGGCGACGCAAGGATGGCTCGCTGCTCTACGTCGACATCACCAGCAAGGCGATTCGCGATGACCAGGGCCGCGTCACGCATTTACTGTCGACCAAAAAAGATGTGACTCGCCTGCGGCTGATTCGCGACGCACGCGTTCTGGAAAGCCGCTTTCGCGACCTGGTGGAGTCAACGCCGGATGCCATCCTGATGGTCAACGCCACCGGCCGGGTCGCGCTCGCCAATGCGCAAGCGGAACAGTTGTTCGGCTACACGCGCGGAACGCTGATCGGCAAGCCGGTGGAAATGCTGTTGCCGCCGAGATATCGCCAGGCGCACGTCGCGCATCGCGCCGATTTCTTCTCACAACCTCGGGTGCGCAGCATGGGCCCGGGCGTGGATTTGTTCGGCCTGCGCGCCGATGGCAGCGAATTCCCGGTCGAGATCAGCTTGAGCCCGCTGCACACCGAAGACGGCACGATCGTGATGAGCGCGATTCGCGACGTCACGCAGCGGCGCAAGGCGGAGCAAAAATTTCGCGACCTGCTGGAAGCGGCGCCCGACGCCATCGTGATCGTCAACAGCGACGGCAAGATCGTGCTGATCAATTCACAAACTGAAAAACTGTTCGGCTATGCGCGCGAGGATCTGCTGGGCAATCCCATCGAGCTGCTGCTGCCGCCGCGCTTTCGCTCCAGTCATCCGCATCATCGCGACGCGTTTTTCTCCGATCCTCGCGTGCGCCCGATGGGCGTCGGCCTGGAGCTGCATGGACAGAAGCGCGACGGCTCGGAGTTCCCGATCGAAATCAGTTTGAGTCCGCTCGAAACCGAAGAAGGCATGCTGGTGTCGAGCGCCATCCGCGACATCACCGATCGCAAGCTGTTCGAGCAGGCGCTGCAGGACAAGAACCTGGAGCTGGCGCGCGCCAACCAGGCCAAGGATCGGTTCCTGGCGAGCATGAGTCACGAGCTGCGCACGCCGCTCAATGCCATCATCGGATTCACCGGCACGCTGCTGATGAAACTGCCCGGCCCGCTGAACGCCGAGCAGGAGAAACAACTGCGCACGGTGCAGACCAGCGGCCGGCATTTGCTGTCGTTGATCAACGATCTGCTCGACCTGGCGAAGATCGAAGCCGGCAAGATCGAGCTCGCGGCCGAAGTCATCGATTGCAAACAATGGCTGGAAGACCTGGTCGCGAGCCTGCAGCCGCTCGCGGCCGCCAAAGGGCTGGAATGCCGTACGAGCCTGCCGGCCGCGGCAATCACATTCCGCACCGACCAGCGCGCCTTGAGCCAGATCGTCATCAACCTGGTGAACAACGCCATCAAGTTCACCACTCGCGGCCACGTGCACGTTTCGCTCAGCAAGCTCAACAAACATGGCCGGGACGTGCTGCGTGTCAGTGTCGAAGACACGGGCATCGGCATCCGCGTCGAAGATCAATCCAAATTGTTCTCGGCGTTTTCGCGGGTGAGCGCTCCGGAGATCCGCAGCTCGGAAGGCACGGGCTTGGGGCTGCACCTGAGCCAGAAGCTCGCCGACTTGCTGGGCGGACAGATCGAGCTGCGCAGCGAGTATGGCAAAGGCAGCACCTTCACGCTCTCGATCCCGGAGCAGGCATGAGCGCGCGCATCGTCCTGATCGAAGATCATCCGGACAACATGGAGCTGATGGCGTATCTGCTCAAAGCGGCCGGTTACAGCTATCGCTGTGCTGTCGACGGCGCGGAAGGATTGGAGATGGTCCGCAGCGAACGGCCCGATCTCGTCGTCTGCGATCTGCAGATGCCGGTCATGGACGGCTTCGAAGTGCTGCGACACCTGCGTGACGACGAATCCCTGCGCCACACACCGATCGTGGCCGTCACCGCGCAGTCCATGCCCGGCGATCGGCAGAAAGTGCTGCGTGCTGGCTTCGACGGCTATTTCTCCAAGCCGATCGAACCGCAGACATTCGTCAGTCAGCTGGAAGCCTGGCTGCCGCCCGACAAACGCGCTCGCGGCTAGTGACTCGAGCTCACCCCACTTTGCGCGGCGGCGGCGGCAGCACGGCCACCTTGGGCGTCATGATTTTTTCGGTCTCCTCGGCCGACATCGGCTGGCCCGGGGTGATCACGGGCGCTTCGACTCGTTTCGGTTGGGCTTGCGTCACCACCGGCGCGGGCGTGGGAGCCGGCGCGGCCTGCGGCGCAGTTTCCTTGTTGGCAGCGGTGCCACTCATATCTATGCGACCGTTGAAGACGGCGCCATCGCTGATGCCGACGCGAGGTGCATAAATGTTGCCGTGGACGCGGCCGGTCTCGTGAACGATGACCGATTCCTTGCCATACAAGTCGCCCTCGACGTTGCCGTCGACCACGACCACGCGCGCATGGATATTGCCGCTGACGACGCCTTGCGTGCCGACGATGACTCGCTGCGTGTGATGGATCGAGCCCAGGATGCGGCCCTGGAAAATGAAATCTTCCTCGGCGTACAGATCGCCCTTGAACCGCAAGGTCGGCCCCAGCACCGCGATCCGGCGATCGGCGGCCGCGGATGGCGGCAGCGCCGGCATGCGGCCGGTGTCGGAAGTGGTTTCCTGCATCGGAGGTCTCCAGGAGAGTTGCATGGTTCAGGTTCCCGTTTTGCCCCGCAGTTCGGTCGTGTTCGCTGGCGCCGCCTTTTTCACGTCCATGTCCACATTGCCGTTGAAGCGCGAGCCTTCGATCAAGCTCACCGACGGTGCATGGATGCTGCCGCGAAGGTTGCCCGAGCTCTCCAGCGCCACCGAGCGCTCGGCATGCACATCGCCGACGACGATGCCTTCGATCTTGATCACCTGGGCGATGATGTTTGCTTTGACCCGGCCCGCCTTGCCGATGGTCACGCGCTGCGTGTGTTTGATGCTGCCTTCGATCTGTCCCTGGATCAGCAGATCCTCATCGGCGGTCAGCTCGCCTTTGAACTTCAAGCTGGGCGGCAGGATCGACATCCGCTCGTTCGCGGTATCGGCTGGGTTGCTGCTCATTGTTCTCTCCTTGTCGGGCGCAAGTAATGCAAAGATTCGTGATGCACTTCGCAGCGAATGCGCAAGCCGTTGCACAGTCATCTTGCGGTTTTTGCGCAGTCGTCGTTTGCCGACGTGCTGGCGAGCGAGTTCAGCTTGGTTACTGTTCTTTTATATGCAAGCCGCGCGCGCCGGTCGTGATCGCGGAGTCGAGCCCGCGTACGCCACGGAAGGTTGCGCCCGTGAAATCGGCGTTGGTCAGATTGGCGCCGGCGAAGTTGGTATCTATTAGTATCGCCTCACGCAGATCCGCATCGGTGAGATTGGCGCCGGCGAGATTCACGCCGCTGAAGTCGGCGCGCACCAGCTTGGTTCGCAGCAGCTGCGCACGGGTCAGATCGGAAAAACTGAAATCGGTGCGCGAGAAATCGGCATCGGAGAAGTCCGCTTCCACCGCCGTCGCATTCACGATGTTCGCACGCATCAGCCCCATAGATTGATTCTTCATGTCCGGCGCGGCATTGGTTCGGACCAGCCTGGCTTTGGACAGCGTGGTCTTGCGCAAGTCGCCGATCAATCGTGCGCCAGTGAGATCGGCACCGCTCAAGTTCGCGCCGGCGAGCTGAACGGAAAACATCACCGCCTCTCGCAACGACGCGCCCGAGAGATTCGCACCTTCCAGAAAACTGACGGTGAGATTGCAGCGGTCGAGCGTCGCTCCGCCGAGCTGCGCCCGGTTCATGACCGACGCCGACAGGTCCGCAGCGTGAAAGTCGATCTTCGTCAGGTCGGCATCGATGAGATTCTTGGCTTTGATTTCCGGCGACGAGCCGCGAGGTGCGGCGGCGATTCTGACAAGCAGTTCTTGCCGGGTGAGCCGCTCGTAACCGTCCCACTCGCCGGCCCCTGCCCATGGCGATACCAGGCCGGCCAGCAGCGCACCGATGAGAACGACCGATCTCATGGCTTGCATATACGCCTCGGAGCCGCCGGACGACAAGGTTGCATCCCGTGCAATTACTCATACAATTCAGCTTCGGCGGTAACCATTCCGGTGGCCACCGCTCTTTGATTCGGACATCCAGTCGCGGAGAAATGCCTGTGCCCCAAGGATTCAATCGTCGCGAGTTGTTCGCCGCTGCCGGCGCGCTCGGGCTGCTCGCAGTCGATGGCAAATCGGGCCAGGCCGTTGCGGCCGACGCGAACACTGACGATCCCTCGCTGCTCGCGCCGACGCCGCCGATGGGCTGGAACAGCTGGAATTCGTTCGCGACCACGATCACCGAAGAACAGGCGCTCGCCAACGCCGACATCATGGCGCGCGAGCTGAAGCCGTTCGGCTACGACATCTTCACCATCGACATCCAATGGTACGAAGGCGCGGCCAAAGGCTACGAATACAACACCAAGCCAGTGCCGACCATGGACGAGCACGGCCGCCTGTGGCCGGCGCCGAATCGCTTTCCTTCCAGCGTCAATGGCGCCGGCTTCAAACCGATCGCCGACAAGATTCACGCGCTGGGCTTGAAGTTCGGCGTGCATCTCATGCGTGGCATCCCTCGCCTCGCGGTGGAACGCAACGTATCGATTCTCGGCGGCACCTGGAAAGCCCGCGACATCGCCAACACCCAGAGCGTGTGTCCGTGGAACCCCGATATGTACGGCGTCGACATGAGCAAGCCCGGCGCGCAGGAGTATTACAACAGCGTGTTCGCACTGCTCGCGTCCTGGGGCGTCGACTTCGTCAAGATGGATGATATGAGCCGGCCTTACGACGCCAACGCGCCCGAGGTCGAAGCGGCCCATCATGCGATTCAAGCGAGCGGCCGCCCCATCATTCTCAGCCTGTCGCCCGGCGAAACGCCGCTCGCGAGCGGCGCTCACGTGCGTCGCTACGCGCAGATGTGGCGCATCAGCGATGACTTCTGGGATGAGTGGCCGCAGCTCAAAGCGCAGTTCACGCGCTTGGAAAACTGGTCGTTGTATCGCCAGCCCGGCCGCTGGCCCGATGCGGACATGCTGCCGCTCGGCCGACTCGAAATGGGCAAGCGCGACAGCAAGTTCACGTTCGATGAGAAGCGCACCTTGATGACATTGTGGTCCATCGCCCGCTCGCCGCTGATCATGGGCGGCGATCTGCGCTACCTGGATACGGTGACGCTGGCGCTGCTGACCAATCGCGAAGTGCTGCTGGTCAACAAGCGCAGCCGGGACAACCAGCCCTGGGCGCTGCTCGAAGAAGTCCGCACCTGGACGGCGCGCGCCGAAACTGGCGACGCGCGTTATCTCGCGATGTTCAATGTCAGTGACAAAGGGGGCGACAAAGAAGTGTATTTCGACCTGTCTCGCCTGGAGCTGAAGACGGCCAAGGTGCGCGACCTGTGGGCCCAGCGGGATCTCGGCACCGTTCGCGATCGCGTGACGGCCAAGCTCGCCCCGCATGCCTGCCTGCTGTACCGGTTGATGCCCGGCTGAGGAAAAAAAGTTCGTCGACGAGGTAACCGAATTCCCGGCCGCCGCTCTTGATCGATAGAGGACGGGCCGACGTTCGGAGGAACATTGTCTGCCGAAGCTGCTCGCGCATTGATCACCGGCCTGGTGGCCAGCCACGGCGTCAAGCTGCGCCGTTTCCTGCTGTTGAGATTGCGCAACGCCGCCGATGTGCCGGACATCCTGCAGGAGGTCTACCTCCGGATGTTGCGCGTGCCGAACGTCGAGTCGATTCGTTCGCCAGAGGCTTACCTGTTCACGGTCGCGCAGCACGTGGTTCAACAACACGGGCTGCGGCAGTCGGCCACGCCACCCTCGATCGAGTTGACCGAGATGCTGAACTCCGCACGCGCAGTGCCCGATGTCGATCCGGTGTTGGAGCTGGATGCGCAGCAGTGTCTGGAACAACTGCAGGCCGAGCTCGACCGGCTGTCGCCCAAGCTGCGTGCCACATTTCTTCTGCATCGTCGCGATGGTTTGTCGCTCGAAGAAATTGCGCAGCGGCTCGGCACTTCGCTGCCGATGGTGAAAAAGAACCTGATGCAGGCCCTGGTGCAACTCCGCCAGCGGCTGGAGAAGGCCTGAGCCATGGCGCGCTTCTCCTCCAGACTCAATGCACAGATCTACTCCGAAGCTGCGGAGTGGTTCGTTACCTGCCGCAGCGGAGCGCTCGACGATGCCGATCGTCGCAAGTTCGACGGCTGGCTGCGTCAGTCGCCGCAACACCTGAGCGCTTATCTGGAACTCGCGGCGATCTGGGATGAAGGCCCGGTGCTCGACGCGCAGCGCCGCTACGACACCGAAACTTTGATCGCCGAAGCGCTGGCGGATCGAAGCAATGTCACCGAGCTGACTCCGCCCGCGCGCGATCGCAATTCGACTGCTGTTTCATCACGCGTGCGCTGGCTGGCGGCATCGGTCGCGATGTTCGCTATCGGCCTGGCTGCCCTCGTCTCTTTCTATGTGTTCCGCGACCCGATCTACGTGACCCACGTCGGCGAGCAACGTTCGATCGCGCTGCCGGACGGCTCGACGATGGAGCTGAACTCCCGTTCCAAAGTGCGCGTGCATTACTCCGAGCATGAGCGCGCCCTGGAACTGATCGAAGGGCAGGCGTTGTTCCGGGTGGCCAAGAACGCGGCGCGGCCGTTCATCGTCACCAGCGACGGGACGCGAGTCCGCGCGGTGGGCACGCAGTTCGACGTCAACAAAAAGCGCGAGGGCACGGTCGTGACAGTCGTTGAAGGAAAGGTTTCTGTGCAGACGAGTGTGCCCGACGCCCGCATCGATCCGCTCGCGGTGGAAGTCACGGCGGCGATGCCCCAGATGCTGGTCGCTGGCGAGCAGATCACTGTCACTGAATCTGCGAGGCAGCCGATCAAACATCCGGATGTCACACGCGCGATTGCATGGACGCAGCGGCAGCTGGTGTTCGAAGGCGCAACGCTCAACGAAGTCGCCGAAGAGTTCAATCGCTACAACCAGCGACAGCTCATCGTGCAGGACCCTGAGCTTTATGACTTTCACATCAGCGGTGTATTCGCGTCCACGGACCCAGGGGCTTTGTTGCAATTCCTGCGCGAGCGCGCCGGTGTGCAGGTGGTTGAGACGGACAATGCGATCTATCTGACGAAAAAACGCGGTTGAGCGGTAACCGATCTTAGGTGCAATCGCTCTTTGAGAAACGAGCCCGTCGCACGCTAGACGACGGCTCAACCGACGGGGGATGTCATGCGAGTGAGCGTAGCGGCTGTTTGCCTGGCGCTGGTGGGATTGTCGGGCACGGCGGAATCACAGGCCACCGCGGTCCGAAAACAAACCCAGATTCCGGCGCAGGGCCTGGGCCTGGCGCTGCAAAGCCTGGCCAAGGACCGCAGCTTTCAGCTGGTCTATGTCTCCGAAGAAGTGGACGTGCTGAGCACCGCAGGTGCGGTCGGCGAGTTCACGCCCGAGGAAGCGCTCGCGAAGTTGCTCGCCGGTACCGGTCTCACCTTCAAATATCTCAACGAGCACACCGTGACCATTCTACCCGCAGCACCCGCAAAGCCCGCGACTCCTCCGGTACGAGAGCGCACGTCGCGCACCAACAAACCTTGGATCGTCAAAAACGTCCGGCTGGCCTCCGCCGCATCGGCCGTGATGTTTGGTGTCGCGAGCGGCCCGGCCGCCGCACAAAGCACCGCTGCAGCCGGACAGGACCTGGAAGAAGTCGTCGTCACCGGCATTCGCGGCAGCTTGCGCCAGGCCATGGAGATCAAGCGCGACTCCGACCAGATCGTCGACTCGATCGCCTCGGAAAGCCTCGGCAAGTTTCCCGATACCAACATCGCCGAGTCGTTACAGCGCATTACCGGCGTATCCATCGATCGCAGCGGCGGCGAAGGCCAGGCCGTCACGGTCCGTGGCTTCGGGCCGGAGTTCAACACCGTGCTGCTCAACGGCCGCCGGCTCGCTTCGGACAGCGGTGCGCGCTCGTTCAACTTCGACGTGCTGCCGGCCGAGCTGATTTCGCGCGTCGATGTATATAAGAGTGCCACGGCGCTGCTACAGGAAGGCGGCATCGGTTCGACCATTCTGCTGCATACCCCTCGCCCGCTGGATCTCGGCGAGTTCAAGAGCATTCTGTCCGCCAAGGCGTTGTACGAAGACATTTCGGAGAACACCACGCCCGAAGTGTTCGGCATGATCAGCGATACATTTGCGGATGGCCGCCTCGGCGTGCTCGCCTCTGGTTCGTATCAAAGGCGCAAGAACCGTTCGCAGCGGATTCTCACCGACGGCTATCTCACCGCGCCGCGCGACAGTATGAGCTTGATCGCCGCCGATCTCGCCGCTCAAGGCTATTCGGCGGACGATCAGTTCTTCATTCCGCAGAACCTCAACATCAGCCCGGTGGACGAAGATCGCGAACGCATCAACTTCAACACCACGTTGCAGTACCAGATCGCGGACAACGTGCGCCTGACCGTCGATGGCATGTACGATAAATTCAGCGTGCAGACCGAAGCGAACACGCTCGGCTTCTTCGTCACACCTTCGATCATCACCGCCGCTCAGTTCGACGGCAACCGCACGGCGACCCGCATCACGCAGACGCTGGACGCGGCGATCGATTACATCCGCGCCGTGCGCGACCGCCCCACCGACATCTATGCCGGCGGCCTCAACCTGGCGTGGGATGTGAACGACAGCGTGAATCTCACTTTCGATTCGTCGTGGTCACGTGCGAAGTCCGGCGGGGCCGAAGGCACCGACGTTGCGGTCGTCGGCTTCCGCAAAGACATCTACACGCTCAACTACGGCCCGAGCGGCATCCCTTCTGTGACCGGCGTGCCGTCCGCAGATTACGTCGATCCGAGCCTGCCGATGGCTCATTTCAGCTTGCGCGGCAGCGGCGGCGGCCCGCTCGGCGGCGGTGCCGATCTGAAAGATGAGATCTTCGAACATCGCATCGAGGCGCAATGGCAGCCGGACAACGACACGCTCAAGCGTGTGACGTTCGGCGGTTTCTACTCGGAAGAGAAACAAAGCCGCGACTCGCGCCTGTCGGACAACAACATCCTTTGTATGTACTGCGGTTACTTCGTCGGCATCCCCGACGACTTGATGCGGCCGTATCGTCCCGGCTCCGGCTACCTGGACGGCCGTGTTTCCGTGCCCGGCTCGTGGCAAACGTTCGATCTGGATCGCCTGTTCGGCTACCTTGAATCGCCCCAAGCGGCAGCAGCGCGCGATGCCGCTCAAGGCCTGGCGCCTGGCAGCACTCAAGCAGAGCTCGCGGCGAGCAACGGTTTCGAAATTCATCAGCGTCCGGACTCATCGCGCGTCGAGGAGCAAGTCGCTGCGTTGTACGCAGATGCGAGCCTGGAAGGAACCATTGCAGACAAGCCGTGGAACCTCACGGTTGGCGGTCGTTACGTGCGCACAGAGACGACGGCCTTCGGCATCTCGCAGGCGTTGCAGGACCTGGTGAGCAGCGGTGATCCGACGCTCTACACCACGGTGCTGGGCGCTCCGGTGATCGTCAGCCAGACCAACAAGTACAACGATTTTCTGCCGAGCTTCAGCTTTCGATTGAATGTGACTGACGACATCGTGCTGCGTCTCGCCGCGTCCAAAACGTTGACTCGCCCGCCGCTGGGCGCGCTGTCGCCTCGCCTGGTGATCGGCACGACGCGACCGGGCAACTTGCAGGCTTCCAGCGGCAATCCCGATCTCAAGCCGTTCAAGTCCAAGAACGTGGACCTGTCGGCGGAGTGGTACTACCAGGACAACGGCTTCATCACCGTCGGCCTGTTCTACAAAGACGTGCAGAACTTCCTGGTGAACACGGTGGAAAACCGGCCGCTGCCGATCGCCGACCGCGACAATCTGTTCACCGGCGATCCGGTGTTCGAAGTGAGCCTGCTGGACAATCTCGAAAGCGCCACGGTTAAGGGCGCCGAGATCGGTTTTCAACATACATTCGACTGGCTGCCGGGCATCTGGAACGGTTTCGGCCTCGGTGCCAACGCGACGCTGGTCGACAGCGGCGCCGAACTGAACGTGCAGGACGTGTCGCAAACGTTCGCGCTCGAAGGCCTGGGCGATTCTTATAACGTCGTCGGCTTCTACTCCAAAGGTCCGCTGGAAGTGCGTCTCGCCTGGAACCGTCGCGAACGTTTCCTGCGCACCGCCGTCGGCTTTGGCGGCGAGCCGACCTTCGTACAGCCGTATCAGCAGATCGACGCTCGCGCGAGCTATGCCCTCACCGATCACTTCTCGGTGTTCGCAGAAGGCGTGAACCTCGGCAACGAGATTCAGAAGCGCGTCGGGCGCTATGACAACCAGGTGCTGCTGCTAGAAGAGACCGGCCGTCGGTACACCATCGGCGTGCGTGCCGAGTTCTAGTTGCACCTCATGGATGGCGTAGAGCGGATCGCCCGCGGCGCCGGTGAAAATGAAACAAAGGTCGTGCTCGCCAGAATCGGGCACGATCTTTACGTTCAGCGCCTGGCGATTGTCGCTCTTCGCCGGATCGGCCAGAGCGACGCGTCCAATCTCCGGCCCGGCCTCGCAGCGATCCCGATACACCACCAGTTCGCCGAACGGCGTGCGCGGCGTATGGAACTTCAACTGATTCTTCCGATTGGCCAGCCCGAAATTGCGTGGCAAGCGAGCGATCTCGACCCGCAGCGATGTCACATCTTTGAGCCAAGCCTGCGGATAGATGTAGCAGCTGTTCAACAAATTCACATTGAAGACCGGCCCGGGCGATTGCGCATCCGGCGTCAGCGGCAGGCGAAGGCCCAAGTTGTCGCCCGGGCACGCCTGCAACTGGTTCGACGTGCGTGTCAGCAGCGCGTCGGCGGTGAAGCGATAAGTGCTCTCGCCGGCGAGCGGCTTGCCGTGATCGCTGAATGCAGTCGCCTTGATGACGGCGCCGAGCTTCAACTCGACGGGCGCGGTGTAGCGCTTGGGCGCCGAGCCGTTGAGTGAGTAGCGAATCTCGCCGAAGTCCGTTTGATTATAGAGCGCGACCGTGCCCGTTCCGGTTTGCAGGGCTGCATTGCGGCCGTTGGTCAATTGGAAATCGACAGCGAACGCCGAGTCCGCAGCCGCGATGCCTTGCCGCCGATAGCGCTCCATCTGTTCGGGAAGCCGAGCGAGAAATCCCGTCCAGCTCAGCTTCGACTGCGGCGTCCACACCACCTCGGACAGCGCATCGATGCGTGGAAACGTTGCGTGCTGGAGATGCCAGCTCGACGCCAGGTATTCGCTCCACAAGTTCGCCTGCGCGCCCAGAATGTGACTTCGCTCCTCGGCGCTCAGGACCGCAGGCATCACTTCGAAGTTATATACCTGCGACAGAGACTGCACGTTCAAGCGCCCGGCCGGCTCGTCGTCGCGACGGCTCTGCAAATTGTCGAGGTACAACGTCGGCGCGGGCGACATCACGACGTCGTGGCCCAGACGCGCTGCCGTGATCGCGCCCTGAATCCCCCGCCAGCTCATTACTGTCGCGGTCGAAGGAATTGCCGCGTCGAGGATCTCGTCCCAACCGACCATGACCCGATTGCGCTCGGCCAGGTACAGCCCGAGCTGCTGCATGAACCAGTTTTGCAGCTCGTCCTCGTTGGCGAGCCCAAGCGCTTTGATCTGTGCCTGTATCGCCGGCGACGCCTTCCATTGATCCTTGATCGCCTCATCGCCGCCCAGATGAATGTACTTGCCAGGGAATAATTGCAGTACTTCGTCGAGCACGTTCTTGACGAAGGTCAGGCTGTACTCGTCGGTGTTGTAGAGATATTCGTTGACGCCCCAGTTGTTCGACACCTCGGGTTGATCGCCGGGCACGCTCAGCTTCGGATGAGCCGCGACGACTGCCTGTGCGTGACCGGGCAGATCGATTTCCGGAACGATGGTGATGTGACGTGCGGCTGCGTACCTGACGATGTCGCGAATGTCGTCTTGGGTGTAGAAGCCGCCGTAGCGAGTTGTTTCACCCGGCGGCGTGCGCCAGGCGCCGATCTGGGTCAGCTCGGGATGACGTTTGATCTCGATGCGCCAGCCTTGATCGTCGGTGAGATGGAAATGCAGCACGTTGAGTTTGTGCTGGCCCATCTGATCGAGGATCATCTTCACGTCCGCGACTGAGAAGAAGTGTCGCGCCGAATCCAGCATCAGGCCGCGCCATTTGAAGCGTGGGTGGTCTTCGATGTGCACGCCGCTCGCCGTGCCACTCGACAGCAGTTGCGCCGCCGTCATCGCGCCGTAGTACAGACCGGCCGCGGTGCGTGCTTCGATCTTCACGCCGCTGGAACTCACGTCGAGCGCGTAGCCCTCCTCGTCCGCAACCGCTGCGGTTGGCGACAACGCCAGCGTAATGCCCGATCCATCACAGGCACGCCCATTGAGACCAACGCCGCGCACCGCCTTTATAACAGCCGCCAGCTGCTCGGCGGCCGTGCGCTCCGCCTCGTTCGTGGCACAGATCTTGGTGCCCGCATCAAGGGTGAACGTGCCCGGCCCGGGCACTAACTTGACCGGCCAGGGAATAATCGACGGTGGCTCGGCCGCGCCGGCCGCGCCGGACACGAGCAGCAACACGGCGATGTGAGTTACGAACTTCATGTTCATCGCATCGACAAGATCGCATTCAGCGCCAGCACACACAACAGCCCTACCAAACCGGCCACGCTCTCCATCAGCGTCCAGGACCGGAACGTATCTTTGAGGCTGAGATTGAAATATTCCTTGAACAACCAGAACCCGGCATCGTTGACGTGCGAGCACATCAGACTGCCGGCGCCGATCGCCAGCACCATCAATCCCTTATCGACGCCCGTCCCCGCCACGACCGGCACCATGATGCCCGCCGCCGTCAAACCGGCAATCGTGGCGGAGCCCAGCGCGATTCGAATGACCACGGCAATGAGCCAACCGAGCACCAGCGGCTGCAAGGGAACAGTTTGCAACCAGCTGCCGAGTTGCGCATTGACGCCACCATCGACAAACACCTGCTTGAACGCGCCCGCACCCGCGAGCGTCAGCAAGATGCCGGAGACGTCATGCAAACTCGCACCTTGCGCCTGCATGAGCGTTTTGAAACTCTTGCCGCGAGCGAGTCCCAAGCTGATGGTTGCGTAGATCAGCGACAGCATGAGTGCAACGATGGGTTGGCCAATGAATGCCGCAAGCAGCTTCAACGGAGGAGAAACATCCGGCACATAGGCAATGGATGTCGTCACCGCAATCAACAGCACCGGCAGCAGCGCTGTGAATCCGCTGTTCAATGCGCTCGGCAACGATTCATCGGCACCCGCAGCCGTCGCCAACGCCGCCGTTTCATTTGGCACGGCCGGCGTGACTCTTTTCAGTGTCAGGGCCAATAGCGGGCCGGCAATCATCACCGTCACGCCACCGACAATCATTCCATAGATCAATGTTACACCCAGGTCTGCTCCCAGCAGCTTTACCAGCGCGAGTGGCGACGGATGCGGCGGCAGGAACCCATGCGCCACCGACAAACCACACAGCAATGGAATACCCAACTGCACCACGGGCAATCGCGTGCGGGCAGCGACCGAAAATATCAGCGGCACCATCACGACAAACCCGACGGCATAGAACAGCGGAATGCCGACAATCAAACCCGTCAGTGCCATTGCGATCAGAATGAATCGCAGGCCGACGATGTTCATCAGCGCGTTCGCGATACTGCGGGCCGCGCCGCTGTCGGCAATGGTTTTGCCGAACATCGAGCCCAAACAAATGATGGCGGCGATGCCGCCGAGCATGTCCCCGACTCCGCGCTCGACCGACTTGCCGATCTCCGGCAACGGCATGCCGAAACAAAGTGCGGCGATCAGCGAAACGGCGATGAAGGCGGCGAACGGGGGCACCCGGCCCCAACTGATCAAGAGAATGAGCAGCGCGATCAATAGAACGACAGCGAGAACGGTCAAGGCGCGGGCGCTCCGATCGGCTGTATGCGGCAGCGGGCGCTCGAGCGACATTGCATCGAACGAGCGCCTGTGCGAGGTTGAGTTATCAGAAGCTGGTGCGGAACCCAAGCCGATACGTGCGGCCGAGCGCGTCGTAAAGGAACGGATTGATCGCAATCGACACCGTGGTTCCCGGCGCCGGCTCGGGGTCACGATCGAACAAGTTGTCGACCTTGAAGTACGCGATCACATGCTCGGTGGCGCTGAACGTGCCGCCGATGTCCACATAGGTCGCGCCCTTCATCTGGTTGTTGTCGATCGTCGGCCGTGCGACGGTCGAGACCGGGCAATTGGTCTGGCACTCGATGAACTCGTGCGCATACACGCCGTCGCTGAACCAGCGCTCGGTGATGGCGACGCCGAAGCGGTCGGTGTCCCAGCCTTGGGTGAAATTCACTTTCCAGTCCGGAATACCGCCCGAGGTCACCGGGTTGCCCAGATTCACGCCGGCGCTTTCGACCGGAATCGTGTTGGGAATGCCCGAGTCGGTGACGAAGCTGATCGCGTGCGTCGCGAGCGCACGGAACGACAGCATGCCCTCGACGCCGAACGGCGCGAAGTCGGTGCGATAGGTCGCCTCGATGTCCAATCCTTTGTTGCGAGCCTTGGCGAGATTGAACGCCTGCACGCGCACGAAGTTGGTATTGGGAATCGGGCTGTTCAACAACATCTGCGAGCACAGCTGCTGATTGCCGGCCACGCACAGGTCGACCTGCTGCTGCGCCGTCAAGGTCGAGATCAGGTTGTCGAGCTTGATGTCGTAATAATCGACCGACGCGCTGAAGCCCGGCAGCCAATCCGGCTCGGACAGCACGATGCCGAAGGTGGTGTTGCGCGCGATCTCCGGCTTCAGATCGGTGTTGCCGACCGTCATGCCGAGGACGTTGATGTTTTGACCGTTGAACAGGACGGTGTTGTTCACCACCACCGGCGGTGCAAACAATTCGCTCAGGTTCGGCGCACGAATGTCACGTGATGTCACCGCACGCAGACTGAAGCCGCTGAGCGGCGTCTTCCAGGTGCCGCCTACTTTCCACGCCGTCACATCGCCGGCCGTGCTGTACTGGGTTTGTCGAACCGCGGCGTTGAGGTTGGCCTCGCCGAATTTATCCGACTTCAGGAACGGCAGGTTCTCTTCGAGATACGCCTCTTTGACGTGATACGAACCTTCGCCGCTGTGATAATTGCCGGCATACCAGTTGTTGCCGGAGACGGTGTTCATCAGAGGATCGACGGGATAATCTGCCGAGTTGGTGCTGCCCGTCTGCAGCCCGTTGCCATATGGGTCCGAGGTGGTCTTGTATGTTTCCTCGCGATACTCGGCACCGAATGCCAGCGCGAGCGGCCCGGCCCACAACGAGAACGGCGCGCCGCTGATGTTGAAGCTGACCACATCCTCTTCCTGGCGGGAGCGCTGCTTCGGCCCGTTCTCGGGCAGCACATACGCGAGCGCCGCGGGATCGAGCTGAACCTGGCCAATGACGTTCAACGGCCGGCAGCCTGCCGCTCGCGCCGCCTCGCTGCGGCAAACGATCGTGCCATCCGGCAGACGGATTGCATCGATGGCCGCGTTGTAACGCGGCGTCAAAGAAATATTCTCGACGTCGATGCTGGTATCGTTGCGCCCCGTCGCGTAGTAGCCGTTGTAAGACCAGTCGCTGCCGAACAAATCGAACTGGCCTTCGGCGCCGAGCACGAAGCGCAGCTGCTCGCGCTTGGCATGCACTTCGATGGTTTCGGGAAAGCCCTCGTTGCTGGTGCCGAATGCAAAACCGCCGGCCGGGCAAGTGGCTTGAATCGACGCCGGCAGATACGGGTTGTCACATTGAATGCGCAGGTTGCCGGGCTTCTCGGCGCCGGCATTCGGCTCGTTCATCGACTCCACTTTGGCGGCGTTCACCGTCATATAAACCTGGTGGTTCTCGCCGATGTCATAACCGAGCCGCGTGTAGCCGACGGTGCGTTCGAGCTCCGCCGCAAGGCTGGGGCCGTGTGCGACGTTGCCGCTCAAATCGCCGCCGACGCAAAACGGGCTGATGCAATTGGCGACCTGGCCGTTATGCAGCGGCGTGCCGTTCGAGCCGTATTGAAACTGATACGGCTGACCGTTGGGACCGAACGCCGTGCCTTGCAGCGGACCGTTGGTGATCAAGCCATAGCCCGTGTACTGCATCTGCTGGGCATTGTTGATGACGAAATATTGCGGCCGGCCATCGTTGGTCTGGCTGATCGGGCGCACTTGCATGGCCGGTGTTTTGAACCAGTCGCGGCCATGTGCGGCGGAGCCGCCGCCGAAGCCGCCGTCATGCACGCCGTCTTCTTTGCTGTATTCGCCGCTCACCTGGACATGCAGCTTGTCGCCCAGGAACACGCCGCCCCACGCTGCCTGGCCGGTGATGCTGTCGTCGTCGCCGTAGGTCGTCTGCCCCGCTTCGACGTTGGTTTTGAATCCGACGAACTCTTTGTCGGTGATGAAGTTGACGACGCCGCCGATCGCATCCGAACCGTACGACGCGGACGCGCCGCCGGTGACGACATCGACGCGCTTTACCAGCAACTGCGGAAACTGGCTCACGTCCACCACGTTGGTGACATTCGCCGGCGTCACGCGCTGGCCGTCGAGCATGGTCAGCGTGCGGATCGTGCCCAGGTTGCGCAGGCTGAAAGAGCTCAAGCCCTGCATGCCGCTGCTGGTGCTGTTGACGAACGTCCTGCGGCCGGTGCTGCCCTGGAGCACCGGCAGCTCGGCGATGGTGTTGAACAGATTCGGCGCGGCGGCTTTTTCGATATCGGCCGCCGTGATCATCGAAGTGGGCGTGGGCTGACTGAATCCTGTGGTGGTGATGCGGGAGCCAGTCACCACGACTTCGGAAATAGCGTTTTCGGACTCGGTATCGGGTGCATCCGCCGCGCCGCTGCGGCCTGATGCTCCCATCAAAGCTAACGTGGACACGAAATAAACCGGCAAGTCACGTCTCGCTCGTTGCATCTGACAATCCACCCTGGTCGGTTGTTATTTATCGCAAGCGGCACCGTTGATTGAGCATAAACACGCTTTTGCGTCACCGTCAATCAAAAACACGTCATTCATGTTTGTATTGTTACATTTCGGGACGCACGGCCGGCGATAGACCGTTGAATTCTCATTGGGTCTGGCGCCGTGCTGAGGGGATCTACGAAGCCGGCCCGAATCAATCGCCGATGGGCTGTTGAGGCGCTATGCCGTGCAGCCAGGCGACGCTGCCGCGCATCCGGCGCAAGGCGACGTGCGCTCGTTCGCCAACGACGGCGGCGACGGCATGTGCGAGCCGATCGATCACGAACAGCTGCGCGAATCGCATCGGGTTCGGCTGGAACTCTTCGGCGCCCGCCGCCTGCAGGCCCACGTGCAAACAGATATCCGCATCGCGCCCGAGCGGCGTGTCTTTATCGGTGATGGCGATGCAGGTCGCCTTGTAGTACTTGGCGAGCTCCAGGCTCTCCTGCAACTCCCGCGGGCGGCCGGTCGAGGAAATGAACAACGCCACGTCGCCTTCGCTCAGGATCGCCGCCGACATGCGCTGGGTGTAGCCGTCGGTGAACACCATGATGGGGATGTTGAATCGGAACAGCCGGTTGTGCGCCTCGGCGGCCAGCGCCGCGGAACTGCCGCCGATGCCGTAAACCACGACTCTTCCAGCCTTTGCGATCGCCTGCGCGCTGCTCAGCAAATCCTTGTTGGAGAGCGTTGCTCGCGTACGCGTGAGCGCTTCGATGATGGTCTCGAACACGCGATCGTCATTGAGATCTTTAGCGCCGGCCGGAAGCTCGCCGCTGCTCGCGGGCCGCGTGGCTCGCGCCGCCTGATCGCTCATCGCCTGCGTCAGCGCCAGCTCCTGGATCAAGCGGAACTTCAGGTCTTTGAAGCCTTCGCAGCCGACCGCACGACAGAACCGCAGGATGGTCGGCTCGCTGACGCCGAGATCGGCCGCGATGCCGCGCACGCTCGATCTCACGAAGTCGCTCGGCGACTCCAGCAGCTTCTTCGCGATCCGGATCTCGGAGCGGGTCATCGAGTCCATCATGTGCTCGAGCCGCGGCAGAATATCGGCGCTTTCCTGGGTCCGTGTTTTTTTCATATCGCCCCATCTCATCGAATCCAACCGTGCAGTGGGACAGGAAGTTACCTCAGCGGCACGACCGGCGTCACCTCGCAGCATGTCATTTCCGCTACATTTCTGTTTGACGACACTACATTTCTGATGGATCATCGGCCGCAACGATGGGGTACGACCGTGAGGAGATGCTGTGTCGATCGAACGTATTGGCGGAGCGAGAACCGGGACCGGCGGCCAGCCGCTGCCCTTCTGCCAGGCCACCATCGCCAACGGTTTTGTGTTCGTTTCCGGGCAGGTCGCGCTCGGCGATGACGGCGAAGTAATTGAAGGCGGCGTGGTCGCGCAAACCCATCACGTCATCCAAAGCATCATCGCCATCCTGGAAAAGGCCGGCTGCACCCTGAAGGACGTGGTCAAAGCAAACGTCTGGCTCGACGACACGCGCGATTTCCCGGCATTCAACCGCGTCTACGCCAGTTATTTCAAAGAAGCATTGCCGGCGCGCGCCTGCGTGCAGTCCGCGCTGATGGTCGATGCCAAAGTCGAGATCGAAGTGATCGCCCTGCAACCTGGCAGGTGAACGCCATGCATCTCAGCGATATCGCCAATGCCGATCTGCCCCCGGGCACCAAGGGGCTGCCGCTGGATAATTCCATCCGGTGCGTCGGCGATATCGCGGGGCGTCGCTTCAATCTCTTGCGCGGCGACCTGCCGATGCCGGTCGCAGTGCTGAAACGTTCGGCACTCGACAACAACTTGAGAGAGATGCAGGCGTACATCGAACGCGCCGGCGTGAAGCTCGCGCCGCACGCCAAGACGACCATGTGTCCGCAGTTGTTCAAGCGCCAGCTCGACCACGGCGCATGGGGACTCACGGTCGCAACCATGACGCAGTTCAAGGTGTGTCATGACCTCGGCGTGTCCAATCTCATCCTCGCCAATCAATTGGTCGGCAAAGCCGAAATCGCTGGCCTCGCTCGCCTGTGGGCGCAGACGCCGTATCGTGCTTATTACGTGCTGGTCGACAGCATCGAAGGCGCGCGCGCGATCTCCGATGGCTTTGGTAAAACTGCGGGCGCGCCGCCGGCACGACTGCTGATCGAAATGGGCATGCCGAACTCCCGCTGCGGAGTTCGCTCGCTCGATGAAGCTGTCGCGCTCGCACGAGCGATTCAAGCACTGCCCTACGTCGAACTGCACGGCGTCGAAGGCTACGAAGGTTTGATCGTCACCAATCAAGCGGAACGCGATGCCAGCGCGGTGCTGAGCTACTTACGAACCATCATGCAGCTCTGCGACGCGCTGTCCGCAGAGGGATTGTTTGCAGCCCCGGATCAAATCATCGTCAGCGCCGGCGGCTCAGCTTATTACGACTTGGTTGCGCACGTGCTGTCCAGCAAATCGCCAGGCATCGTACCGATCCTGCGCAGCGGCTGTTACGTGACGCACGACATCGGTTTTTATCGTCGCTTGCTCACACACATTCAACGCCGCGCGGTCGAAGGGCCTGCCCCCCGGCTCGTTCCCGCGCTGGAAGTGTGGTCGCGCGTGATTTCGCGCCCTCAGCCGAACCAGGCCATCGTGCTGATGGGCAAGCGCGATGTTTCTTTCGACATCGACCTGCCGGTGGCGCGCTGGTGGTTTCGTGACGGCCGTCATGACGCGCCGCTGGCCATCGAAGGTTTGAGCGTCGACAAGCTCAACGACCAGCACGCCTGGCTGAGCGTCCCCAGCGACGCGGAGCTCCAGGTCGGCGATCTGCTCGGCTTTCATATCTCGCACCCCTGCACCACGTTCGACAAGTGGTCGCTGCTGATGGAGGTCGACGACGACTACACCATCGTCGGCGGCCTCAAGACGTTTTTCTAGAGCTCGCAGTTCCGTAATGACAATTTCCATTCGCGCCGATGTCATCCTCAAAGGCGGACAGGTTATCGATGGCACCGGCCGGCCCGCTTTCGCGGCGGACGTGGCTCTCAGCGGCGACACCATCGTCGCGCTCGGCGATCTCGCACACGTCAGGGCGAAAGAAACTATTGATGTCCGAGGCCTCGCCGTCGCGCCGGGCTTCATCGACGTGCACACGCATGACGACCTGATCTGCATCACGCAGCCGGAGATGATTCCGAAGATCAGCCAGGGCGTGACCACGCTGGTCGTCGGCAACTGCGGCATCTCGGCGGCGCCGCTGCGTTTTGCCAACGGTGTCAGCGAGCCGTTCAATCTGCTCGGTCAGCAAGCGGACTTCGCTTACGACAGCTTCGCCAGCTATCGCAAGGCCATCGAAGCGACCTCGCCGCGTGTGAACGTCGCTGCACTGGTCGGGCATTCGACGCTTCGAGTGCGCTGTGTGGAAGATCTGGAACGGCCCGCCAACGCGCACGAGCTGGAAGAAATGAACGTCCTGTTGCGACAGGCGCTCGACCAAGGTGCGGTCGGTATGAGCTCCGGCGTGTTCTACGCTCCGGCGCAGGCCGCCGATGTTCACGAGCTCAGCGTGCTCGCCTACACCGTCGGCAACGCCGGCGGCGTTTGCACAGCTCATATTCGTGACGAGCGTGAAGGCATGGTCGAGGCGTTGAAGGAAGCGTTTGCTGTCACCAAGCCGCGCCGGACGCCGCTGATTCTGTCGCATCTCAAATGCGCCGGCGTGCGCAACTGGGGTCGAGCCGGTGAGACGCTCGAATTGATCGATACCGCGCGCCGCTCACAACCCGTGCATCTCGATTGCTATCCGTACACCGCCGGCTCGACCGTCATTCGCCCGGACCTGGCCGATGGCGAGGTCGAGATCCTGATCAACTGGTCCACGCCGCATCCGGAAATGGGCGGCCGCACGTTGAAAAGCATCGCCGAAGAATGGGGAATGTCACAAGCCGCCGCTGCCGAGCAGCTGATGCCGGGCGGCGCCAGCTATTTTCAGATGCACGAGCAGGATATGCGCCAGATCATGCAGCACCACTGCTGCATGATCGGTTCCGACGGCCTGCCGCACGACACTCTGCCCCATCCGCGACTATGGGGGACGTTTCCTCGCGTGTTGGGCCGATATGCGCGTGACTTGAAAGTGATGAGCCTGGAAGCGGCTGTTCACAAAATGACCGGGCTGTCGGCGGCGACGTTTTCTTTGCTCGATCGCGGCCGGATCGCGCCGGGCATGAAAGCGGATATCACCGTGTTCAATCCGGCAACCATCATCGATCGTGCGACCTACGAAAGCCCGACGCAGCTGGCCGAAGGCGTGGTGCACGTGTTCGTCAATGGCACGCTCGCCTGGCACGAGCAAGCGGCGACGCCGGTGCGCAGCGGCCGGTTTCTGGCACGCGCCCACGCTTCGTAAGCGGCATCTCACGTCGGGCTGGACTTCCGTGCTGAGTCCGGCAATCCTGGGCGCACTCCCGGGCCAGGAGAGTGCTCATGTCTGCTGCCATTCGTCCCGTGTCGTCGCAAACCACCGCGCCGGTCGCCGATCCGGCCGTGGGCCTGCCGGCTTGGATCTATCACGATCGCGACTTCTTCGAACTGGAGAAGCGCTCGATATTTCGCACCAGCTGGCAGCTGGTGTGTCATGGCAGCGATATCCCCAAGCCCGGCGACTATCACTGCTTCGACATGCTCGGCGAGTCCATCGTTGCGCTCCGCGGCCGCGACGGTGAGATCCGGAGCTTTCATAATGTATGCCGCCACCGCGCCTCGCGCCTGCTGGAAGGGCCGAGCGGCCACTGCGGCGGGCGCATCACCTGCCCTTATCACGCCTGGACGTATTCGCTCGACGGCCGGTTGATCGGCGTCCCTCATCGCGAAACATTCCGCGATCTGAAACCGGAGCTGCACGGCCTGGTGCCGCTGGAGCAGGAGATCTACCACGGCTTCGTTTTCGTGCGGCTGGAGCCCGGCCTGCCGAGCGTTGCGGAGATGTTCGCTCCATACGCCGACGATCTCGCCGCGTATCGCATGGAAGAACTCGTGCCCCAGGGCCGAGTCACTTTGCGTCCGCGCACGGTGAACTGGAAAAACGTTGCCGACAATTATTCCGATGGCATGCACATCGACGTTGCGCATCCCGGGCTCAATCGCCTGTTCGGCAAGACCTACGGCATCGAAGCGCAGCCCTGGGTCGACAAGATGTGGGGCCATCTGCAGGACGCGCCGCGCAGCAGCTGGTCGGAGCGCCTGTATCAAAAGCTGCTGCCGGCAGTGGACTATCTGCCGCCGGAGCGACAGAAGCTGTGGACGTACTTCAAGCTCTGGCCCAACGTCGCGCTCGACATCTATCCCGACCAGATCGATTTCATGCAGTTCATTCCCGTGTCCCCGACCGAAACGATGATTCGCGAGATCGCCTATGTGCATCCCGACACGCGACGTGAGATGCGTGCCGCGCGTTATTTGAACTGGCGCATCAACCGGCAGGTGAACAAAGAGGACACGACGCTGATCTCGCGCGTGCAGGCGGGCATGAGCTCCAGCAGTTATTCGGTCGGCCCGTTGAGCGAAAGCGAAGTGTGCCTGCGCAGCTTCACTCGTCGCATGCATGAAATGATTCCGGAGAGCCGCAGTGTCCGCAAAGTGTGATGTTCTAATCGTTGGCGGCGGCCACAATGGACTGGTGTGCGCGGCGTATCTCGCCGCAACGGGATTGAAAGTCACTGTGCTGGAACGCCGCCACGTGGTCGGCGGTGCGGCCGTGACGGAAGAATTTCATCCGGGCTTTCGCAACTCCGTCGCCTCCTACACCGTCTCGCTGCTCAATCCGAAAGTCATTCGCGATCTGGATCTGCACGCTCACGGCCTGCGTGTCGTCGAGCGCGAGCTGTCCAACTTCCTGCCGACCGAGGATGGCCGCTATCTCGCCAGCGGCCCCGGTCGCACCAAACAAGAAGTCGCGAAGTTCTCGCAGAATGACGCAGAACGCCTGGACGCGTATGGCGATCGTCTCGACGTGATCGCCGATTTGTTACGTGAGCTGGTGTTGCAAACGCCGCCGAATGTCGTCGAGGGCGGTTGGCGCATGGCGCTGCCGGAGATCGTGCATGCCGCTCGCATCGGCGGCCGCTTCAGCAAGCTCGACATGACGATGCGACAGGAGCTGCTGAGCCTGTTTGTGACTTCCGCCGGCGACTATCTCGACGGCTGGTTCGAAAGCGCGCCGATCAAAGCGCTGTACGGCTTCGACGGCGTGGTCGGCAACTATGCGAGCCCCTATACGCCGGGCTCGGCGTACGTGCTGTTGCATCACGTGTTCGGCGAAGTAAACGGCAAGAAAGGTGTGTGGGGCCATGCCATCGGCGGCATGGGCGCAATCACACAAGCGATGGCGAAAGCTGCGATGAGCCGCGGTGTGGACATTCGGCTCAACGCCGGTGTGCGTGAGATCATTGTCGAGAACGGCAAAGCCGTCGGCGCGGTGACCGAATCGGGTGAAACATTCCGCGCGGCCGCCGTCGTCTCGAATCTGAATCCCAAGCTGCTGTACACGAGCCTGATTGCTGAGGGAGCACTGCCGGCCGCATTTCAGCAGCGCATCAGCCAATGGCGCTGCGGCTCGGGCACATTCCGAATGAATGTGGCGCTGTCGGAGTTGCCCGACTTCACTTGCTTGCCCGGCAAGCAGCGCGCAGCTCATCACACCGCAGGCATCATCATTGCTCCGACGCTCGGCTACATGGAACGCGCATTCTTCGACGCGCGCACGCATGGCTGGTCGAAAGAACCGATCGTCGAAATGCTCATTCCGTCGACGCTGGATGACAGCCTCGCCCCTGCCGGCCAGCACGTCGCGAGTTTGTTCTGCCAGCATGTCGCGCCGAAACTGCCGAACGGCGAGTCGTGGGACACGCATCGTGAAACCGTCGCCGATCTAATGATCGAGACCGTCAACGCTCACGCGCCCAACTTCAAGGCGTCGGTGCTGGGACGGCAGATCAATAGCCCGCTGGATCTGGAACGCACGTTCGGATTGATCGGCGGCGACATCTTCCACGGCGCGCTCAATCTCGACCAGATGTTCTCGGCCCGGCCGATGCTCGGCTATGGCAACTATCGCGGCCCGTTGTCGGGACTTTATATGTGCGGGTCCGGCACGCATCCTGGCGGCGGCGTCACGGGCGCACCCGGGCACAACGCGGCGCGCGAGATCATCAACGACTTTCAGAAGCGCGTGATACGTCGAATCGCTTAGACCAGGCGCTGTTGCAAAGCCAGCAGCACCGCCTTGGTCCGATCAGTGACACCGAGCTTCGACAGAATGCTGGACACGTGATTGCGCACTGTGCCCTCCCCCAAATCGAGCGCTTCGGCAATCTGCGTGTTCGACAACCCATTCGTCATCAAGCCCAGCACTTCGCGTTCGCGCGTCGTCAACGGATCCGGCGTGACGAACGCCTGCCCGCGCCACTCGGCACCCGCATTCCCAGGAGAACCTTGAAACGTCAGCGTCGTATGCATGAACGTTTCGCCGTTCACGACGGCATGAATGGCCTTGACCAGCGTCTCGGGTGTCACGCCTTTGAGTAGAAATCCCTTGGCGCCGGCGCGAATGCCACCGATCAGCGCAGCGTCATCCTCGAACGTAGTCAGTAGCAATGTCGGCGGCAGCGCCGCTTGAGCTGCGAGCGCCGAGATCACCTGCACGCCCGTCATGCGTGGCATGCGAACATCTAACAACAGCACGTCAGGGCGATGGCTCAGAACCGCAGCGACGGCAGCCTCACCGTCCTCGGCTTCCGCGACCACGCCGATGCCCTCGAATGACGTGAGCAATGCGCGCAGCCCGCTACGAAACAACGCCTGATCGTCAGCGAGACAAACGCGGATCATGACGCGACGGCCGGAATGTATGCGTCGACGCTGAACCCTCGACCCGGCGCGGTGTGGATCGATACTTTTCCGCCGAGGGATTCGAATCGCTCACGCATGCCCGCGAGCCCCTGGCCTTCGACACTGTCGCCGCCTCTGCCATCGTCGCGAGCACGAATCAGCACGCCGCTCTCGGATTGTTGAATTTCGACCACCAGCTCGCGCGCTTGCGCGTGACGCAACGTATTGGTGATCAGCTCCTGAACGCAGCGAAGAATCGCGTCGGCACGCACGGCGTCGAGCGCACTCAGATCTTCCGGAATGATCAGATTCACACGCAGCGCTGCGAGCCCTTCCGTCAACGATTGCAACGTCGCTCGCAGGTCGACCGGCTGAACTCGAATCTGATTCACGACCTCGCGCACTTCATCGAGCAACGCTCCGGCCAGCTCGCGGGCGCAGCGCACGTGCTCGACACCTTCTCCCTGCGTCAGCCGACCGGCGACATCCAGATGCACGGTGAGGCTGGTGAGGTTGTGACCTATCGCATCGTGGAGGTCGCGGGAAATCTTCAACCGCTCGGCCATGCGCGTGCTTTCCGCCAGCAACGCATGCGTCGCACGCAATTCAGCGTTCACGCGCAGCAAGGCTTCTCGGGCGATTGCCTCGCTGCGGGCAAGATGAGCGGCACTGACGGCGAACAGCTCGAACCCGCACGTGCCGACCAGCACCAGCACCGACATGCCCGCCACTTGATTGGTGCATTTCATCAGCGCCAGCGCGATCGACTGCACCAGCACAGCGGCAATCGCCCGCCGCAGCGTCGTCGCCCACGCGATCTGCCATGCCACGACCACCAGCAACGCGGTCACCAGAAAGTTTGGATACAGCCAGACCAGGTAAAGGCCGCTGATACTCTGCACGACCAGCAGCGTCGCTCGCCAAGGGCCGGACACTTGCGGCCGCGTGGCCAGGCCGTACGCAATCACCAGCGCCGCATAGCCTGAAAACCAGAGGATCGGCCAGGCCTGGGACAATCCCAGCTTGTCCAGCTCGAACAACGCCACGAACGACGCCCGCATGCCGGCGGCGACGATCATGAGCACGCACCCGATGCGTACGAGCATCGAACGCTCGGCGGATTGCTCGGGCGTAGCCGCTGCCAGGTTCATGCGTCAAAGTTTATTAGCCGGCATCCCGGGTGTCACATGACAAATGTCATGGGCGCGAGGCATGACATCGCTCACTGTCGCAAGCTTTGGCTGCCGCCCGAGACTATGCCCGGACCATCAACCCCGGAGCAATGTCATGAGAGTCGTGCTGATTGGATTAATGGCCGCGGCTGGCTTGCTGAGCCAAAGCCCCGCCTCCGCCGAAGTCGTGGAAAAGAACGACGCCGCGGCCGCGTTCGCAAGACTGCAGTCCCTGGCCGGCGAATGGGAGGCGCCGCTGGGCAAGGGCGAAACGATGATCGACATCTTTCGTCCGATGGCGTTCGGCACCGCGCTGTTGCACGAGGAATGGAAGAACGGCGAGCAACTGACCGCAACGGTGTTCTACGTGGTCGGCTCGGAGCTGCATGCCGATCACTTCTGCGACATGGGCAATCAGCTTCATTATGTCGCCGGGCCGTCCACCGACCCCGACACGTTCAGCTTCTCGCTGCGCGATGCCAGCAACCTGGACTCGCATCCCAAGCACTTTCATTCGACGACCTGGCACATCGCAAGCGCCGATCATCTGCTGCAGGATTGGGAGATCGTCAGCCCGGGCAAGGACCCGAAGGTGATCCGCCTGGACTTCAAGCGCAAATGAAACGTCGGTCGCGCTCGTTTATAGAAACTCGGCGAGCGCGATCGGAACCTGCGGATAGTCTTCGAGACGCTCGGCGTCGTCGGTGATGTCGACGCCTGTAAAGGTCGCGGCGTCGTCGCTGGTGGTGCTGCGTTGATATTCGATGACTCTGCCGGCGGCGGTCACCAGCACGCCGAGTTCCTGATCGTCGTCATCTTCCATGAACGACACCAGCAGCGTGGTCTCGGGATCGAAGCCTTTGGCGCGAAGGATGGTACGCAGGTTCTCCCACGTTTCATCGTTGCGGAGCAGGTCCGTCAGCTCCTCGATTTCCTGGCGTAACAGTTCCCGTTCGTCATCATCGTTCATGGTCCACATCCTAACATGCGTCGCGCAGGAAGGCTGCGAGGTAGGGAGCGGTTCGACTCGCCTTGGATCGGGCGATGTCCTTGGGCGCGCCGGTCGCCACGATCTTGCCGCCCTCGTCGCCGGCGCCGGGGCCGATGTCGATCACCCAATCGCTGCCGGCGACGACTCGCATGTCGTGCTCGACCACGATGACTGTATTGCCGGCGGCAACGAGTCGTTCCAGCTGCACCAGCAAACGCTCGACATCCGACGGGTGCAGGCCCGTCGTCGGCTCGTCCAATACATATAACGTGTCGCCGCGGGACAGCCGCTGCAGCTCCGTCGCCAGCTTGATTCGCTGCGCTTCGCCGCCGGACAGCTCAGTCGCCGCCTGGCCCAAGCGCAGATAGCCCAAGCCGACCTCGTGCAGCACGCCGAGCGAACGTTCGATGTGCGATTCATCGGCAAAGAATTTCCAAGCCGTGTCGACTGTCATGCCCAGCACTTCGGCAATGTTCTGGTCGCGATAACGAACTTCCAAGGTCTGCGCGTTGTAACGAGCGCCGTGACAGGTCGGGCACGGCGCATAAACACTCGGCAGAAACAGCAGCTCGACCATCACGAAGCCCTCGCCTTCGCACGTCTCGCAGCGGCCCTTGGCGACGTTGAATGAAAACCGGCCGGCGTCATAACGACGCGAGCGCGCGGTCTTGGTCGCCGCAAATAACTTTCGAACATGATCGAACAGGCCCGTGTACGTCGCGAGATTGGAGCGCGGTGTGCGTCCAATGGGCTTTTGATCGACGCGCACCATGCGTTTGATACGTTCCATGCCGGCGACGATGGAACCACCTTGTGTGCGCACGATCGTGCGTTCCAGCTCGCTGCCTTCCTCTTCATCGGGTGACAACTGCTGACCGAGCGCGCCCGCGACCAACTCAACCAGCGCCTGGCTCACGAGCGTCGACTTTCCCGAGCCGGAAACGCCCGTGACACTGGTCATGAGTCGCAACGGAAAGCGCGCGTTCAGTCCCTGCAAGTTGTTGCGAGTAACACCTTTCAGCTCCAGCCATTCAGTCGGCGCTCGCGTGGTTCGTTCGGGCAGCTTGAAGTTCCCAAACAAATAATGCCGCGTGTGTGACGCTTCCACGTCAGCGAGGCCCTGCGTCGGGCCGCTGTAAAGGACTTGCCCGCCGCGCTCGCCTGCGTCCGGGCCGACATCGACGATCCAATCGGCATGACGAATGACATCGAGCTCGTGCTCGACCACGAACAATGAGTTGCCCGCCTGCTTCAATTGATCGAGCGCCGCGAGCAACGCCTCCGTATCCGCCGGATGCAAGCCTGCTGAAGGCTCATCGAGCACGTACACGACACCAAACAAATTCGAACGCACTTGAGTCGCGAGCCGCAGCCGTTGCAATTCGCCGGGCGACAGCGTCGGTGTGCTTCGCTCCAGCGACAGATAACCCAAACCCAGATCGAGCACGACTTTGATGCGCGCTTCGAGATCCCGAACGATGCGCTCGGTGACCAGTGCCTTCTCCGGATGATCGTCCGCACGCTTGCGCGAGCCCTGCGCCGCATAAGGCTGCAACAACTTCGCGAGTTCCTTGATCGGCAGCGCCGACATCTGCGCAATATCCAGGTTCGCGAACTTCACGGACAGCGCTTCGCGCTTCAGGCGCTTGCCATCGCAAGTCGGACAGTCGGTGCTCACCAGATACTGCGAGACCCGCTTTTTCATCAACGGGCTGTCCGTGTTCGCAAACGTATGCAAAACATAGCGGCGTGCGCCGGTGAAGGTGCCCTGATAGCTCGGCTCCTCCTTGCGCTTCAGTGCGCGCCGCACCTCGTGCGGTTCGTAGCCTGCGTAGACAGGCACCGTCGGCCGCTCTTCCGTGAACAACAGCCAATCGCGATCCTTCTTCGATAACTCGCGCCAGGGCTTGTCGATGTCGTAGCCGAGCGTAACCGCGATGTCGCGCAGATTCTGACCGTGCCACGCAGGCGGCCAGGCGGCGATGGCACGTTCGCGGATGCTGAGCGATGGATCGGGAACCATCGACGCTTCGGTGGCATCGTAGATCCTTCCCAAGCCGTGACACGTCGGGCACGCGCCCTGCGGGGTGTTAGGTGAAAAGGATTCCGCATATAACAACTGCTGTCCGCGAGGATAGTCACCTGCGCGCGAATACAACATGCGCAACAGGTTCGACAGCATGGTGACGCTGCCGACGGATGAGCGCGTCGTTGGCGAGCCGCGCTGCTGTTGCAAGGCCACCGCCGGCGGCAGGCCGTCGATCTCGTCGACCTGCGGCACGCCCATTTGATGAAACAGGCGCCGGGCGTAAGGAGAAACCGATTCGAGATAGCGGCGTTGCGCCTCGGCATACAGCGTGGCGAACGCCAGCGAAGACTTGCCGGATCCGGAAACACCCGTGAAAACCACGAGCGCGTCGCGTGGAATCTCCACATCGACGTTTTTTAAGTTGTGCTCGCGCGCGCCGCGAACTCGGACCACGCCGTCCGCGGAAGATCGCTTTGTCATAGCCGATTGAACGCAGTGAACCTCTTACGAGTTTCGCACGTTCGCGGCAGGAACGGACCGCCAGGGGCTCTGGCGGTCCGCGTTCGAGCGTTTAGCGGCTAGCGATCGCTCAAGGTCGAGAACGAGACCGCCGGCGCGTTCGGATACTGATATTGCGCCGAGGTCTGATCCGAAACGTGCGTGACGCCGCGGACCTTGGCCCACGCCTGGGCATCCGTGCGCGTATTCGCGATCACGAGCACCCGGCGATGACCGAGGTTGCCGAACGGCCGCGCGGCGTAGCTCACATGCCAGGGCGACAGCGGCTTGGGATGTTCGAGCGCCACGCCGTCGACGTAACGTTCGCCGTCCAGCGCCTTCATGGTGCCGTACTCCCAAACATTGTTGGAGATGATGATGAAGTTCGGATTGATCGCGCGACGGCGCGCGTCGAGGCGACGGACCAGGTCGACGTTGCCGGCGGCGAACGCATTCTTCTCCGACTGCGGCCACGAGCTCCACTCCGCCAGGCTGCTCCACGGCCGCACGCCGACGGCATCCAGGAACACGCCGTCCACCTTGCCTTCGCGCATCAAACGTTCGACGTACGCGACCACATGATCGGACCAGTCGGAGCCGGCGCGAATATCGGTCATGCGCGTGTTCGGCCACGGGCTGCGCTGGCCGTAGGTGGGATAAGGCCACAGCGGCACCTGGCCCAGATCATTCATGTAGAACTGTGTGTCGAGCGCGCACACGAAATGATCCGGACGGGCGACGGGATTGATATACGCGAGCACCTCAGCACCCTTCTGCCGAGCCGCCGCGAAAGCCGCGTCGTAGCGATTACACCGACCGGTGATGAGCATGCCGGTGGAGTTGCCGTACTTGGGCACGTTGGTGACGTACTTGAAGGCAATGCCCAGAGGATTGGCTGCCTCCACCGCCCCGAAACCGAATAGCAACGACAAAGCACTGGCTGCAACGAGTGCGCGCATCCGAGACATGATTCCGTCCCCTTCTTGGTGTTGATTGATTGCCGCTGAAAACCGGTGGACGCAATTCTTTGGAATGTGCGCGTGCCCGGCGAATCTTTTGGCTCCCGCGGCGGAACCTAACCGCGAGTGCTCACAACGGCAAACTGTCTCCGATGATCCACGCTCGATTTCTTCTACGCAGTGACGGACGAACTGCGATAGCGGGCGACTACTTCGTGCATCGTTATCAGCAGCAGCGCCAGCAGGACGGTTGCCATGGCAATGGCGCCGAGGCCGAAAATTCGCGTCGCGGCTCCAGCCAGATACGGAACCGTAGCGCTGCCGAGAATCGCACACGCCACGCAGGTCGCGATGACCCGCGCCAGCTCCGAACGAGGAAAACGGCCGGCGCTTTGCGCGACCAGCGTTGGAAAGATCGGTGCGAGTGCGAAGCCCGTGAGCACCAGTCCGACCGCAGCCACAGCGTCACGACCGAATGCGAAACTGGTCGTGCCCACCACAGCAACGATGGATCCAATGCGCACCATGCGCGTTGCGCCGACGCGATCGATCGCCGCTCCCAGCAGCAATCGGCCGGCGAAGATGCTGCCGAAGAAACAACTTGCAGTCAGGCCGGCCGTCGGCACGCTGATGTTCTTCCACTCGGTGAG
>CAMLEO010000041.1 GCA_946478975.1 uncultured Steroidobacter sp.
GGGCGAGAAAGGAGCGGGAGGTCTACACGGACGTGCATTGGTTCGAGGCGAAGTCCAAAACGTGGCACGCGACCTTCTTCGATCCCGAGCACGGTTCGGCTGCGAAGTTTGTCGGTGGGCCGGTGGGGGACGATCGGTACGTGCTCGAAACATCGGAGCTAGGCAGCAAACAAACACGGTGGTCGTTCAACGATATCCGCCCGGATTCGTTCGTGTGGCGCGATGAGGCTTCCAACGATGATGGCAAGACCTGGAAGCTGCAGGCGGAATATCAGATGAAACGTCGGCGAGTGAACTGACGAGTGGGCACTCTCATGTCGAACTCACCTTCGCGAGGACACAGTCGGTGGACGAGAATCTGCCACTGGATCGCCGCGGCGAGCTTCATGACGCTGGCGCTCAGCGGGTTTTTCATTCTGATGGTGCATCCTCGTCTGTACTTGGGGCACGCCGGCAACGACCTCACGCCAGCGCTGTTGAACCTGCCGATCAGCAATAACTATCGGCCCGATGAGTTGCGTAACAGGGTGGTGTTCACCGAGTTGCCCGGTGCGCCCGTCATCGCCGAGCGCAACTTTGACGTATTCAATCAGAACGGCTGGGCGCGCAGCCTGCATTTTCTAGCGGCATGGATGCTCGTCGTCATAGCTGCGGTTTATTTTTCGCTCGGCGTCTTGAGCGGTCACATCAAACGTGACTTGCTTCCGCGTCCGAGCGAGCTCATGCCGCGAGCACTACTGCACGACCTGCGCGATCACTTTCCCCCGCGTGCTGGGCCGGCGAGCATTGGGCCGCCGTATGGGCTGCTGCAAAAGCTGACGTACTTCGGTGTGATGTTCGTCGTTCTGCCGTTGATGGTCGCGACAGGCCTGACGATGTCGCCGGCGGTGACTGCCGCCTGGCCGATGCTGCTGGATGTATTCGGCGGCTATCAAACCGCCCGCACGATTCATTTCTTTGGCTTCACTGCGCTGGTGCTGTTCCTGGTCGTTCACGTCGCGATGGTGATTGCGACCGGTTTCAGGCGCCAGTTGCGCGCCATGACTTGGGGGAATGAGTGATGAAGCAGCCAGGTCAGATGCACCGTCGTGCATTTATCACAGGCGCAGTTTCCTCAGCCGGACTGCTGCTGGCCGGTTGTTCCAAAACGGATCCGCCGACCTACGGGCACCTGCTGCGCATGGGCGATTTGTTGACGTACAAGGCCCACCGGCTGTTGTTTCCTGCGCAGTCGCTCGCCAGGGAATACGATGTCGCGGATATTTCCTCGATGCCTGCGATCGGTACGACGCATCCCAAGGCTCCTGACTATGAACGTTTGCTCGCCAATGGGTTTGCCGACTGGCGGCTGCTGGTCGAAGGCAGCGTGGCGCGGCCGCGAGCTTTCTCGCTCGATGAGTTGCAACGCATGCGATCCCGGACTCAGATCACGAGGCACACGTGTGAAGAAGGTTGGTCAGCGATTGCGCAATGGACGGGGGTGCCTTTGCGCAGCGTAATGGAGGCTGCCGGCATTCGCTCGACCGCGCGCTTCGTGCAGTTCTATGCCTATGACGGTTGGGAAGACGGCATCGACATGCTCGATGCATTACACCCGCAAACGATTCTGGCCTATGGCATGAACGGCCGGAATTTGCCCATCAGTCACGGCGCGCCGTTGCGACTCAGGGTCGAGACGCAGCTCGGGTACAAGAGCCTGAAGTTTCTCAGGCGCATCGTAGTGACCGATGAGTTCGACGATCACGGCCGCCGCGGCCTCATTCGCAATGGTTGGTCGTGGTACGCGGGTATTTGATCTCGCCGTCCCAGTTTTCCGCGCAACATATTTATACTCCGGTGTCGGAATGCGGGGTCGCTTTGCGTCCTATGCATACTGGAACCCACTGGAGCCCTTGAATGAACCCGACGATTACTGCTTTCGAACGATCGCCCGACCGTGGCCGCGGGCTGGCGCGAGATTTTCGCGTGCGATGGGCGCTGGAGGAGGTGGGTCAGCCGTACGACGTGCGACTGCTGTCGTTCAGCCAGATGAAGGAGCCGGCGCATCGTGCGCTTCATCCGTTCGGGCAGATTCCGACTTATGAAGAAGGCGATTTCGCACTCTTTGAGTCTGGCGCCATCGTGCTGTACATCGGCGAGCGCCATGCGGGGCTGCTGCCGAAGGATCCGAAGGCTCGGGCGCGCGCGATCGCATGGATGTTTTCAGCGCTCAGCACCGTGGAGCCGCCGATTGTCGAGCGCTCGATGGCGGTGATCTTTGAGCGCGACAAGAGCTGGTTCGAAGAGCGGCAGACGATGCTCGACGATCGTGTTCGTGCGCGCCTGGGCGAGCTGTCCACTCGGCTTGGCGATGCACAGTGGCTCGATGGTGAGTTCAGTGCCGGCGACCTGATGATGGTGACGGTGCTGCGCAGGTTGGGTGGCTACGGAATTCTGGAGCAGTATCCAAGCCTCATGGCTTATATCGCCCGCGCCGAAGCGCGGCCCGCCTACAAGCGTGCTTTCGAAGCACAGCTGGCGGTGTTCACGGCGGCGGCAGCGAAGGGCTGAGTTAGAAGGCCGAGCGCACGACCCACTCGCCGAACGTGCCGGCGAGTGACATCACCAGGGCGCCGAGCAGCGCCCAGCCGAAGCTGTCGACTTTGAAGTGATCCGTCAGCTTGTCGGTGATGACCAGCAGAATGGCGCTGATGATCCAGCGCGTGATGAATGCGAGCAGCCAGGCGAGGCCGAGGGTTGCGACGGTGAAGACCGCAAACAGCAGCCAGCCGAGCAGAAAGTTGAGCACACCCAGGATGGCCGCGACGAGCAGGGCGCTCGTCGCGCTCTTGATGTGAAGTCCCGGCAGGATGGCGGCCGTAATCCACACCGCGAAGGAAAGGATCAGCCAGGACAGGATCAGGCTCATCGAATGCACTCCATGCGCCGCTCAGGCGGCTTAGGATTGTTTCATCTCTTCGGAGGTCGGGCCAATCGTGTCGGCCGAGTATGCGCCGCGCTCGCCCATCTGCTTCGGTCGGCCGATCGTCGTATCTTCCCTGGTCTGCCGCTCGAGCTCGGCATTGATCTCCGCGCCGAGGATGATGATATATCCGCTCAGATAAAACCACATCAGCAGCACGACGACGCCGCCCAAGGCACCGTACGTTTGGCCATAGCTGCCCCAATTCCGGGCGTAGAGCGCGAACAGCGCGCTGCCGATCAACCATAGCGTCGCTGCGATCAGCGACCCGGGCGTGACCCATCGCCATTGCGCCGGATGCCGGTCCGGCGCGAACCGATAGACGATCGCCAGGCCCAGCACCGCAACACCAAACAACAACAGCCAGCGCACCGCCAGCAGCACGATCTCGGTCGCGGAGCCCAGCGGAAGAATAGACAACGCGAGCGGAACAGCAACGCCGAGTAAAAGTACCGCGAGAAAGCCGATTACCGACCCGATGGTAAACGCGAGCGAGACCAGCAGTTGTTTGAAGAAGCCGCGATGTTCCTCTTCGTCGTACGCGATGTTGGTCACATTCATCAGCGCGACCATGCCTTTGCGCGCGCTCCACAACGCGAGCGCGATGCCCGCGATGATGCCGAAGCTGAGCGAGCCTTGAGAGTTCTGCGACAGGTTGTTCAGCTGTTGCTGAAGGATCTTGGTGGCGTCTTCCGGCAAGGCCGCTGCGACTTGCTGCAGGTGATTGGCGATGTCCGCCGGCGAAGCAAACAATCCATAAATCGATACCGCAGCTGCGAGGGCCGGAAACACAGCGAGCAGCGCATACAGCGCCAGGCCGCCCGCGATGATGTCCACGTTATCTTCCGCCATCTCCTTCTTGACGCGCATGGCCACGTCCCACCATCCGCGTGCGGGAACGTCCTGCGGACGTCTCGCCGTGCGTCCACGATCGTCGCGCTGGTCGGCGACACTCATGTCGTGATGCGAATACGTAATGTGACGTGCCATGATCTTCGTTCGACAGGAGGCGTCACCTTACCAATCGTTTAGCGCCAAGGAGGTTCCACGGAATGGGTTGCCTCGACAACAAGTGCAGGAGAGGCTGCCGAGGCTGTGGCCTTGTAGTGGTTTTAGCGAGTCGGCTCGGCGAAGATCGCTTACCTCACGGGCTCTTTCGCTTGCAAATGATCAACTCCTGATCGTTCTGGTCTGATATGTCTGTGGGGCGCGAACCGGCAGGGGCAACCACAATTTTCCACGAAACTCCGTCCAGCTCGTATGCAACGCTGACAGGCGTTGAAGTGGCAGGCGCCTCCTCCGGCCGAATGGTAATGAGCTTGAGATTGCCGGCACTGTCCAACTTGAACGAATACTTCATCTCCTTGCCGGTCTCGTCTTTGAAGGTCACCTTGTCTCCGCTGAAGACATACTGATAAGTAACATTCTTTGTGTGGCCGTTTTGACTTTCTGACTGCGCCAGCCAAACTCCTTGTATGTTTGCCTGGTCGGAAGATTCTGGCGCGTCACCGGCGATGCAGGACCATGAAGCGCAAACAAGAACCAGTGTAATGAGCGAGGTCTTCATGACGTCTCCATACGGATCCCAACGGTGTAGCTACGCCGCTTACAGAACCTGCATTCTGGCGCGTTCGATTCGAGAGGGGGCTTTAAACCTTTGCACCGATGTGTGCATCTCAGGTCATTCAGCCTGAGAGACAAACGATTTGCAGCATTCTTCCAGCGCAAGCGTCCGCTTGCTGACTATAACCCTGCTCGGTCCGATGCTCATCGCCGCGTCGCCCGTGATCCCGCCGTGGGGATTCGATCTCGGCGGGATGGACCGGTCGGTACAGCCAGGCGACGACTTTGATCGATACAGCAGCGGTGCCTGGAAGCAGGCCACGCCGATCCCGCCTGACCGAAGCGCCTGGGGACCCTTCGCGATGCTGCGCGCGAAGGCGGAGAGTGACGTCAAGGCAATCGTCGATGACATTGCCGGGCGGCCGCAACCGGCCGGCTCGATCGAACGCAAGATTGCCGATACCTACAATGGCTATCTCGACACCAACGCAATCGAGGCGGCGGGGCTGGCGCCGGCTAGCCCGGACCTCGCGCTGATCGCCGCCGCCCGCTCGCACGAGGATGTGGCGCGATTGATGGGGCATCCCGAACTCGGCGTTGGCGGCCCGTTGTCGCTCAGCGTTTGGCCGGATGCCGCGAGCCCCGATCGATATGCAATCAACATCGTCCAGTCGGGTCTCAGTCTTCCCGACCGCACTTATTATTTGAACAGCGACACACGAGCCGCCGAAGTGCGAACCAGGTTTCGATCCTATGTCGCGGCCATGCTGGCGCTCGGCCATTATCCGAAACCGGAAGCTGCCGCCAACGCAGTGGTGGTGTTGGAGACTGAGATCGCACGAGCGCACTGGACGCGCGAGAAGCGCGCCGATCGCGACCTGACTTATCACCCCAAATCACGTGCTGAGCTCAAATCATTCGCGCCGAAATATCCGTGGGATGTGACATTCGCCGCGCTCGGGATACCTTGCTACAACTTGTACGTCGTCAAGGAGGACAGTGCGGTACGAGATTTGACTGAGCTGTTTCGCGCCACGCCGGTCGAGACTTGGCACGCCTACATGACATTCCATTATCTGAACGGCATGGCTGATGTGCTGCCTGCGGCATTCGATGACCTGTCGTTCGACTTCAACGGGCGAGTGCTTTCCGGTCAGCCGAAGAAGCGCGAACGCTGGAAACGAGCTACCGCCGCGCTCAATTCGGCGCTGGGCGAAGCTATCGGCCAGCTCTATGTCCAGCGTCATTTCACGCCGGAGGCCAAGGCTCAAATCACGGCGCTCGTCGAGAATCTGCGGACCGCGTTCCGCGTAAGGATCGAGCGGCTCGATTGGATGTCTGCCGGCACAAAACAAAGTGCTCTGGCAAAGCTTGCGGCGATCCGCGTGAAAGTGGGGTACCCCGACCGCTGGCGCGACTACACGGCGCTGGAAGTTCGAGAAGGCGATCCCCTCGGCAACCGCAAGCGTGCGCTGCTGTGGGACTGGAAGAGACAAATCGCGCGTCTCGGGCAACCGACCGATCGCGACGAATGGGGAATGACCCCGCAGAACGTCAACGCCTACTCCAATAGTTTCTTCAACGAAATCGTCTTTCCCGCCGCGATTCTGCAGCCGCCTTATTTCGATCCCACGGCTGATCCCGCAGTGAATTACGGCGGCGTTGGTGGCGTCATCGGTCATGAGATGAGCCACGCGTTCGATGATCAGGGCGCGAAGACCGACGCCAGAGGTGCTCAGCGCAATTGGTGGGACCAAGCCGACGGCGCTCGGTTCAAGGCAATGACCGCTCGCTTGGTTGAGCAATATTCGCGTTATGAGCCCATCCCGAGCAGTCACGTCAATGGCGAGACGACGCTCGGCGAGAACATCGGTGATCTTGGCGGCCTCAACATTGCGCTGGAGGCCTACCATATCGCGCTACGTGACAAGGCCGCGCCGATCCTGAATGGCACAACGGGCGATCAGCGCGTCTTTCTTTCGTGGGCTCAGACCTACCGAGAAAACATCAGGGACGAGGCGATCCGGACCAAACTCGCATCTGATCCCCATAGCCCCTCGATGTTCAGGGTGAATGGTGTGGTCCGAAACATCGACGCCTGGTACGAGGCGTTCGGTGTGAAGCCGGGAGATCGTCTCTACCTTGATCCCGTGGATCGCGTACATATCTGGTAGGGTAAGTTCGCGTTCGGTGTTTCGCGGTCATTCCGAAATGTTCTTCGGTAATCGATAATTCGCTGCATGAACACCAAGGGCACTATTGTCGAATGGAACGACGATCGCGGATTCGGCTTCATTGAGCCGTATGGCGGCGGTGCAAGAGTTTTCTGCCACATCAAAGCGTTTTCGGTGCGAGTGCGCCGTCCGCAGGCTGGCGATGCGGTGACGTATCGAGCGACCAAAGACACGAAAGGCAGACTGCAGGCCTCCGATGTACGGCCTTTGGGTCTAGAGCGCGCCGCGTACGACGCGAACGGCGGACGTTCGCGCAATCAAGCACGAAAGCCGTCGTCGGGCGCTCCACGAAAATCCAACGCCGCCAGCTATCTCTTCATTGCAGTCTTCGCTGCTTCCCTGGCGGTCCTCGTTGCTGCGAATCGTATCTCGATGTTCGTGCCGTTGATCTACATCGCAATGACGGGTATCACGCTGTTTGCGTATGCATTCGACAAGAGCGCGGCGATAAACAAGCGGTGGCGGACACAAGAAAGCACCCTGCACGTGCTCGCCCTGGCTGGCGGTTGGCCTGGCGGTCTGATCGCGCAGAGGGTGTTTCGTCACAAGTCGAGCAAAACATCTTTTCTAGTCACGTTTTGGGTTTGCGTGATCCTCAATGTGCTCGCGCTGACCGCACACTCCGGGCTTCTCTCTTCTCTTCTTTGACATTTCGAATACTCGCTCACGATTCATGGTTTTATCTCACCGCAGTTCGTGTGGACCAAGTTGGGCACTATGAAGACGGCCGACGCTCGCTACGTTTTGGGGCGGAGATGCAGTTATGAGTTGTACATCGCGAAGGACCGGCCGCAGGGCGCTGTCGACACGACAACCAGCGTGGACTCGTACTCAGGTAAGATCTTGGCGGTGCAAGTTCATCAGGCCTCGCGACGGGTGAAGGCGCATGGCGGTACGTTTTGATCGGCGGATCGAAACGCCACCCACAGACGGTGGCCCTGCTCGCAAAGGTTCCTCAACAGTTCAGCAGTTTCAAACCGGCGTGAGTGCGCCTGCCAATGTACGACTGGATCAAGCTTGTGACTCGAAGTGGTCAAACCGTTAGCTCGCCGAGCCCAGCGGAACTTGAGAGCGCGTTGATCGAGCTCTTCAGCTCGCCGCTCGATGACGAGCACCCGAATTCCTGGATCGAATGCGGTTCTGAAGGCGGGCCGCTGCACACGTTGAACATCTTCCAGAGCGGCAAGGCGCTGTACGTCCGGTACTCTGATGCAGACATGTCTGCCGAAGATGCGAGAAGGCAGTTCCATGTCGGAGGCGTCGCCGAAGCCATGTCCCTCTGGAATGATCTTATCGAAGGCCGCCACGCTGCGTTCTAATGAGGCGTTCGTGGGACGGTGTGAAGTTTGCGTATTCCCCTTTCAACGTCCGCTTTGGCCGGTGTACGACAGTCGATTCCGCGGCGATGCGCATGATTCGATCAAGATTCGCGAGCTGTCATGTTCTCGAGGTCGAGTGACTCGAACACGGTCAGCTGCTTCTGCACCCAGGCCCTGAATTCGGTCTCTGTAACCGGGTTGGCGACCTCGGCAAACTCCGGCCAGACTCGCGTAGCCATCGATGACCACTCGGCTGCCATCGCACGGATCACAGGATTGACGTTGTACAGCGTGGCCGCATCGCGAAATGAAGCAGCGGCGGTGCAGACGTCCGAAAAATGAATATCGTTGGCGATGTACGCCCTGGCGCGCTGAATCAATTCTCGCAGTTCGGGCAAGCGAGCGGTCGGCTGGGTGATAGCGATCATGTTGAAAGCGTAGCCGAGGCTGGAGTAGTCCAACAACGACGAATCGCACGACCCGGGAACCAGTCGCTGGCGAACGGCAGCTTCTGGCCGGTAAGCGACCATGTGGCCGCTTGCCGACGCCGACTCAGACTCGATACCAAGATCAAAAAGCGCCAGGTCCCTGGCTCGTTCTGCGAGCTGCAGACGGATACGCACGGCCCAGACTTCTGTCAGCTTGAGCGGGGCTTTCTGGCCGACGATTCGAAGCCGTTGTTAGAACTCAGAGGTTTACGAATTCGCACGCCTCTGCGTCGTAGAAGCGTGCGCCGAGTTTGCGACATAGAGCCTTTACAACGGACCTCTCTTTGTCTGACCACACGCCCGACACCGAGATGGCTTTGGGAGCCGGACCCTCGTCTATCGAGATGTTTATCGCTAAGTCGGTGCGGTCTTGTGGAACGCACTCAGCCACCGCCGCCAAAACTTCTTCGCGTGTTCCTAGCGCCTCCGGCTCCCAGTTCAGAGGCAGATCCTCAACGGTGGCCGATGCTCGGCAAATCAGGCCAATGCAACTCATGAGTTCTAACGCTCGCGTTTCGCGCGTCGGTTGTTGCACGCGTTGTTGGATTTCTTCGACGACATACTTTTCAAGCTCATCAATGATCTCTCCTTGTGCCTCCGGTCTCCACTGCAAAGGCATATGCCACTCTTGCTTCCCGTCCAATGAAACAAAAAGAGCTTGCCCCGCCTTCGTAGGGAAGAAAGACAACCCCATGAACTTCCAGCTTCCTCCTGCTGCGTGGATATGTCCATCGTAGTCGCGAAACTCCCGCACTACGCGATAGCGCGCACCGGCCAGTAGCTGCTGATGCTTCGCCCCGGGGCCGCGTCTTTGCGGCGATCGAGTCAAACGGAGTGTTGGGCGCTTGCTCAATTTCGACTCCGCGATCTGTGAATCTCAGGCAGCATGCGTCTGTCAGGCTGAGACACCGACTTCAGGCGCCGCTACAGGCGACGAAGCCGACGGCAGTTTTCGTTTCTCTGCACATACACTGATGATTGGCAATTGTCCTAAGAAGGCGAAGTGGCAGGGCGTGCGCGGCGTTCGACGTTCGCTCCTGGGCCGAAAGCGGACATGCCTCATTGGCGGCCCACGCGCACGTCGTGAGAAGCGTGCGCTCCGTGGTGTCCCCAGAGATTGGGAGCTCTCACGAGATCGGGCCTGTGGGATCTCGTGCGAAGGGACTTTCGAGACGTTGACGAGCCGAGCGCGCGATCAAGCTTCAGGTTGGTGGCCGACTTCGACCAGGATGCCGCCGGGTGCTTTACAGTAGAAGCGCCGGGCGCCGCGTGTGAGTTCGACGTCGGAGACATCGAGGGCGTCGGCTTTCATCGCGGCATGAATCGAATCGACGCGCTCTTCATCCGGTGTGAGAAAGCCAATATGAAACAGCGGCGGATAGGCTTTGTCCGGATCGATGCCGCTGGCGAGCCGCATGAGTACCAGGACGGCGCTATTCTCGCCTTCGAGCACGGCCAGGCCGTTGTTGCCGCGAGTGTCGACGAGTGTGAAGTCAAAATGTTTGACGAAGAATGCCGCAGCGGCAGCGACGTCAGTGACCGAGAGATGCAGATGATTGAGTTGCATAGTGAGCCTGTTCAATGAGGGCTCATCTGTGCAGTGGAACGCACGAACGAGCCCGAAGACACCGAAGTGTCGGGATCGTCGTGGGTTCTCATGCGCGAGGCATGGAGCAGAGCTTCCTCCGGCGAGGAAGGGGGCGGGCTTACCAGAACCGCCCCTGCCTTTTTCGACGCGCGAATGCTATCAGACTGGCGCCACGTAGGGGAGTCGAAGCGCATGGGCACCTTGATCGAGTTCGAGACGCCGCGATTGTTAGTGAGGCAATGGCGGGCAAGGGATCGCGAGCCTTTCGCGGCGACCAACGCCGATCCCGTGGTGATGGCTCATTTCCCAGGGCCGTTAACGCGCGAGGAAAGCGACGCTCTGGCGGGTCGCTGCGAGGGCCTCATCGCAGAGCGCGGTTGGGGCGCATGGGCGGCAGAGATCAAAGCAACCGGCGAGTTCATCGGCTTCGTCGGACTGCACATTCCGCAAGATGATCTGCCGCTTTCGCCATGCGTTGAAGTTCTCTGGCGCTTGGCCCGAGAACATTGGGGTCGAGGCTTCGCAACGGAAGCGGCGCAAGGCGCGTTGCAAGTGGGCTTCGAGAAATTGCAGCTGCCGGAGATCGTATCGTTCACCGTGCCTACAAACATCCGCTCGCGCGCAGTGATGGAGCGCTTGGGCATGCAAATGGACGCGGCGACTTTTCAACATCCGGGCTTGCCGGATGGGCACCCGCTTCGAACGCACGTCAGTTATCGGTTGTCCCGCGAGCGATGGCGGCAATCGCGGCCGCAGCCGCAAGTTTGTGTTTAGCCTGCCAGGGCGGTCCGATCGATCGGCCCAGGGTGGAGAGAAACGCGTTGATGTCGTTGCGTCCAAGCGCCGCAGCGGCTTCGCTAAACACGTGCTCGCGATCGTACCAATAGACCGACCAGCCCCGCGCTTCGGCAGCGGCGGCGAGCGCCTGGCGATACATCACTGAGTCGGCAACGTTTGCTGCACGGGTGTTTCTGATTCGTTCTTCTGTCGTGGCTGGGAGTTCGGGACACACGCGTATCGCGATGCTCACAATCGGTGTGGGTACAGCTGCAGCTAACGCTTCTAAACTTTCGCGTGCGCCACGCACGGCAGCTTCACGAACGCGTTCAACGAGTGCCACGGCGTCGGCGAGCGATATCGGCCGCGCCCAAGGGCTGTCTGCATAACGCCCTACGGCCCACGAGCCTTCGTGGTGATAGGGATGCGTGGGCAGATTCTGAGTCAGATCGACGTGCCGGCGATCGAGCAGCCTGGCGTTGGCGTCGATGGTGACGAGCACCGCCGAGTTTCCATGCTCAGCGACGCCGACGGCTGCCACGAGTTGCGTTTGCTTCCTGGCCACCATGCCATTGTAAGTGAAGCGTCCGGGCCCCGGAGCGCGATTCGCGCTGTGTCTGTATGTAAGCGCAACGCTAGCGCCTATAACAATACGACACAAACGTTTCCCCCGGATGTGACATCCGCGCTCTCGCGCACCGTTCAGTTTTCACGGCTTGACACGTCGACGGGCGCCGGGTAGAAATGAAAGCGCTTTCAAAAGCTAAAAACGTCGATCACATCGAGTCTCAAGGACCGGTGGCTGCTTGGCCGCTGGCAAAGGAGGGGGATATGGATCGTGCACGCGTGTGCAGGCTGCTGCTTGCCCTGGTGACAGGCATTGGCTTTGCGACCGCCTTCGATGCGCTCGCTTTCAATGGCGAAGTGATCGTCGGTCGAGGCAGTTATTCCACGGTGCTGCCGCCCGGCGCCGCCGACGTTCAAACCACGATCTACCAGACGGCCAATGTCACCGGCCGCATGCCGACCAACGATTGGTGGAGTTCCACGGCGTGGATGCAGTACTCGGAACGGCAGTATCCGCATCCGCTCGCAGTCCAGAACCAGGCGAACGGCCTGCGTTTGTTTTATCCCGGCCCCACCATCACCGGCAATTCCGCGTGCGTCTGCGGCTGGATGCCCGCGACGACGGATCCGAATGGCAACGACGACTTGATCATCGGCCACAGTGCCACCGCAAACTTCACGGACACGCGCGTCGACGGCTTCAGCGACTGGTTCGTCACCAATGTTTCAGCCAGCGGCGGCAGTTCGCTGAAAGTGACGTATGGGCACGGCTCGCCGTATGTCTATGCCGAATACGCCGGCGGCACGCCGCGCATCATGTTTCCAGCGGTGCCGACGATCTGGTCGGGCAACGCGAACACGCCGGTGTTGGGCGTGACGATCAACGGCCGTCATTACGCATTGTTTGCTCCCGCAGGCTCCACCTGGACGGGCATCGGCACCGCGACGCTCACCAACAACCTCGCGGGTCAGAACTATTTCTCGGTCGCCGTGCTGCCGGACAACTCGGCCGCGACGCTCGCGAAGTTTCAGCAGTATGCGTACTCGTTCGTCACCAACAGCCAGGTGAGCTGGACCTATGAGAAGTCCACCGCCGATGTCGTGACGACCTACAGCTACACGACCGTCGCGAAGCAAGGCTCGCAGACCGGCACATTGTTCGCACTGTATCCGCACCAGTGGAAGAACACCTCGAAGGCGCTGCTCGGAGCGACGTACTCGTCCGTGCGCGGCGTGATGAAGCTGGCTGAGGGAACATCGTTCTCGACCCGCATGAGATTTCCCGGCGTGCTGCCGTCGCTGCCGGATCTCGGTACTTACAATCGAACGACGCTCGCGAACTACGTCAACGAAGCGGAAGCCGAAGTTTACGATGGCTCACCCGACACGTACTGGTTCGGCAAGCGCTTGGGCAAGCTGGCAACCGTGGCGCCGATCGCCGATCAAGTCGGCGATACCACCGCGGCAGCGAAGTTTCGTAACGAGATTCGCACGTCGCTGGAGAGCTGGCTGAAGGCGAGCGATGCGCAAGGCGCGCTGAAGTCGAGCCAGGTCTTTTATCACAACAGCAACTGGGGAACCTTGTTCGGTTATCCGGACAGCTACGGCAGCGTGCTGGAGTTGAACGACCACCATTTCCACTACGGCTATTTCATCAAGGCCGCCGCCGAGATCGCACGCAACGACAAGAACTGGGCGAGCAACGCCGAGTGGGGCGCGATGGTGAAGCTGTTGATCCGCGACATCGCGAGCCCCAATCGCAGCGACGCGTTGTTTCCTTTCATGCGCAACTTCGACATCTACGCCGGGCACAGCTGGGCGTCGGGCCATGCCCGCTTCGGCGACGGCAACAACAACGAGTCCTCGTCCGAAGCGATGAATGCGTGGACCGGCGTGATTCTGTTTGCAGAAGCAGCCGGCGACACGGCGCTGCGTGACTTGGGTATTTATCTCTATACGACCGAGATGAATGCGATCAACGAATACTGGTTCGATGTGAGCGGCCAGAATCATCACCCGAACTTCACACGCGCGACCGCAAGCATGATCTGGGGCGGCAAGACGGTCGGCGACGGCGTGTGGTGGACCGGCAATCCCGAAGAGGTTCACGGCATCAACTGGCTGCCGATTCAAGCCGGCTCGTTGTATCTCACGCAGTTCCCAGACTACACGCGCCAGAACTACGAGGCGCTGGTGTCGGAGAATGGCGGCACGAATTGGAACGAATGGGGCGACATCATCTGGATGTATCGTGCGATTCAGAACCCTGCGGACGCGATCAGCCAGATGAACGCCGGCATCGCATCGACGCTGATCGAGCGCGGCAACACACGCGCGAACGTGTATCACTGGATTCATAACATCAACGCGCTCGGCACGACGGATCGAACCGTCAGTGCGGATCATCCGCTGTACGCGGTGTTCAGCAAACAAGGCACGCGAACCTACGTCGCCTACAACATGAGCAATGCGCCGATCACCGTCTCCTTCTCGGACGGAGCCGTCGTCAATGTTCCAGCGAATTCTTTCAGCAGCGGCAACGGAACTGCTGGCGGCGATACACAAGCGCCGACTGCGCCGACGAACCTGGCGGCGCCGAGCAAAACCTCCAGCAGCATCTCGCTCTCCTGGAGCGCATCGACGGATAACGTTGGCGTCGCGGGCTACCGCATCTATCGCAATGGCGCGAGCGTCGCGACGGCATCGACAACCACGTTCACGAACACAGGGCTCAGTGCCGGAACCAGCTACAGCTACGTCGTGCGTGCCTTCGATGTAGCCGGCAATGAATCAGGCGCGAGCAACACGGTGACGGTCACGACCGACAGCAGCGGTGGCGGCGGTTACGGTCACACGATCTCCGGAAGCAACGTGCTGTTCTACGTGAACAACGCGCCCTGGGCCGATGTGCATTACATCGTCAACAACGGCGGGCAGCAGAACCTGCGTATGACGAACTCGGGAGGAAACAACAGCTACACGCTGCCCAACGTTCCTGCCGGCGCAACTGTCACGTACTTCTTCACCGTCGGACTCGCCGCCGGCGGTGCGCAGGACACGGCGTGGATGACCTTCTCCATGGGCACGCAGAACGGTGCTTATGGCCATACGATCTCAGGCGCCGACGTGCAGTTCTACGTCAACAGCGCGCCCTGGGCCGACGTGCACTACACGATCAATGGCGGTGGACGGCAAAACATTCGAATGACGCCGGTGAACGGCAACAACACCTACACGCTCGCGAATGTGCCAAGCGGAGCGAGCGTGACGTATCAGTTCACGATCGGTGTCGCGACGGGCGGCGCGACGGATACGGTATGGACGACGTTTACTAAGTAGATGGCGCTGAGCGGGGCCGACGCGGCCCCGCTCAGCGGGTCGCCTGTCACGCAGCCATTTCGGATAGTCTCGGCGGCGGGATGAGCAGGTCGCACTACAATGGGTGTCTTTAGTGTCACCCCAGTGCTGCGAGATGACTACCACTGAGGCCATCGCTCTGACGACCCGCTGGCGTGTGCTCTACACCGGCGGATTGCTGCTTGGATTTCTGACTGCCGGCTTCGGCAGTGGAGGCTGGCTCGGGCTGGCCACCGGAGCGACGCCATCGGCGTTTGCGATCCCCAGCGTCGTACTCTTGTTCCTGGTTCTCGGACGTGCAGCTTGGGTGTGGTTTCGTCCTCAACTGCTGACGTGGCCGACAGCGGACGGGCTGCGCGGACTCGCCAAGGTTTCGCTGGTCGCGTCGGCCGCGGGTATCGTCGGGGTCCTTGCCCTGATCGGCTTGCAATTTTTCATCAGGACGCTCGCAAGCGACGTGCGCGGGGGCGCCGGTTTGGTCATCGGTTTCTATTTGTTCCCATTGATCGTGCTCGCGTCGCTCGGCGTCGTGGCTTTCGAGTGGGCTCGCGGGTGGAGCGCCCGAGCGACGGTTCCTGCTGCGGATCGTGCGCTTCTCACAGCGGCGGCGATCGTCGGCGCGCTACTGGAGATCGGCCCGGCTGTCTCGAGCGCTCTGTTTCCGATCGATAGCCTCACGCGCGCGCAGTACGGCGGTGTCCTTCCTTGGATCATCTTTGCGTTCGGGCTCGGAGCATTGGTTGTCCGAGGTTTCCGTGGTGATTATTTTCCGGCCAGCGCGGTTTTCTCGACGACGCTGTCGGCGTACATCGCCGTGGTGGCAGTGAGTACCGTCGTCCTATCAAGAGTACCCGGGTATTACCATGAATCGGGGCGCCTCGTGAACGGCGTTGGGTTTGCGCTGGTGCTCGCCGCGGTGCCTGCTGTCGCTCTCGCCATTCTTGACCGCATCGCTGCGAATCGGTCGCCGTGGATGATGCGATCTCTCATGGCAGCTGCGCTCGTATCGATGGTCGCGTGGCTGGGTATCTCGACCGGCCCGAGAGCCTTGCAGCCGGCGAATACGCGCGAGCGCGTGCTGTCGGACGAACAGCTTTCGGCTCAAGCCAAACGTCTGCAACAGCGCTGCACGGAGGCAGGCACGCAGGTCTTGCGTACGCAACGCGATGTCACCGAGATCGAAGTTCGTTTTCCCGATGAGCCGCAGAACGCGCGTGGCATTCAACTTTGGATCGTCCCTGACACGGGCCGACCTCACGATTGGTTTCCGATGCAGCAGCAGGTGCCAAGGTATGAGCGCGTGGTGTTCGTTAGGAACGGAACGCGATGGGTGTATGGCCCCGATGCCAGGCAAGTGGGCGGATATGGTCGCATGGAGGAGAAGGATATCTACCCGCGCTACGTCCTGACCTGGAAGCGCCTGCAGACACCCGCAGAGGAAGCCGACGGAATCTTGGGCAACGAGATGACGATCGTCGATCAGCAAAACAACAGTGTGCTCGCGCGGCGCGTGCTCTTCTTCAAGCGAACGAACGAGCGGTATGGATCGTTTCAGGAGGCCTGTGGAACGCTCGGCCGCAATCCCTACTCGGACGCATATGTCTTCAAATGGGTCGCGACGATTCTGATTCCCAAATCCACCCCAGGCTGAGTGTCTTTGGCTGCGGCTGCGCCGCTTGCACTCGGCGGGGTTGCCAAGTGCAAGCGGCAACGACGAATCAGTTATTCAGGCTTCCAAACATATCCCTCGCCGCGCTGCTCGAACGTGCCAACAGCGGGGTAGGGGAAGTGCACGGCATAGATCCGCTGCTTCTTGGCGGCGCTCTCTGCAATCAAATCGGCGCGGCTCTTCTGGGCCGTCGGCGCGTCGCTGTCGAACGCGATCGTCCAGTCAGGGCGCTGAACGGACACGACGTAGTGATGCGCGGTGTCGCCGATGTAGAGCAGCGAGCTCTCGCCGGTACCGATCAAATATCCTGAGTGGCCCGGCGTGTGACCGGCGATCGGCACCGCCTTGACGACGCCAGGGATCAATTCCGCGCCCGGTTCGAACGTGCTGACTTTCGGGCTGATCGCCTCGATCAGCTTCGCGAGCCGCGGATTGCCGGTGTTGGCCGCCATTTCCGCGGTCATCGACTTCAGGAACGTCCATTCAGGCGCCGAGATATGAACGGTCGCGTTCGGAAACGCGAGCGCGCCGTCGGCGTCGATCAGCCCACCGATGTGATCGCCGTGTCCGTGTGAAATGAAAATGTCGGTGATGCTTTGTGCCTGAATGCCCGCGTCCGCGAGCGACTTGCCGAGGTTGCCGGCGTTCGGGCCGAAGTTCGTGCCGGCGCCGGTGTCGAACAGCAGCGTGCGGTCGCTGGTCTTCACCAGCAGCGGGGAGATCGTCAGGCTCAGCTTGTCGCCGGGCAGGCCGTTGGCCGTGAGCACGGCAGCGACGTCTTCGGGCTTCTTGCCGACGCCGATGACCTTGTTGTCGTTCGGTACTTCCAATCCGCCGTCGCGCAGGGCGATGGCGGAAAGCTCACCGATGCGGATCGAGCCAGGCACCGGGGCTTCGGTCTTGGCCGGCGCGGAACTCTGTTCCGCAGCGGGCGGCGACGATTCTTTGTGCGAGCAGGCGCTGAGCGCCAGCGTCGAGATCACGGCGAGCGCAAGCGACGCTCGAATAGAAGATTTCGGCATGCAAGTTCCTCGGTAACGGGCGTGCAAGTATAGGGGAGCGTTCAGGCCGACTGCATGGGGTGCTCGCGCACGCCTGCACGTCACACATATATATAAGAGTGCGCGCCATGAGAGCCCGTGCCCGACGCTATTTAACACATATCGCCGAAAACGGATTCAGCTAGCCCGCTGAACAGTGTTGTTCCCAGCCTGAGACGTGCCCGTTCGACGACACTGAGAGATTCATCACGCCGACTGGTTGACATAGTGATGCATCTTTCGCCCCGCGCGATTTTGACAAAGGCAAAACCACCGAAAGGTGGCGACGCAAAGTCTCCGGTCTAACGGGCTCACGCCCCACGATAGCGGGACCGCCAAATTTAGAGCCCCTTGGCTGCCTTGTCTGTTTGCATGAAGCAAACGTATCGCGCGGAAGATGAGGAAGCAATGAGTCAACGGATTGATCGAATTTGGAGCCGACACCAGGAGCACCTGCTCTTGGGACCTTTGCCCAGGTCGAGCCACGCTCGCTGTCGCGGACTCCTGAAGCTTTCTCCTCCTCGACCAACCTTTCCGGTACCGCCCGTCTGCCGCTGTCGGCGCGCATGCGATGCATGCGTCTGCTCAGTTCGCAAATTCGGGCTTTAACGATTCGAGAGCGGTCGCGATGCGCGCTGCGCACTTGCGACGCACTGTTCATGATTCGTGCTGGATGGGTAGTCGCACATGACGAGAAAAGTTTGGATCGTGGTATTCGCTCTGCTGAGCACGCTCGGCAGCGCTGTGGTCCTTGCGGACGACAGCTACCGCGAGCAAATGAAAGGTCTGGACGAGCAGGTGCAGGAGGTCAAGTCCGACGTCCTGAGCATCGCTGCCGAGTTGAAGCGTCTCGAAGAGCGCCTGCTCTATCCGTCCAACACGCACCTCGCGGTGTTCGTCGAACTCGTCGATCACGACACGCTGCGCCTGGACTCGGTGCGCATTCAGATCGACGGTGCGCCGGTCGCACACTCGATCTACAGCTTCAAAGAGCTCGAAGCGCTGCAGAAGGGCGGCGTGCAGCGGATCTACACCGGCAATGTTTCCACCGGCGCGCACCAGATCGAAGTCGCGATCGCCGGCAAGCTCGATAGCGGCAAGGACTACGCGCGCACCGAACATTTCGAATTCACCAAGGGCATCGAGCCGAAGCTGCTCGGCGTGACCTTGGGCTCCAGCGAATTGAAGCTCGGAGACTGGTGAGCAATGCCACGCCTGCTCACTCATCTGCTGGGACTGACGCTCGCCGGCGTGCTGGCGGCGGAGCCGTGTACGGCCCGCGACCTGCGGGATTTGTACTTCGGCGAAGCGCTGTACTACGCGAACCAGGGCCATTACTTCGAGGCGCTGGAGCGGCTCGACACCGAGCTCGGCCAGCATCACGGCCTCGATGAGCCGCAGCGCGACTCGTTGTACTTCCACATTGGCGAAGCCGAGTTCTCGGTCGGCGACTTCGAGCTGTACTACCGCATGCATCATCGCGCCGGCCGCGCGATCAAGGCGGTGCTCGAAGGCGCCGTCGACGAGCAAGTGCGCAACGAAGCGGCCTTTCGCCTCGCCCGCATTCATTTCCAGAAAGACCAGGCGAGCGATGCGTTGAACGCGCTCGATCGCATCAACGGCAAGATCCCCGAGCGCATCGCCGATGACGTCGAGTTCCTGCGCGCGAACGTTTACATGGCGCTGGGCCGTCCGTCGGATGCCGCCGCCGTGCTCAAACGTTTGCAGGGCGCGAAGTCGCTGACGGGTTTTGCCGAGTACAACCTCGGCATCGCGTTGTTGCAACAGGATCAGAAGCCCGCGGCGATCCTGCAGCTCGACAAGGCCGGGCAGTTGAGCGTCACCGACGCGGGGCCGCTCGCGATTCGTGACAAGTCGAACATGCTGCTCGGCAAGCTCATGCTCGAATCGAACGACTTCGTGCATGCGCAGGGCTATTTCGATCGCGTGCGCCTGGAAGGTCCGTTCTCCAACCAGGCGCTGCTGAGCGCCGGCTGGGCCTATGTGAATACGCAGAACTTCGAACGAGCCTTGGTGCCCTGGGGCATGCTCGCGAAGCGCGAAGAAACCGACGCCGCCGTGCAGGAAGCGAAACTCGCGCTGCCTTACGCGTACAGCAAGTTGAACGTGCACGGCCGCGCAGCGGTGTTGTATGGCGATGCGCTGAAGTCGTTCGGCGAAGAGCTGCAGAAAGTCGACGCGTCGATCAAGAGCATTCGCGAAGGCAAGTTTCTGAAGGCGCTGGTGCGCGGAGAAATCCAGCAGGACAAGTCCTGGGTGATTCGCCTGCGCACGCTGCCGGACGCGCCGGAAACGTTTTATCTGATGCAGCTGATGGCTTCGCACGATTTCCAGACGGCGTTGCAGAACTATCTGGACCTGGAAGAGCTGCGCGCCAAGACCGAAGGCTGGCAGAAGAGCCTCGATGCCTTCGACGACATGATCCGCCTGCGCCGCCAGAACTACGAGCCGCTGCTGCCGCAGATCGATGCGCAGTTTCGTGAGCTCGATACGCAGATCCGTTTCCGCAAGCAGCAGCGCGATCACCTGCAGGCTCGCCTGCAGCGGCTGCTGATCGAGCCGCGCCCGGACCTGCTCGCGACCGCCGATGAGCGCATCGAGTTGGAAACGATTAGAAACATCGAGCGCGCCTTGCACGATGCCACCGGCCCTGAAGTGCCCGAACTCACGCAGCGTCTGCGCCGGGTGAAAGGCACGATGACCTGGTCGCTGTATTCCAACTACGCAGAGCGTCTGACCGAAGCGCACGCGCACTTGAAAGCGCTGAACGCCGATCTCGCCGTGATGAACGATCGCTACCAGGAATTCGTGCGCGCTCGCCAGGCAGCCGTGCACAGCTACATGGGCTACGACGACTCCATCGCTCGCCTGCGCACGCACTCGCGCGAGGCGTTGCAGAACGTCAATCAGTTGATGAACCGGCAGGGTCACTTGATCGAAACCGTCGCCATCAGCGAGCTGAAGTCGCGCCAGGAGCGCCTCATCGCGTACCAGACGCAGGCGCGCTACGCGGTTGCGGATAGTTACGACCGCGCGACTAAAACTCAGGCCCAGAAGCCGGAAGGCAACGGAGTCAGCCAGTGATGCGCCCGTCACGTATCGCGCTCGTTGTTTCCATGACGCTGCTGGTCGCGTGTTCCGGCGTTGCGCGCAAGGACACGTTGGCGACGTTGCACGACATTCCCGCGGACACGCAGGACGTGCACGTCGAAGGCGGCCTGGAAGCGGCGATGCAGAGCTATCAGCGTTTCCTGGAAGAAACGCCGGAGAGCGAGCGCTCGGCCGAGGCGATGCGGCGCCTGGCGGACCTGAAGATCGAAAAGGAATATGGCATCAACGGCGACGGCGAGTTGAAAGAGCTGCCGGCGCCGAAGGATCTGCCGCAGCCCGTGTCTGCCACCGCCGGCAGTGATACGCGCGTGGCCGCGAATGTCGGCGGCACGCCGGTGGGATCGGAGCGCGATCTCGAACAGCGCGCCAGCGCCGAACAGCACGTTGCGTCTGCTGAAGATCTCCTGCAGGGCCCGCAGCTCCCCGAAGACATCAAGGACGACCTCGCCAAGGCGGGGCCGCTGGAAGCGATTCAGCTCTACGATCGCCTGCTCGCGAAATATCCTTCGCACGAGCACAACGACCGCGTGCTGTATCAGAAAGCGCGTGCGTATGACGAGCTCGGTCGCACGACCGAGGCGATGCAGGTCATGGATCAGCTGATCGCCGCCTATCCGAACTCGCGCTACATCGACGAACTGCTGTTCCGTCGCGGCGAACATTTCTTTGCGCGCAAGAAATATCGCGATGCCGAGTCTTCCTACGAGCGCATCGTCGCGATGGGCCCGGCGTCCGAGTACTACGAGCTCGGGCTCTACAAGCTCGGCTGGGCGCTCTACAAGCAGGATATGTATGACGAGGCGCTGCATCGATACGTCGCGCTGCTCGACTACAAGGTCTCGGTGGGCTACGACTTCGACGCCAAGCACGAAGAGGGCGACGAGCGCCGCATCGCCGATACGTTCGACATCATCAGCCTGAGCTTCTCGAACTTGGGCGGCCCGCAGGTCGTGCAGGAGTACTTCACGACCAACGGCAAGCGCGGCTACGAAGATCGCGTGTATCGCAACCTCGGCGAGTATTACCTCACCAAGCTGCGTTATCACGACGCTGCGAAGTCGTACAACACCTTCATCGCGCAGTACCCGCTGCATCGCCGCTCGCCGCATTTCAGCATGCGCGTGATCGAGATCTATGAGACCGGCCGCTTCCCGCAGCTGGTGCTCGACTCCAAGAAGGCGTTCGCGAGCGCCTATGGCTTGAATGCCGAGTACTGGCGCCACTTCGACGTGAAGGAATCGCCGGAAGTGCTGAGCTACTTGAAGGGCAACCTCAAGGACCTCGCGAACCACTATCACGCGCAGTACCAGAACGCGCAGCCGACGGACAAGAACGTCGAGCAGGTCAAGCTCGCCAGCTACACGGAGGCAACCCGCTGGTATCGCGAGTACATTGACTCGTTCCGCGCCGACCCCGAAACGCCGGCGATGAACTATCAGCTCGCCGACCTGATGCTGGAGAACAAAGACTTTGCCGTGGCGGCAAATGAGTACCAGCGCACAGCTTATGAATATCCCCCTCACGAGCGTGCATCTGCGGCCGGCTACGCTGCGATCTACGCCCATAGAGAAAACCTGAAGGTCGTGAGCGAGGCGAACAAGCTCGCCGCACGCCGGGACACGGTCGCCAGCTCCTTGAAATTCGCCGATACCTTTCCGGAGCACGAACACGCCGCTGTGGTGTTGGGCGCGGCCGCTGACGATCTGTATGACATGAAAGACTTCGCACCGGCGTTGAGTGCCGGCCGCAAATTGATCGAGCGCTATCCGGGCGCCGCTGCGCCTGTGCGCCGCTCGGCCTGGATGGTCGTTGCGCATTCTTCGCTCGAACTCGCGGATTACCCGAACGCTGAAGGCGCGTACGCGCGTGTGCTCGAACTCACGCCCACGCAGGATGAGTCGTATGCCGGCCTGGTCGAGAACCTGGCGGCGGCGATCTACAAGCAGGGCGAGCAGGCGAACGAGCAGGGCAACTATCGCGCGGCCGCTGATCATTTCCTGCGCATCAAACAAGCGGCGCCGACGGCGAAGATTCGTGCGGCCGCCGAGTACGATGCCGGCGCGGCGCTGATTCGTTTGGAAGATTGGACCGCGGCGGCGAACGTGCTCGATGCGTTCCGTCAGACCTATCCGGAGCACGAACTGCAGAAGGAAGCGACCAAGCAGATCGCGCTCGTGTATCGCAAGGCCGGTCAGTTGTCGCGCTCGGCGCAGGAATACGAGCGGGTCGCGGTCGAGTCCGAGAATCCGGAGCTGCGTGCCGAGGCGCTGCTGCTCGCGGGTCAGTTGTATCAAGAAGCGTCCGATGCGGATCGCGCGCTCGCGACGTACTCGCGTTACGTCGAGCAGTTCCCGAAGCCGGTCGAAGCGGCGGTGGAAACGCGCTTCAAGATCGCGCAGATCTACCAGAGCAAGCACGATCTCACGCAGTACCACGCGCAGCTGGAGCAGATCGTCAAGACGGACGCGACGGCCGGTGCAGAGCGCACGGCACGCACCCGTTTCCTCGCCGCTCAGTCCGGCCTGGTGTTGGCGCAGCGTTTGTATGAAAGCTTCGCGGAGCTCAAGCTCACGCAGCCGTTCGAGCAGAGCCTGGAAGAAAAGCAGCGTCGCATGACTGCGGCCACTAACGCCTTCGGCCAGCTGGTCGATTATCGAATCGGCGAGATCACCGCGGCGGCGACGTTCTACCTGGGCGAAATCTATTCCGGCTTCAGCCGCGCGATGCGCGAGTCGGAGCGTCCGTCGAATCTCTCAGGTGCGAAGCTGCGCGATTACGAAGATGCGCTCGACGAGGAAGCGTTCCCGTTCGAGGAGAAGGCGATCAAGGTGCACGAGAAGAACCTCGAGCTCATGACTGCCGACAAGCTCTACAACAAGTGGATCGAGCAGAGCCTGGCGCGCCTGGCGCAGTTGATGCCCGGCCGCTATGCGAAGACCGAGATCAGCAGCGGCTATCTCGCGTCGATCGACCGCTACGCGTATCGCTCGCCCTCGTATCACGAACCGGCCCCGGCGGTCGCGGATGACACCGCGTCTGCGGGCCTGTCGGCGCAGCAAGTCGTGCCGACGGCGTTGAAGCCGATGGCGGAGAAGACTGTATCGACGGGAGGCACCAATGCGACGACGTACTGACGCGTGGCTGGCGTGTGCCGTTGCGTTGGCGCTGTCGGCGTGCTCGTCGTCGCCGACGAAGCCGCAGGCGCAGCGCACGCCGGAGAAACAAGTTGCACGCATTCAGATCCAGCAGGATCCGGGCGGCTTTTCGATCATCGAAGAAGTGAACGTCGATCCCGCGATCCGAGCGGAGTACGACAGCGCCATTCGCATGCTCGAACAGAATCAGTACGAGCAGGGCATTGCCGCGCTCAAGAAGGTTTCACAAGAAGTTCCTGGGGTGACGGCTGTGCACATCGATCTCGGCATTGCTTACAGCCGCGCGGGCGACCTGGAGAACGCCGAGGCCAGCTTGTTACAGGCGCTCGCGATCAATCCCAAACATCCCATTGCGCATAACGAGCTCGGCATGGTGAAGCGCAAGAAGGGCGATTTTGCAGGCGCACGCGCGAGCTACGAGCAGGCGCTGGCGTTGCATCCGACGTTTCATTTCGCTCAGCGCAATCTGGCCATTCTGTGCGACCTGTATCTCGCCGACCGCGAGTGTGCGCTCTCGAACTATGAAGCGTACCTGCGCAGCGCGCCCGACGATCAGGACGCTGTGAAATGGCTGGCCGACCTGCGCAGTCGCCCGGCTCGCTAGGAGATACCTATGTCACGTCACATGGTCACCGCGTTGATTCTGCTCGCGTCCGCGACGAGTGCGATCCATGCGCAGGCTGCGCCGGACGCGCAGCGCGCGCCCAACGCAAGCGCTGCTCAAGACGCCCAGGGCGAGACCGCTGCGCCTTCGAAATCCGGCGCCGCCGCGAAGCGGCAGGCGAAAACCGCGGCGAAGGCGAGCGATGACCTTGCGAATACGGCTGCCGCCGAGAGCGATGACGCCGCCAAGGTCGATGGCAACGCAGCCAGCAAGGACGAGGTCAAGACGCTCTCGGGTATTTCCATCCTGGGCAACCAGGAAGCGCCGAAGTCGCTGGTCATCGTGCCGTGGAAGAGCTCGGAGATCGGCGACATGCCGGGCCTGTCGCGGCTGCTCGATGACTCCGTGCAACCCATCGATAAGGAGGTCTTCATGCGTGAGTTGGACTACTACGAAATCCGGTCGAGCTCGCGGTAATCGCGCGCCTGCCATCGCTATTCCATTTCGTTCCAGAGGTTTTGTCGTGAATATCTTCCAGTCGATCGTGAGTTTCTTCGTCAAGGGCGGCGCGTTCATGATACCGATCCTGGTGGTCGGCGCGCTGGCGCTGGCCATCGTGGTCGAGCGTTACATCACGCTCACGCGCCTGATCATCACCAATCGCAAGATGTGGAACGCGGTCGAGCCGTCGTTGACCCACGCCGATTTCGATCTCGCGCGTGAAATGACCGGCAAGAGCAACACCGCGATTGCGCGTGTGCTCGGCGTGGGCCTCGCTCGTCTGGGCGCCGTGCGTCGTATCGATGACATCGAGAAAGCGCTGCGTGCGAGCCTGATGGAAATCGTCCCGCACCTGGAAAAGCGCACGCATTATCTCGCGACGTTTGCAAACCTCGCGACGCTGCTCGGCCTGCTTGGCACGGTCAGCGGCCTCATCGGCGCGTTCTCGGCAGTGGCGACGGCGAACCCGGCGGAAAAAGCCAACCTGCTCGCGGGCAGCATCTCTGAGGCGATGAACTGTACGGCGTTCGGCCTGATGACTGCCGTGCCGCTGCTGTTCATTCACGCGTTCTTGCAAACAAAGACCAGCGAGCTGATCAGCAGCCTCGAAACCGGTGCGGTGAAGTTTCTGACCATCGTTGCGGATCGTCAGTCGGCGAAGGCGCAGGCGCGCCTGGAACTGACGCAGGCTGCAAACAGCGAAGCGGTTGCCGTGCCGGCCGCGGCGAAGGCGTAAGGGACATTCCATGTCCAACGCATACGGTCGCACGCTGATGCTCGGAGGCTCGCTCACGCAGGGCAGCTTCACGAATCGCATCAAGAAGCCCGCCGAGCTGATGCTGGTGCCGATGATCGACATCTTCACGGTGCTGGTCACGTTCCTGCTCATGACGGCGGTGTTCTCGCGCATCACGATTTTGCAGCTGGATCTGCCGAGCTCGGATTCAGGCGGTGCGCCGACGCCGCCGCAGTTCCGGCTCGAAGTGATCGTGCGCGACGCAGGGTTCGAGCTCACCAACGGCAACACGCTGATCGCGGCGATTCCGAAGGTCAACGGCGCGTACGACTACAAGTCGCTGGCTGACCTCGCGCTGCAGTTGAAACGTGAGAACCCGACCGTGGTCGACGCCTCGGTGCTGATGGAGAAGCACGTCCAGTACGACTATTTGATTCAAGTGATGGATGCGATTCGCAGCACCAAGCTGCCGGTGGAAGGCCTGCGGGACCGCACGACGACGTTCGAGTTGTTCACGAACGTTGCAGTCGGCGAAGCGCCGGATGAGGTGCCCGCGGCTGGCGAGGCGGCGACCAATGCACCAGGCACGCAAGGAGTCACCCAATGAGTCTGTTGAATCGTGCGCCCCCGCGCGAGGACGCGGAGCTGAACCTGATTCCGCTGATCGACGTGATGTCGGTGCTGGTAACGTTTCTGCTCATCTACACGGCGGACGTGGAGGTCGTGCAGAACAACAAGGGCATCGAGATTCCACAGTCGACGGCCGAAACGCAGGCGAGCCCGTCGGTCATCGTCACCATCACCAAGGATCACATCTTCGTGCAGGGTGAAGTGGTGGCGAGCATCGCCGATGTGACTTCGCAGGAGACGACGCTGGTCGAGCCGCTGAAGCGCGTGCTGGAACGGCCGATGCTGATGGGCGACGCCAGCGCCGGTCCGACCTCCAAACGTGAAGTCACGGTGATCGCCGACAAATCGCTGGCGTTCGACCTGGTCCGCAAAGTCATGGCGACTTGCACCGCGACCACCTACGGCAAGATCTCACTCGCCGTGCTGCAGAAGTAACGCTGCAGATCCACTTCGACCATACGAATTTGCAAACGCGATGAACGCAGCTACGGCTTTGCCGCGCCCGGTGACCTTGGAAGAAGCTGCTGCCAGTCCGCAGCAGCGCCAGCTCGTGAGCGAGCTGGCGCGTGCACGGACCAAGCTGGCGGCGATGGCACGCGATCTGCGTGCCGCCGAGAACGAGCTCGAATCTCTCAAGCCACAACGCAAGCAGCATCAATTTGCTGTCGATGCCTGCAAAGCGCTGGAAAAGCTGGCCGAGATGGGCGGCGCCGAAGTGTTCTGGGGCGAAGGCAAAACCGCCCAGGGCGCTGAACATATTCAAGCCGTGCGCGCACGCATCGATCAGTTCGACGCGCGCATCAAGGCCATCGAGACACGCTCTGCCGAGTTGTTACAACAGCTCAGCAAACAATCGGACCTGGTCGAAGCGATCGAGCATGCGCTGTTCGAGGCGCAGGACGAGGAGGAGCGGCTCAAGTACGAGTGGCCGATCGAGCGCGAAATCAGCGAGGTTCCGCGCAAGCTCATCATGCCCTGGACGCGCGAAGGCGAGGACGACAAACGTTTTCGCAGGACCGCGGCCATTGCGCTGCTGCTCGCGATCACTTTCAGCGCGATCCTTCCATACATTCCGCTGCCGAAGTTTGTGACAGCCGACGGCACGGTGGTGCCGGAGCGCTCGGTACGCCTGCTGATGGAAGAGCGTCCGAAACCGCCCGAGCCGCCGAAGGAAGAGCCGAAGCCGAAGGTCGAGCCGCAGAAAGTGGCGGAGCAGCCGCAGGCGAAGCCCACGCCGACGCGAGTCGCGAAGGTCGACAAGAAGGTCGAGGAAACGGTGCCGGAAACGCCGGCGAAGGAAGAGGGCATCCTCGCGTTCCGTTCCAAGCTCGCGGCTGCGAACGACGATCAGGTCGTCGCGCGACTCGGCAACCAGGCGCGCATCGACAACTCCGATTACAACGCCTCGGGTCGTGCCGAACGTTCGATGTTGACCACGAGCGCGCCGGGTTCGAGCGGCGGCATCAATCTCGCGACGTTGAGTCGCGGCACCGGCGGTGGCAAAGGCAACGGCGGCACCAACATGGCCGGCGTGCAAGTGACACGCGCGACCAGTGCAATTGCATCCGTCGGCACACCGGGCGGCGATCGTCCGTTGAGCGGCGATGGCGCCGCGCCCGGCCGCACCGACGAAGAAATTCAGATCGTGTTCGACCGCTACAAAGCGGCGCTCTATCGACTGTACAACAAGGAGCTGCGCAAGGATCCGACGCTCAAAGGCCAGATCGTGCTGCGCCTGACGATCGAGCCGGACGGCAGCGTCTCGATGTGCGAGCTCAAGTCCACCGACATGAAAGCGCCGGATCTCACGACGGCCGTGATCGAGCGGGTGAAGGGCTTCGACTTCGGCGCCAAGGCGGTGCCCGCGATCACCATCTTTTATCCCATCGACTTCCTGCCGGCGGCATGAGGCCGCCGCAGCGAAGGGTAATCAACAGTTGTTGACGTGACATAAGCCCGTCGTACGCAACCGAATCTGGGCGGCGGGCGAAGTGCGACCGATGGCAGCCAAGCAATGATCAAACTGCAACGAACCGTGGAGAGAATGTTTCGCGAAATCGCGTGGGCGGCGTTCGTGCTGCTCGCGTTCGCGTTCTCGACGCACGATGCGCTGGCGCAGGTGTGTCCGCCGGGCGGCGACATCGACATCACGTTCGATGACGCGAACAACTATTGCGAGCTGTGCGGCGTCGGCCAGATCACCGCGCGTGTGAGCTATGCGGACGATGACAACTCGCCGATCACGAACATTCAGATTTCCCAGGATCTGAGCAATCCGGCGCTGGTGCCGATTCCGGGCACGACCATCGTTCGCGTCAGCAGCGGCGTGGCGCCCGCGGCGCCGGTGCCGACCAACGCAGGCGGCGTATGGACCTGGGATTTCGGTGGCTATCAGCTCGTGCCCGACGGCACGACCACCAACAACGGTGAATATCTCGAAATCACCTATCGCGTACGACGCGCCAACGGCGTGAGCGAAGAAGGTTTGTACGCGGCGAGCAAGGCGATCAGCGCTTCGGTCGCATACAACCCGGTCGGCTCTGCGACTGCGTGTCCGGTGCAAACGGATAACGCGAATCTGAGCTTCCGCGCGCCCGATCCGGAAGTCATCAAACAAGGCCGCAACGTCGATGCCGGCCAGGGCGCGGGTCAATACACGAATCCCGTCTACGGCCACAACAACGACGACATCATCTGGCGCATTCAGATCACGAACGACGGTGCCGCAGCCCTGCAGGACGTGCGGCTCGACGATCTGATGGCGGCCGACAACCTCGACATCAACTACGCGTGTCCCACCGAGGCTGCGGCGAACGCGGTCGCTGCCAACAACGGCGTGTTGCCCGGCGGCTCGACGTGTATCGCGGCGACCAACACCGTCGGCAACTTCGTGGTCACCGATCCCTACGGTGTCACGGGTGCGGCGACCAACTTCGCGAATGGCGGCGCCACCAGTGGCTTCACTCGCAACCTGAATGGTCGTGACATCGACGTTCAGCCGGCGAGCACGGCGGCGGTGTTGTACCTGGTCGGCAAGATCACAGCGGATGGTTCCTGTGTCTCCGGCGGCCGCACCAACACCGTGAGTGACGTGGGCTTCGGTTGCGAAGCCGACGGCAGCGGCGCCGGTGGCATCTCGATCCCGAACGAAACGGCGACGCTGTTCACGCGTCACGGCGACACAGGAAACAACCGGCCGACGGTGCAGCGTCAGTTCACCGGCGTGAACACGATGGGTACGACGACGGTTTCGACACAGCCGTTCGGCGCGCGCGGCCTGGTCACGCTCACGATTACCAACAACACCGGCGGCACGATCAAAGATCTCGTGCTCACCGACGTGCTGCCGCCGCAGTATGTCGTCGATCCCACGTACTGGGCGGGTGGCGCGACTCGCAACCTGCAGGTGAACGGTGCGGCGACGGTCGGTGTGAATATCATCCGGCCCGCGTTCGGTAATGCCTATCCGGGCATGATCGATCGACTCACGTGGGAGAACCCGCAGGCGGGTGCGACGCCGCCCTCGCAGACGCCGCTACAAAACATTGCGCCGCGGATTCGGTTGTTCAGCTCCGCCGCGCATCCGATCTATGCCGATCAGGCCGACCTGCTGCGACAGGGCGATACCGTCGTCGTGACATTCCCAGTGGTGCTGATCAGCCAGAATCGTGCGGCGTTCGAGCCCTACGATCTGCGCGCCGATCTGGATGTGACGCCGGAAGTTGCGGCCGGCGGCACCGACCCAGCGCGTCCGCCGACGACGACCAATCAGCTCACCGTCGAATACGACACGTTCTGTCCGGCGCAGGGCCATCAGAACCCGCAGTACACCGATTCGAACATCAGTCCGTTCCCGGAAGATCTCGATGTGGCGATCACCAGCATCGACAACAATCCGGCCAATGTTTTCATCCTGACCAACGATCCGGCTCAACAGCTGCCGATCCGCGTGCGCGTGACCAACAACGGCGGTCACAGCGCCCGCGACTACCACACGTTTGTGAGTTTCGGCGCGACCATGCAGGTGGTCGATGCGCCGGCGGGCTGCTCGGTCTACACGTTGAGCGGCACGCCGTCGCAGCCAAATCCCTGGAAGGCGTGGACGCAGCCGAATCCGATTCCCTCGACCGCGACGGTGTATCACTGTACGCAGCCGGCGAGCATCGGACCGTCGCAAACGGTGAACCTGGATTTCCGGGTCATCAAGACGTCGGATGCGGCCCGCATCGCACTCGACGATTTGTCGCTGCGTGCCGATGTGGTCGGCGAAATCATTCTGTTCGACGGCACGCCGCTGTGGTTCCCGACGCCCATCCTGCGTCCGGACGGCCAGCTCGATCGCGCCAATAACTACACGCTCGACGGCGTGCGCCAGCGCGTGATCGGCTTCAACCTGGTCAAGAGTTTCCTCGCCTGTAACGAGAACGACGAAACCACGGTGCCGGGCCCGAACGCGAAGCCCTCGCCACGGGTCGAGATCGGCGAGGAATGTCGTTATCGCGTGCGCACCGGCGGCTGGTTCGGTTTCGAAACGCCGGGCTTTACGTTGATTCAAGTCGGCAGCGTGGCGGTGACCGATCCGCTGCCGAGCGGCCAGGGCTATGTTTCTTCCACCGATCCGGTGCCGACCAGCTCGCCGCAGATCAACGGCATCACGCTCGATGGTCAGCCGGTGTCGCCGACGCCGCCGCGCGGTTTGATTGCACCGGGCGCGCCTTTCACCTGGCGCTTCAACGATGCATCGCCGATCGATCGCCTGGATGAATGGTTCCAGGCCGATGTCACGACGCGCGTGCTCAACAATCCGATCAACACGGTGGCGGCGCCTAACCAGCACGCGGCCCGCAGCACCAACATCCTGACCTCGACGTTCAGCGCCGTGTTCGAAAGCAGCGGCGTGCGCACGTCGTATAACCTGGGCCCGAGCACCGTCGGTTATCCGAACGAGCCGATCCGCCGCGAGGACCTGACGATCACCGAGCCGCGGCTCACGGTCGTCAAGCAAGTTTGTAACGAGACTCGCTACGGCGTGGGCCCGACCTGCAGCAACTGGACGGCGCTCGCGGACGACGGCGATGCGTACAACAAATACATCTATCGCCTGATCGTGACCAACGAGGCCGCGGCGAGCGGCATCGTTCGTGCGCCGGCATACGACCTGGTCGTGACTGATACGTTGGATCCGAGTGGTCTTGCGTGCGTGATGCCGTTCGAGGGCGACGCGCTCGACAACGATGCCGACGGCACCGAAGGTGCTGGCGATGGCAACGGTGAAGGCACGATTGCCAACAACTGCACCATGCCGGCGACGCCGGGCTCGGCGATCGTCACGTTCTCTCACACGCACAGCACCGGCCTGCGACGATTGAATCCGGGCCAGTCGGTGACGTTGTACTACCGCGTGGATTTCAACGACGACGCGGCGCCGCTGCAAACGTTCATCAACAACTATCGCGCGAGCTACGACTCGCTCGCTGGCGACACCAACGAGAGCGGCAATCAGACCATCGATCGTCGTCCGAACGGTGATATCGGCGGCGCTCGCGTCTACACCAGCGACCCGGCGGTTGCGCGCGTGCGCATGATCCCGGTGCAAACGCAGCCGAAGCGCATCACTCGCACCTCGCTCACCGCAGCGCCGACGCCGCCCGCGCCTCAGCAGGTCGTGGTCGGCGAAGAGGTGGAATTCGAACTCACGACCTTGCTGCCCGTGGCGCGTCTTGCAAACTTCGTGATTCGTGACGAGTTGCCGCCGGGCCTGCGATGTTCCGATGCGCCGGTGATCAATCTGAATGCGCCTCCGTACTCGGCGGCCGGCTTCCAGCCGGGCGGCACGTTCACGCCGACGTGTACGGATTCCGTCGTCGAATGGAACTTCGGCACCCAGCGCATCACGCAGGGCACGACGCCGGACAACCGTTATCCGTTCAGCATTCGTTTCATCACGCGTGTCGAGAACAGCGCTCGTACCAATGACGGCACGGTGCTCTCGAACGGCACACCGGCGACCAACGTGACGGCGCGCTACGTGAACGAAGCCGGCACGCTGGTCGAGCTCACGTTCGGCCAGGTCGACATGCTGATTCGCGAGCCGAAGATCGCGCTGACCAAATCGTTTGCGCCGGTCGTGAACGCCGATGCAGCCGATGAGTTGCAGGTGACGGTCACGGCGACCAACAACGGCACCAGCCCTGCGTACAACCTGCGCGTGATGGACGATCTCACCGCCGGGCTGTTCACGTATGTAGGAAACATTGGCGGTGCGACGCCGCCGACAGCGAATACCGCTGTGCTCGGCGCCGATCGGCCGGTGTTCAGCTGGCCGGCCGGCTATGCCATCGCGCCGGGTGCGAATGTGACATTCACGTTTGTCGTGAAAGTCGCGCCGACGGTTCAGCCGCACAAGGTGCTCGCGAACACGATTTACGGTGCATGGACTTCGCTGCCGGGTCGTAGCACAGCGCTCAACTCGTCGGGCCAGATCGGTCCGGACGGCGCGGTGAACGGCATGCGCAACGGTGCGCTCCCGAACGCGGGCGATACGATCAACGATTACGAAGCGCGCGCAACTGCCTCGGTGACGGTGCCCGCACTCACATTGACCAAAGCGGATCGCAATCCCGCGTTGGCGCCTGAGATCGGCACGCACAAGCCGTTCCAGATCGTTGTGACTTTGCCGGAAGGCGTGACCGAGAATCTCGCCGTCGCGGACAACTTGAACTTCGGCGGCACCAGCTACGTGCTCGCGAACAACGCGAGCTTCGATGTCACTTATGAATTCGTCGGCATCGACAGCATCAACGGCCAGCCGCCGGCGGAAGCGGCGTTCACCGCTGTGCCGGCCGATGGCGCGACGGGAACGGCGACCTGGACGATCGGCCGAGTGGTGACGACGAGCGAGAACGATCGCGCGACGACTGCGGTCACGCCCGCGATTCGCATCAACTATTTCGCGCGCATCAACAACGATCTCGTGACCGATGCCAACGACGTGCTGCGCAACTCGGTGGATGTCACTTATCGCAATGGTGAGACGGGTGCGCCGCAGACGCTCAACTACGTCGCCGATCCGATCACCGTGCGCGAGCCGGTGCTCACCGCGACCAAGGAACTGAGCAACGTTACGACGGGCAAGAACCCGACCGATCCGCTCGCGCTCGGCGACATCGTGCAGTACGTCGTGACGATCACGAACGCGGGCGGCGCGACGGCGTATGACGTGAACATCGTCGACACGCTGCCGATCGAGCTTGCGTTGAGCAGCGACTACACGCCGACGGCGCGAATCAACACCGTGCCGGTCCCGGGCTTCGTGCCGGTGCCAGTGGGTGCGCCGAACGGTCCGCTCGTTTGGGGTCGCGGCAACAGCGACTTGAGTCTGGATCTGCCGGCGGGTGCGTTCCTCGAACTCACCTATCGCGTCGTCGTGCAGGCGGCGCCGACGGATGCGACCGGCATCGCGAATCGCGTCTACACCGATTGGACCTCGTTGCAAGGCGCGAGCACCTACGAACGCACCGGTGCTGGATGTCCCACGATTACGCCGCCGAATGACTATTGCTTTGGCCCCGCGATCGCGATTGGCGACGGCACGCCGGCGCCGCCGCCGACGGCGCTGACAAAAGCAAACACGCAGCCGACCGCGTCAGTTGGCGAAGTGTTCCGTTATCGCGTGCGAGTGCCGTCGGTGCCGTATCCGTATGCGCTCTACGACGTGCGCATTTCCGACGATCTCACCGCGTCCGCGGCGGACATGCGTTTCATCAGCGTGACCAAGATTGCTGGCAGCCAGCCGTGGACGCCGCAGAACACCGGCACGGCGACGAATGTGATCATCGAAGATCCGACCGCGGGCGGCGGCATCGACATTCCGGCGAATGAGCAGATAGAAGTCGAGATC
>CAMLEO010000042.1 GCA_946478975.1 uncultured Steroidobacter sp.
GCGGACAGTTTCCCGAGCTCGTCCGCGCAGTCGAGTCGGTGCCCGGCGTCTTCACGGCGTACCCCACGGCGTCGAGCCGAACGATCCGGATCTGCCGGGCACGGTGCGCTCGTTGTTTGCACCCAAAGAGGGCGGGCTGTGGATCGGCTTCGCCTTCGGCGGCGTCGCCTTCTGGAAGGACGGCAAGATCAAGAGCTACTCCATCGCGGACGGCGTGCCCGAAGGCAAAGTGCTCTCGATCGAAGCGGATGCCGACGGCGGGATCTGGATCGCGACCGGCACCGGTCTCGCGCGCTTCGATGGTGCAGGTTGGAATGTCATCGGCAAGGATTGGAACATCCCTATCGGCGCTGCGCGCTACATACATCTGGATCGCCAGCATCGATTGTGGGTCGCGACCGCCGATGCATTGTTCTATCTGCCGCCGGGCGAGCGCAAATTTCGAGCCACGGGGCTGCAGGTGAAATGGATCGGCGACATGGCGGAAGACCGTGCGGGGCGATTGTGGGTTGCCGAGAGTTCCGAGTTCGTGCATCCGCTGGAGCGAACCGCCGACGCTGCAGGCATCGAACATTGGAGCTTCGCGCAGCCGCAAGTTCGCATCAACTCCGCGGGCATGCTGTTCGATAGCGAAGGCGCGTTGTGGATCAACACGCTCGGCGATGGCATGCGGCGCTTGAGCCTCGCGGACCAGCGACGCACGCAACCCATCGTGCTCGACGACGACAGCATCGAAACATTCACGCACATCAACGGCCTGACCGCGAATTACGTCTGGCCGATCTTGAAAGACCGCGAAGGCAACATCTGGGTCGGCACCAGCGCCGGGCTCGATCGTTTTCGCGTCAGCCCGTTCGTGAAGTCACGCTTTCCACCCGGCGCCCACGATTTCGCAATGGTCGCGGACGACAGCGGCGGCATCTGGGCGGGCACGACCAATCGCGAACTCATGCGCCTGTCCGGCACGACGCTGACGCGTTTCCCTCAAGTGCCGCAGTTCGTCACCTGCGCATATCGCGAACCGGACGGCTCGCTGCTGTTCGGCGCACGCGACGGCCTGTGGCAAATGCGCGAGAACAAAGTCACCAAGCTCACCGCACTTCCAGGCAACACGGTCGATCGCTCCGTGCAAGCGCTGGTCAGAGATCGTTCCGGGGCGCTGTGGGTGTCGCTCAAAGCGCCGGAAGGATTGGCCAGGTTCGTAAACGGACAATGGTCGGCCGTCACGCTGGCCGAAGCGCCCGAGCAGATCAGCCCGAATGTGATGATCGCCGATGCAACGGGCGCGCTTTGGTTGGGTTACCACGGCAACGTCGTGCTCCGGGTCGATGGCGATCGTGTGCAACGATTCTCCACCGAGGACGGCTTGAGCATCGGCAACGTGTTCTCGTTGCATCAATCCGCCGATGTTTTGTGGGCCGGCGGCGTGCGCGGCCTCGCGTATTTCGACGGCCAGAAGTTTCATAACTTGTATCTGGGCGAAGGTCCGCCGCTGCAGAACGTTACAGCCATCATGGAAACGGCCGATGCTAGTTTGTGGCTGCATGCGGTGCCCGGCGTGTTTTATCTGCCCGCCGCCGAGGTCCGGCACGCACGCGAAGACTCGAAGTATCGAGCACAGTTTCGAACTTTCGATTTTCTCGACGGCTTGCCTGGCCGACCCTCGCTGTCGCTGCCGCTGCCGACTGCCATCGACGGCGTTGGCGGCCGCCTTTGGTTTGCGACCAGCGACGGCGTCGCATGGATCGACCCAGGCGACATCGGCTACAACCCGATCGCTCCTTACGTCACGATCCGTGCGTTGCGCGCCAATGGCGTGAGTTATTCGCCGAGTGCGAATCTCACATTGCCGAAGCGCACCGAAAACCTGCAGATCGACTACGCAGCGTTGAGCCTGTCGGTGCCGCAGCGAATTCGCTATCGCTACAAGCTCGAAGGCCTGGATCGCGACTGGCAGGATCCCGGGCAGCGGCGCGAAGCCATCTACACCAATCTCGATCCAGGGCAGTACCGCTTTCGCGTGATTGCCGCGAACAACGATGGCGTCTGGAACGAAACCGGCGCAACGCTGGATTTTTCGATCACGCCGGCATTCACACAAACGTACTGGTTCGTGGCGCTGTGCGTGCTCGCAGCAGCCATAGTTTTATTCGCCGCATACGTGATTCGCATGCGCAACGTTGCGGCTCGCATCAAAGGAAGACTGGAAGAGCGAATCAACGAGCGTGAGCGCATCGCGCGCGAGTTGCACGACACGCTGCTTCAAGGCGTGCAAGGCGTGATCCTGCGATTCCAGGCCGCGATGGATCGCATTCCCGAGAACGAGCCGGCGCGCCATGCATTGGCCAAGGCGCTGGATCGTGCCGACGACGTGCTGGTCGAAGGTCGCGATCGCGTGAAGGATCTGCGCTCGTCGGCGACTGACGCCGTTGATCTGCCCACGGTGGTCGAAAAAACCGGTGAAGAATTCGCGCGCGATTATCCAGCGCAGTTTCAGCTGACCATCACCGGCACGCCACGAGCACTGCACCCGGTGGTGCGGGACGAGGTGTACGCGATCGTGAGGGAAGCGCTCGCGAATGCGTTCCGACACGCGCATGCAACTCACATCGAAGTCGAAATCGTCTATGATCGCCGCGAGCTGCGCCTGCACGTGCGCGATGACGGTCGCGGCATCGATGGTCCGATCCTGGCCGCCGGCGGCCGTCGCGAACATTGGGGCCTGACCGGCATGCGCGAACGGGCCCGCCAGATCCGTGCTCATTTTCAGCTGTGGAGCCGGCCCGGCGCCGGCGCCGAGATCGAGCTGCGCATTCCTGCCGCCCTTGCTTATCGAACCCGACCGCGCGTGCCCGGCTGGCGCCGCTGGTTCGCGATCGAGCCCGACGCCGAGACTGAAACCGGCGACACCGAATCATGAACGACACCGCCCAACGCATTCGCATCCTCGCCGTCGACGATCACCCCATGCTGCGGGAGGGACTGGCGTCGGTGATCGAAGCTCAGGCCGACATGGTGCTGGTCGGCGAAGCCGCGACCGGCCGCGAAGCCATCGAGAGCTTTCGCACGCTGCAGCCGGATGTGACGTTGATGGACTTGCAGATGCCGGACATGAACGGCATCGATGCGATCAACGCGATCCGCGGCGAGTTTCCAGAGGCGCGCATCGTCGTGCTCACTACATACAAAGGCGACGTGCAAGCACTGCGAGCCTTGAAGGCGGGCGCCGCCGGTTACTTGCTCAAGAGCATGCTGCGCAAGGAGCTGCTGGAAACGATTCGCGTGGTTCACTCGGGGCGCCGGCGCGTGCCGGCGGAAATCGCGATGGACATCGCCGTGCACGCTGCGGACGATGCGCTCACGGAACGTGAGATTGCCGTGCTCAAACGAGTCGCGGTCGGCAACGCGAACAAACAAATCGCTGCGATCCTCGGCATCTCCGAAGAGACGGTGAAGGCTCACATGAAAAACATCCTGGCAAAGCTGGCGGCGAACGACCGCACTCACGCGGTCACGATTGCGCTGAATCGCGGCATCATCGACGCTTAACGAAGCCCCTCGCCCTGCGGTTTGTTCAGCAACCTGTCAGGATGCGAGCACGCCGTGCTGATCTCCTCGCGGATGATTTGCGCGAAGCGCAGCAGGCCTGGCCCCGCTCCCTCACGATCCGCGAACACCAGGTAGAGCTGACCGACCAACTCGCGCGGCTCGCTCAGCGGCAGCTCTTTCAGCTCGCCGCTGGATAACTCGGGAAATATCTTGTACTGAGGCAGCCACGCAAAACCGAAGCCGCGAGACACCGCGCCGATCGAAGTGCTCATGTTGCTCACAGTCCAGCGCTGAGTCGCTTCGAGCGTGCGAACTTTCTTGTCGCGCCTGGTGCCGGTGTCTCGCACGACGATGTGCCGATGTTTGCGCAGATCGCGCATCTCCACCGGCCGGCCGAGCTTGTGCAGCTCATGGTCGGGATGCGCGACCGGAACGAATTTGACGTCGAAAATCTTCTCGCCGCCGTAGCCGGGCGGCACCGTGCCCATGATCGCGAGGTCCACTTTCTTGGTCAGCAGCGCCTCGGTGGTGCCTTCCAGCACCGACTCGTACCATTCGACGCGCGTCTGCGGGCTTTCGAGCCCGAGCCGTTGCAAACATCGAAACATCAGCCAGTTTGGAAACAACACTTCCACCGCAATGGAAATTTCCGCTTCCCAACCGGCAGACGCTTTGCCCGCGGCTCGCTCGATTGCATCGGCGTCTTCGAGCAGCTGGCGCGCGCGTTGATATAACATCTCGCCAATCGACGTCAGCTTGGCCTTGCGGCCCTGGATCTCGAACGCGCTCACGCCGAGCGTCGACTCCAGCTTCTGCACGGCATAGGTCACAGACGACTGGCTCTTATGCAGCGCTGCGGCCGCCTGGGCATAGCCGCCCGCCTCCACGACGGCCGTCAGGCAGCGCCACTGCTCCAGGCTGATGTGGGGCAAACGCATTGTTTGCACAGGCTTTTTTCGGGTCACGGTGGCCATTTATCTACCCATCCGATCATTTCCAGCTAAAATTTGCGCTTTTTTATCGACTGGCTCAATACTTAAATACGGATACCGTAAAAACAAGCCCCAGATCCCTTGGGAGGTATCCGATGAGTACGTTGTTACAGATCAATGCCAGCCTCGCCGGCGCGACCGGCCAGTCGTCCCTGCTCGCCGATCATTTCGTCACTGACTGGATTGCGAACCATCCGGGCGGGCACGTCATCAAGCGCGATCTGGCCGCCGATCCCGTGCCTCATCTCACGGCGGAACGTTTTCAGGCGTTCCTGTCGCAGCCCGAAGCTCGCACGGCCCAGCAGAAGGCGATCAGCGAATATTCCGACGCGCTGATCGAAGAGTTGCGGAACGCGGACACCATTGTGTTCGCAGTGCCGATGTACAACTTCAGCGTGCCTTCGACCTTGCGCGCATATTTCGATCACATCGCCCGCGCCGGCGTGACGTTTCGCTATACGCAGAACGGTCCGGAAGGTCTGTTGAAAGGCAAGAAGGCGTATATCTTCATTGCTCGCGGCGGCATCTACTCCAATGGAGTCGACACGCAGACGCCATATCTGAAGCAGTTCCTCGCCTTCATCGGCATCACCGATGTGCAGTTCGTGTACGCGGAAGGATTGCACATGGGCGATGACGTTCGTCAGCAGGCCCTGAACGCTGCTCATCACGCGATTCACGATCTGCTGCCGCACGCGGCATGAACGTTTCGTCGGGCGGCGCGGGTTACACCTGCGCCGCGACGATCGCAGTTCGCTTGGGCACCGGCAGATCCAGCGGACGCTGGCTGAAGTAACGAATCTCCGCTTCCTTTGGCGACAGGAACTCGATGTTGCTGAAGCCAGCGCGGCGCAGTTTGATCTCGATCGCGGCGGGCGTGAAAAAGCTGACCATGGGCTCGTTCATCTCCGCCGTGCGCGCTGCCACCCAGGCGGCAGCGGGATTCTTATCGTCCGGCGGCTGCGAAAATGTCAGCACGATTTCGCTGCCGGCCGGAAATCCGGCGACGAAGCGCAGCACTGCGTCGATGGCCGGCTCGTGCAGATACATCGTGACGCCTAGCCAGGAAAAGAACGTGGGCTGGTCGAGCGCCACGCCCTGACGTAACAAACCTTCCTGCAGCGACTCGCGCTCGAAGTCGACGCTCAGATAACTCACATTCGACGCCGGTTGCAGATCGGCCGCGTTCATCAGCTGACGCTTGAACAGCTGCGTTTGTGGATGATCCACTTCCAGGATGCGCAACGGTTGCGCCCACTGCGGCTGCCGGAATGCGAATGTATCGAGCCCGGCACCGAGCAGGATGTACTGGGTGATGCCGCGCTGAACGGCTTCGGCCAGGCGGTCTTCGGTGAATCGCGAACGCAGCACCACGTGGGCGCGCAGCGCTTCGGCCATCGGCCGGCGATACGCGTCGGCATTGCCTTGAATGCGAACCTGCGCATCCGGGCCCAGCAGCCTGACCGCTACGGGATCGTCCAGCAGCCGTGGCTCGCCATCGAGCATCTGATGCGCGGCCCGCATGTATGCTGTGCCGAGCGCTGTTTGACTCGCTGCCTGATTCGGTTCCATAACGCCCCGACCATAACAGAGAGCACCGCTCGAAAGCGTCATACTTGACAGCTGGTAGCCGGTCGCTGAACGTGCGCGCATGCGCATCCTGCTGGTGGAAGACGACAACATGATTGGTCAGAGCCTGAAACAGGCGCTGAGCGAAAACGGCCTGGCCGTGGATGGGTGCAGAAAGCTCGGTCAGGACGTCATCCGTAACGTGCGTGGCCTCGGCTGGCGCGTGAGCAAGGAGTCGACGTGACCTCCTTGCGACATCAGCTGATGAAGTGGCTGCTGCCATTGTATGTGATCGCCGCCATCGTTGTGGCAATCGTCACGTATTACATCTACGGCAACATGGTTGCGTTCTTCATGGACAACCAGTTGCGGGTGTTCGCCGACTCGCATGCCGTCGCGTCCGGGCCGACGCCGGCGTTTCGGCCGCTCACTCGATATAACGTCGTGCAAAAAGGCGACCTGGTGGTGCAGATCTGGGATCGCGACAATCGCCTGGTCACCAGTTCCTGGCCTGAGCTCGAACTGGAGCGTCAGCGCACCCAGGGTTTTCACGACGTGACGATCGGCGACACGCGTTGGCGCGTTTACACGCTGCAGTCACCCGATCGGACCGTGCAGAGTGCGCAGAACCTCGAATTCCGCCGTCACATCGTCAAGACGCAGGCATTGCAGGCAGGCCTGCCCGTCGCGCTGCTGATTCCGATCTCGGCGATCATCCTTTGGTTTGGCATGCAGCCGGCGCTGCGCCGGCTGGAGCTGATCTCACAGGCCGCCTCACAACAAAACGAACATCGGTTGAGCGATCTGCCGGTGGAGCATGCGCCTTGTGAGATTCAGCCGCTGGTGCAGGCGATGAACACGCTGCTCGCTCGGCTGCGCGAGGCGTTCGCGTCTCAACGTCGCTTCGTGCAGGACGCCGCGCACGAACTGCGAACGCCGATCACTGCGATGAGCTTGCAGCTGGAAAATCTGAAGTCGCGCATGCCTGGCGCGAGCGCCACCGAGTTGGCTCAGCTGGAAGCCGGGCTCGCGCGCACGCGGCGGCTCGTCGAGCAGTTGTTACGATTGGCCCGACAGGAATCGCCGCGCAAAACTGATGCGCCTGTTTCTATTCAGCTCGACGCGCTGCTCAAGTCCAGCATTGCGGATTTCATGCCGTTGGCCGATCGACGCAAGATCGACCTGGGCTACGCGGCTGACATCGACGCGACCGTGCTCGCGAATGAAGACGAGCTGTGCAGCCTGGTGCAGAACCTGCTCGACAACGCGCTTCGTTACACGCCCGAAGGCGGCATCGTCGATGTAACTTTGCATCAGGACACGGGCGTCGCCACGGTAGAGATCGCCGACAACGGCCCCGGCATTCCGCCGGAGCTGCTGCCGCGCGTGTGCGATCGTTTCTTCCGCATGGAAGATGCGGCGACCGAAGGCAGCGGCCTGGGCCTCGCGATCGCGAGGAACGCCGCCGAGCGCAATCGCATCGGCCTGGAGCTGGTCAACCGCACCGATGGCTCCGGCCTGATCGCTCGCCTGCGCTTCGAAACGGCGACGATGATCTCGCCCCAGACGAGAGTGGTCACGGAATCGCTCGTATAGCAACAGATATGCGTCTGCTGAAACAGCGTGGGCGTGGCTTCCCATGGCCACACCCACGCCTTTGACTCGATCGCGGCTACCGCGAAAAGGGGTTGCGGACCCAAGACGACTTGCGTGAGATGTTCCGATCGGCCGGCTGATTATTATTTTTCCCCGTCACCAAAAGATCATCGAGATAGAAGCTCTTGGCGCCGCCCAGCGATGTGGCCTCGAATTTGATCCGGAAATTCGGGACCATGAACTGAGGGTCCGTGATCGTGGTTTGGTAGAAATGCCACGCGTCTTCAGGGGTCTGGTTGCTCAGCCTGGCGATCTCCACCCACCTGTGGCCGTTATAGCCTGAAAGCGTCACGTCACAGCCGGCGGTGAGATGATCGCGATACCAGAATTGAATATCGATCGAGGTCCGACCCGAGGCATCCAGGTTGCGCGAAGTCAGGTCGTGAGCGCCCACGCCGGCGTGAGCAGAGGAAACACCTGAGACCCATTCGGTCGATGTTTTATCCCAGCCGTTGGCCTCGGCCCAGTTGGCGAAATTGCCCTCGAAACTGTCTTCCAGCAACTTCACGTTCGGCACCAATGCCGCGATTTCCGCCGCGCTCAGGGCGTGGCGATAGATACGGAAATCGTCGACCATCCCGTTGAACGTCGGATCGGACCACTGGCTGGGTCCGATGAAGTTCCGCTGGGCCGCGTTTGCATCCGCGTAGAGATCCGACGGATTCTTGAAAATGTAACCCGCGATCTGGGGGACGCCGTTGACGTAGAGCGTGCCGGTGTTTCCTCGGAGCGTCATCGCGATGTGCACCCACTGATTGGCGGGCAGCGCCGCCGTTTCCATCGTCTGCTCATCCCACCAGCTGCGGGTCGTGATGGCGAATTTCATCCGCCCGCCGTCGGTGGAGGGTGTGAGGAACATATAACGATTGGTGTCGATGCCAAAATCGAAAATGCGCTGCCAAGGCGCGCCGCCGCGCCAGTAGACCCAGGTGGCGATAGTAATGTCGTCGCTGTTAGCAACGTTCGCGGGCAGCTCGACATGATCGCCCCAAAAATCCCAGCCGCCGGTCAAGTCGATGGCCTGGCCGGCAAAGCCTGGAGCGTAACCAAAGTTACCGTGGGCGATGCCATGGTTTGAGCCTGCGCTGTCGTTGGTATTGGCTTCGAATGCGTAGCGCGCGACCAGCGACCCCGCGGCGCTGTCGTCCGCCAGGACGAAAGACCATTGCTGATTCTTTTGGCCCGTGAACGCCCACTGCCGGACGTTGTTTGCTCCGCCGACATCATCTTCCATGTAACGGTTGCTGTGGCCGTTATGAAGATAGAAGTACCCCGGGTTCCTGGTTTCGATCCACCACTTCTGGTTCAAGTTTCCGAAATTCTCCCATTGGCGGACGTCGCCGCCATTCTCCAGCGACCAGTTGAAGAGGTCCGTCGCCTTCCCCGTGGCTGCATTGATGATGTTGTAGTAACCACTGCGGTCGCGAGTGATGTTCCATTTTTGATGAAGCTGGTTGCTGTCGGCTCCGGTGCGGATATCGGTGCCATTGTCCGGGTTGCCATCAACCACCTCGAGCACTTTCCCCGTTGCGCGATTCACAATCTTCCAGCGGTGACCATCGAGGGCCGGAATGGTGGGCTTCTGCTCAATGGCGACATAGCCGCCTTGCGGATCCTCCCAGGTGCTCATCATGAATTCGCGCATCGGTCCGATGCCGTCGAAGTAAACCGCCTGATCGTCGCTGATGAAGCGAAACGAGTTGTTTGGGCCGTGGCGTTCGAAGCTGCCGGCGAAGCCATAGACCTTCGAGTCGGGCGCGCGATAGACAGCGGCCGCCGCGCCCTTCCAGCGCAGTTCGGCATAACCCAGGCGGGAACCCTGGACCGCCTTCACCAACAGCCCGCGCGGGCGCAAGGCGTCGGCCCACCAGATGCCGCCGTTCATGCCGTACTCACAGCCGAAAAGAACCTCCGCCATGCTGTGAAGCTCTGGGTTATAGGAAATGCCTCCCAGGCTCTGTACGTGCTGGATGAAGCTGATGTAAGTATCGGCGGCGTCGTTTCCGCCATTGAGCACGTGGGTCGTCCCATGCGTCACCAGGTCAGCGACTGCATCGTACCAAGGCTGTGCGTCGGTGCTGCTCAATGTACTCGCCGCGTGGAGTTCGGTCCCCTGAAAGTTTGGGCTGCTTTTGACGAGCAGCAGGATGTCGCGCAGCGACTGCGGAGGGCCCATGCCTTTCCAAAAGTCCGGCTCGTTGAACACCTCGATCGAGTGGATCGGTTTGCCAATGTATCTTTGTGTGGCCTCCATCAAGGCCAGCCAGCGCGCCGGAACCGGACGGCCGTTGGCATCGAGATAATAAGGATGCGTGGGACCCGAATTGGAATCGTTCGGATCCCATTGTTCGCCCGTGGCGGGAGTCAGGGCCAGCGCCTTGTTTCCCGCCATCGCGGCCAGCAGCAACTGCTGATCGATCCGGGCCTTGGACTGTGGCCCGATTTCACCATTCGCGTCCAGCGGCTCGAACATGAAGAAGTTGACGCGAACCACGTCAACCTCAGCAGCACCCATGTGATAAAGCGATTGCCGCATGTTGTCCTGGCTGGGCCATGCGGTGTCCACGCCCCACTGCGTCATCGCTTTGCTCTGGCCCGCGCCGTTGAACTCGAAGTGAACGTCCTGAGCACGGACCGTGGAGACGCCGCCAAGGATGAGCGCAAGCAGGAAGATCATCGCTCTGTGCCCGCGGGATGAAACAGCCTTCGGGCGCAATTTTCTGATGGGCATTATTCTTTGCATACTGTCCTCTGTATTACTTTGCAGCCATTGAGCTTTTTTTTGGACGACAAAATACCGGCGAGCGGTCGACGTCGTGTCGACCGCTCGCCTGCCCTTACTCAGTATTGAACCTGCACCCCCACGCCGAAATAACGTCCTTCGTCACGAACGTCCTGCGGATAGTTGTAGCCGTCAATCACGGTGAAGTTGCGGAACGGCCGCGCCAGGACGTTGCCAACATCAGCCCAAACAGAGATATGGTCCGTGGCGTTATATCTCGAAGAAAAATCGAGACGATCGCGGACCCGGGTCTTGTTGCCCGCGAAACCGCCATCCGCGGATGTCTGGCCATACCAGTTCACCCAGGTATCCCGACGGTTGTACGACATCCTTGCCGAAAACCGACTCACCTCATAGAACACAGCCGCGTTATAAGTGAGTTTGGAAACACCGGGGATGTCGATGAACTCGCCAAAGTTGCCCTGTCCGTCAGGAACCCGGTTTTCGCCGTCCACTCGGGTGACGTTCGCAGAGACGCCGAACGGCTTCAAGAAATCTGGAACAAAACCATAATCCAGGAAGGTCGAGGCATTCAGCTCCCAGCCCTTGATCCTTCCTTCACCGGCATTCTCGGGGCGATTGAATTTGATCGTGCCGTACTGCGGATCTTCGATGAAGCGCGTGTACCAGCTGGTGAAGCCGAAGATATCGCGGTAGAAGACCGCCGCAGTCACGAAGCCCGCTTTCGAGAAATAGTATTCCAGGCTGAGATCGTAGTTATCGGAGGTCAGCGGCTTCAGGTCCGGGTTGCCGCCCGAGCCCTCCGCATCGAACTCCAGGTTGGGTGTACTCGGCCCTTGGACGACCTGGGTGATATTCAACGCAGGATTCAAATCACCGAAGCCGGGCTTGGTGCTGGTCTGGGTAAAGCCGGCCCGCAGTTGCAGTTCATCCGTAAATCTGATCCGCGTACTGATATTCGGGAACACATCGAGATAGTTGTTACTTGCAGTGCGTGGTTCCTGCCTTGCTACACCCTGAACTTTTACCGTCGAGGTGCCGCGATTTTGTGCGTCGGTCTGGACGACCCTGACGCCGGCAAAGACATCGACCTTGGTTGAGCCCAATTCGAAGTAGAACTTGCCTTGCAGATATCCCGCATAGCTCTTTTCGTTGGCGAGCCAGTTGCTCGATGGATCAATGGCGATATCCGGATTGGCCCACAACTGAGCGGCAGAGTCGCCTCTCGCCAGCAGTTGTTCGTAGGCAAACTCGGCCAGCGCATCATGATTGCCGGCGATACTGCCGCGGGTCGGGGCCAGGTATTGCGTAAAGCCCTGCTTGTTGGTGCGGTAGGGGTCATGGGTGAGTTGCATATCGAGGAAGCCGAGCGACGCCACCGGAATATGCGAAGGCCACAACCACGCATAGCGATTTCCCTGCCGCTTGCTCGCATCACGATCGTTGTATCGAACACCCGCCTGCAGCGTATGCAGCCAGTCAATGCCTGTGTCAAAGGTGAGATCGGTGCGCCATTGCAAGCCTTTGCCAGCTACAGCGTACGTCGACTCATAATATCCCCTGACTTCGTACAGGCTCTTGTCCGTTACATCCCACTGTGAATTGAAGATTGCACCCTGATCGCCAAAGAAATTTGCATTGACAGTCGGGGAAATGGCGAGCCCGGTATCGAAGCTCCACTCATCGTTTGTGTATTTGCTGTCTGTATAAGCCAGATCGGTGACGACTTTCAGCGGACCGTGATCCCACTGCGCGCCGATCGCGTATTGGTAGGTATCGGTAGCCCCTGAGTTTGTCGAACGGAATGCCTGGGGTGGCAAGCCACCGCTTTTGGTAAGCGTTGCTGCCTGATGATTGTCGGTTCCATCGACCATGACAATGTTGGAAAGGCTGGGGTCCCCTGTTCCGTTCAACCAGTCGGAGTCTGTCAGCGGGTACCAGAAGTTATCCGCCATTCCTTTGCCGCGATAACCTTGGTAGATGCCGTCGAAGTAGAAGTTCAGCTGCTCACTCGGTCGAAACTGTAGAGCCACGTTCGCCGAGGGCCGTCGACGGTTGCCGGAACTGTTGTAGAGGCCGACCGTGGCGGGAAGAATGAAGCCGCCATCGCTATACGGTGCCTGGATGTTCCACCCCGCTTGAGCCTGCGGGAACCAGGTCGCGTTATAGCGCACCCCGTTGTAGAACTCTGACTCAGCGTAACTTACGTTGCCGAGCGCACCAAATTCCCCTAATTCTGTGTTCCAGCGGTTTGAATAGAGAAAGTTGCCGTCGGGCGATGATTTTTCACTCTGATCGTTATAACTCTGGTGCACGGACGCTGAAATCTTTTCCCCATCGAAATCGAATGGGCGCCGGGTGCGCACGTTGACGACTCCCGCCAGGCCCGGCTCGATCAGGTCAGCAGTTCCGGATTTGTAGACCTCGATGGCAGCCAGGGCTTGAGAGGGGAAGTCCTGTAACTGCACACGGCGTAGTTCTGCAGTAAAGAATTCACGGCCGTTATAAGTTGTCGTAACGTCCGGCAGGCCACGAACCAGCACGTCGCTGGCTTCGTCGTTATAACGGCTGACCTGAATTCCCGGAATCCGCGCGATACTTTCTGCGGCTGTCACATCGGGCAACTTGCCAATATCCTCCGCGACGACCGCATCGAGAATGGAATCCGACTCCTTCTTGATCTCCTGAGCCTTCTCCAGACTGGCGCGAACGCCGGTCACCACGATCTCCTCCACTCGTCCCGCCTCCTCTGCCTGGGCGGCCTGCAGGCCTAGTGTGGTTACCGTGGCTATGGACGAATAGAGCAAACGCTGCTTGAACATCATTTTATTTCCCCATTAAGTTCGTTCCGCTTGTCGAAACAACAGGTGGGTGTCACGCGCCTCGAGCCGCGCATTGCGCGCTGCCCGCTGGCGGCGACCCTCCCCCGATACCCATGTTCATCCCGAGTTTGTTCAGATTTATCGTATTTATGTTTTTAACTCAGACAATATAATCCCTAAAAATAACTCAGGCAAATTGAACTGCTGCCACTTCGGCGGCGCGCGTATCGAGCAATCAAGGGCGGGGGTGCGAAGACGGCGCGGGGGCGAAGATGAACGTGTTCGACCCGGTGTTACCAGGCGCCACGGGCTGGCGCGCGCTCGAAAAATCGAGCGCTTGCTTGAGTGGGATTTCGCCAGGCGGGCGCCGCCAGGTCGACCTGCGGTGGAGCAGCGAGCCGCCAGGCGCGGCTCCGGAAGGGTGATTTAATTTGTCTGACTATTATACAAAGTCAGTGCTGTCGGCGTTCACGCGAGAGGTGTTCCTCTGCGTCAGGACATCGGCTCCGGCGTCGGTTTCGGCGGCTCTTCCGGCAGCGGAATGAATTCCTGGTCGTCGTTCACCGGCAGCTTCATGCGGCCGGCGCGCCAATCGGCTTTGGCCTGCTCGATGCGCTCCTGGCTGGAAGAAACAAAGTTCCACCAGATGTGACGCGGGCCGACCGGCTCGCCGCCGAGCAGCATCACGATGGAACGTTCCTTCGCAGTGATCGCCGGTATCGAACCTGGCGCGACCACGGCCATCTGTCCGGCTTCATACTGCTCGCCTTCGATTTCCACACGGCCGTGAGCGACGTAGATCGCGCGCTCGGAATAGCCGCTGGACATTTCCGCCGTGCTCCCGGCGTCGAGATCCAGATGCACATAGAACACCGGCGAGAGCGTCGCGACGGGGCTCTTCATTCCATACGCTTCGCCCGCTATCACTTTGATGCTCACGCCACGCTCTTGATGCGACGGCAGCTGCGAGGCGTCGAAATGCACAAAGCTCGGCGATGTTTCTTCTACTGCTTCGGGCAAAGCGACCCACGCTTGAATGCCATGCAAGCTGCCACCTGTCGCGCGGATCGTATCGAAGCGCTCGGAATGCGTGATGCCGCTGCCGGCTGTCATCCAGTTCACTTCGCCGGGACGAATCGTCTGGTGATAGCCGACGCTGTCCCGATGCACGATCTCGCCTTGATACAAATAGGTGATGGTCGACAGACCGATGTGAGGATGCGGCCTCACATCGGTCTTGCGCGGCACATTGGGCGGGAAGTTCACGGGGCCCATGTGATCGAAAAAGATAAACGGGCCGACCATGCGACGCTTGGTCCACGGCAGGATCCGGCCGACTTCGAAGCCGCCCAGATCCTTGCGCCGCGCAGGAATCATCAACTCGATCATCGGATCACCTCTTTAGCTGGCTCGTTCGAGATCGAACACCAACACTTCCGCGCCCTCACCTTTCGTCAGCGACAGCGAGCTCACGTCGCTCAGGCCGATGGCATCGCCGGCATTCAGCGCGTTGCCATTGGCGGTGATCGAGCCACGCGCCACGTGCACATACACCTGACGACCGGCCGGGATCGCCAGCTCCGCCTGCTCGTTGCCATCGAACAGCCCGGCGTAGACGTTGGCGTTCTGATGGATGCTCACCGAGCCGTCCGCACCGTCGCGAGAGGCGATCAGCCGCAGCTTGCCTCGCTTCTCCTCGGCGGCAAAGTGCTTCTGCTCATAACTCGGCGTCACCCCGCGCTGATCCGGCATGATCCAGATCTGCAGGAAATGCGCGCCCTTGTCCTCGGACGGGTTGAACTCGCTGTGGGTCACGCCGCGCCCGGCGCTCATGCGCTGGACATCGCCCGGGCGAATGGTCGCACCCGTGCCCATCGAATCCTTGTGCGCGAGCTCGCCGTCGAGCACGTAGCTGATGATCTCCATGTCGCGATGGCCGTGCGTGCCGAAGCCCATGCCGGCGGCGACGCGATCCTCGTTGATCACGCGCAAGGCGCCGAACGAGATGTGCTCGGGGTCGTAATAGTCCGCGAACGAGAACGTGTGGAACGACTTCAGCCAGCCGTGATCGGCGTAACCGCGTTCGTTACTGCGTCGGATGTTCTGCCCGGTTTTCATGGTGAGTACTCCTTTGGTTGGCCGACAAGGTACGCTCCACGCGCGCCTGCAAATAGCGCTTCCGTGCGATAACTCTTATGCCCCTGGCCGCATGCGCAAGCCCTTGTTCCAGCCTTGAAATTTCCAGCAGGGGGCAGCTTTTGCGGGTCACACCGTCATAGACACGTATGCCCTCGTCCGGCCGCAGCCAACGCATCGCCGAATGGGCCCGCAGCTGGAACGCGGGCCTCACGCGCTATTTGCGTCGGCGGCTGCCCGGCCGGATCGATCCGCAGGACCTGGCGCAGGAGGTGTACGTGCGCCTGCTCCGGGTGGAACAGCTGGAGCAGATCAAGGAACCGCAGGCGTATCTGTATCGCGTCGCCAGCAACGTCGCTGCCGAATGGCGAATGCGCGCGGTTCACGCCAAGCCGCACAGCGACGCCGAGCTGGATGCGCTGGTCACCGAATCGACGCCTGAGTCGCTGCTCGACGACGCGCAGTTCTCGGCGCAGTTCGACTCGGCACTGGCGCAGATGACACCGATGGTGCGCGCGGTTATCTATCTGAAGCTGCGAGAGGATCTGTCGCACGAGCAGATCGCCGAGCATCTCGGCATCACGACCCGCATGGTGCGGCGGATGCTGACGACCGGTTACGCGCAGCTGCGCACTCACATCGTGTTCGATTGACTCACTGAACTCTCATGCAATCCGACCACGACAACCCCGCACGCGACCCCGCCACCACGCATGCCATGCAAGGCGCGGCGCATTGGTTGTCGGTGCTGTCCGACGAGAACTGCACTGAGGCCGAGCGCCGGCAGTTTCTGGTCTGGCTGCGAGCGTCGGGTCAGCATGTCGATGAGTTCTTGCGCTCGAGCCGCTTGAATGCGCACTGCTCGCGACGTGAGTTGTGGCCGGAGATGAGCGTGGCTGAGTTGATCGCGGCGGCGAAAGCGAGCGGCGAAGGAAACATTGCGACGTTGGAGCCGGTGCCGGAGTTTTCTTCCGTTCGTCGCCCTCGCAAGCCTCTGCGTTGGGCTTTGGCTGCCGCGGCGGCGTGCGTGTTCGTTGTGGCTGGCCTGATCGTCGGTCGTTCGCTGTGGCTCAGCCCCGAATACGTGACGGCACTCGGCGAGCAGCGCTCCATCACGCTCGAAGACGGCTCCATCGTTGAGCTCAACAGCCAGTCCCGGCTGCGCACGCACTTCATGAAAGAGCTGCGCGCGATCGAGCTGCTGGAAGGCGAGGCGATCTTTCATGTTTCCAAAGACCCGCATCGCCCGTTTCGCGTCCGCACCGGTGTTACCGATATCGTCGCCGTCGGCACAGCCTTCAACGTCAACGCGAACGACGCTCGCACGGTTGTGACTGTGCTCGAAGGGCGCGTGCGCGTGAATCAACGCGATGCTGCCAAGAGATCGGCAGCTCGATCGGCGCAGGCGGTCAGTGAGTTCGAGCTGGCCGTCGGCGATCAGCTCATCGTCGGCAAGGCGCAGCCTGCCATCCGCGTCTCGTTGCGTGACACGGAGAAAGTCACATCGTGGACCGAGCGTCGCCTGATCTTCGAAGACACTCCCCTGTCCACCGTCGCCGCCGAGTTCGCCCGCTACAGCTCCCACGCGATCCACATCGAAGATGCCGCTGTCGGCGCCCGCAAAATCAACGGCGTCTTCGACGCCACCGACCCCGCGTCGCTGGTCGAGTTCCTGAGCGCGGATCAAACATTGGACATCCGCACCGACCCCAGCGGCTGGGTCATCCGCTCTCGCTGAGAGCCGCGCGGCATCTCGCGGAATCAGCCGCGCGATGACTGCCGCGGGTTGCTAGCGCGTGGCTACACACTAGAACTATCAAATCGTCGGCGAAGCATCCGGCCAGAAACGTGCAGCTGCATGTTTCCTTCGGCCTGCATACATTCACTCGCGCGATCCAGCTTCGGGACTGCGATGAGCAGTTGTACCGTGACAACCGGGAAGTGCGGACGTTCTGTCCTGAGCGGCATGCGCGGTCGGTGGATCTGCCGCACATCATTCGGACGCTCGAACGTCGGCGCTGCGAGTTCGCGCGCAGTTTTGACCGACCTCTAAACTATGTCACCGTAGAAACAAGCATCGGCGACCGCTACGCAGTGTTTTTCGATCTGTGCAGGCTCAAGAGAGTCGGGCCGAATGCTGTGCACCTGATAGTACAGTCTGCATATGTTTTAGCCGCGGAGAATCGCGCGCCTGGACGTGGCCGCATCACGTTCCATGCGCTGCTCGGCCATACACTGCGCGGCACCAGCCCACGACCGCCGCCGTAATTTTTGAGAGCCTCGAAAATGCGAAACCCCGCTTGTGGGCGGGGTTTCGTCAGTCCCGGTTCCCGCTTACCTGCCACCGGGGCAGACCTCTTGCGAGGCGGGGCGTGCACCGAGCCGGCTTTTGTGCACGAGCCAAATACTAAAGGCGCCCGGCGCAGTTAACAAGTGCCGGAATCCCTACCTAATTCGCCAGCTTCGGGTACATCGCAAGCAGCTTGCGAAGCACGCCGTTGGTCCAGCCGAAGCCGTCTTGCAGAGGGTATTCGCCGCCGCCGCCGGAGGTGTCGCCGATGACGTCGTATTTTTCGACCAGTTTGCCGGTGGCTTTGTAGACCTGCTGATTCTTGGCGACCCAGCGTTGGGCGATGGTGGCGGCGAGCTGGTCTTCGCCGTATTTTTTGAGGCCGGCGATGGCGAGCCATTGCAGGGGGGCCCAGCCGTTGGGGGCGTCCCATTGTTGGCCGGTGTTGATGTCGGTGGTCGCGAGGCCGTGAGGCTTGAGCAAAGTGGAGCGGACGGTCAGGGCGACGACCATGCCTTGCATGCGTTCTGCGACGTTGAAGTACAACGGATACATCGTGGCGGCAGTGACCTGCGAGCCGAGCGTCTTGGTCTTCCAGTTGTAATCGGTGAACGCGCCCGCGCGGGAGCTCCACAGATAACGCATGATCGCAAGCTTGCGCGCGGCCGCCCTGGCTTTCATTTCCTCGACGCAACCGGCATCGCCGCGGACCTCGCAGCCCTTACCGATCGTGACTTCGAGTTGATACAGCAGGCTGTTCAAATCGGGCGGCAGCAGATCCGTTGTATGAATGGTCGCGAGCGTCTTGCCATCCGCCAGCCAGCGCGAGCTGAAATCCCAGCCGCTTTCGGCAGCAGCGCGCAGATTGCGATAAATCTCAGGAGCAGCGGCGCCCAATCCGCGAGCGGTCGCAATATCTTCTTTGTACGCTTCTTCGCGAGGCGTATCGCGGTCGTCCCAATAACGATTCAGCACCGAGCCATCCGCAAGCTTCACGACGCGCCGGTGCGCCGATCCCGGGCTGAGCTCGTTGGCGCCTTCCATCCAGAACTCATATTCGCGCTTCAGCTGCGGCAGGTATTTTTCGTAAACCGCCTTGCCTTCCTTGGCCGCGGCCAGCTCGATCATGGCGGCGAAGAACGGCGGCTGCGAGCGGCTCAAGTAATAACTGCGGTTGCCGTTGGGAATGTGGCCGTACTGATCGATCAGCCAGGCGAAGTTGCCGATCATGTCCATGGTCAGATCGTGCCGGCCGCTTTCCTCCAGGCCGAGCATGGTGAAATACGAATCCCAATAATAGATTTCGTTGAAACGTCCGCCGGGCACGACGTAACGCCCCGGCAGCGCCAGGCGCGACGTGAACGGACGCTGATCGTCCGGATTGCGCTCCAGCACTTTCCACAGCGCATCGATGTGCTTGCGCACGTCCTGCCCCGCTGTCGTCCTGAAATCCGCGGCAACATTCGGCGGCGAGGAGAAACGTTCAGCGACGAAGCGTTTGAGATCGAAGCCGGGCTTGCCGCGCAGCTCGCGATACTCCTTCATCACCTGCTCAGGCGGACGATTCGGCAAAGCGTCTACGAACGCTTTGCTGTCGGGGAAGATTGCGTTGAGTTGCACCTGCTCGAACAGTTCGCCGTAGATATCGGCAGGCGTGGAGACGCGCTGCGTCTCCTGCGCCAGCGCAACCGAAGCCGCGCCGGCCAACCAAACACTCATGCACAGAACTCGGAGGCAATTGATCATAGGGCGCAGAGTTTCTTCTGCGTCGAGATGAAGCGCAACTAGGGACTCGGGCCGAGTCCCTGGTTGCGGAACGCTCAGAACCGATACGTGACTGAGCCCATGTATGAACGGCCGAACAGCGGCCGCACCATATAGATGTTGCCGATTCCACCGGCTCCGACATCGGTGCGTGGATTGCCTTCGGTCAAACCGATCTCATCGGTGACGTTGTCCGCAGTGACCTGCAACGTCCACGCCCCCACATCGAGCATCGCACCCACATCGAGCTTGTAATACGACGGCAGCTCGATCGTGTTCTCGTCGTTCGCATAGCGCTTGCCCGCATATGTATAAGTGAAGTAAGCGCGACCCGCGCCTTCCATGAACGTATACGTCGGCGTGACACGCAGCATCGTCTTCGGAATGCGACGAATGGTGTTGCCGGTATTGTCCTTGGTCGCACCGGTAAAGTTTTGATACACCGGGTCCTGCTGCGTGATGCTGAAGCGCACGCCGAGCTCGCGAATCGGCTGGAATTCGCCTTCCAGCTCGATGCCTCGCGTGCGCGTTTCAGCGCGGCGAACCACGGTCTGGCCGCTGGCGAGAATGTCCTGGAACGGCACATTGTCGAACTCGGTCTGGAACAAGGTCGCGAACACCACGAACGTGTCGATGGATGCTTTGTAGCCCAGCTCGATGTTGGTGACTTCGTCCTTCACCAGCACGCCGTTACGCACGTCGTCGAAATGCGGCAGCTTGGCCGAGTCGGTGTAGTGGCCGTACAGCGCATGCTCGGGCGTGAGCTCGTAGTTGAAGCCGACCGAGTAGCCGGTATTGTCGAAGTTTTCGTCCACCGTGCGGCGATTGGAGCCGATCACAGACACGCCGCGGTCATACGTCGTCGCCGGATTGCCGTCGAGATCGGTCGGAACATTCGGCGCCACCGTCTTGGAGCCTTCACGCAATGTGCCTTCGATGTCCTGCGTGTCATAGCGCACGCCAAAGTCGAAACGCAGTGCGTCGGTGACCTGCCATTCATCGGCAACGTATAACGAATACGCTGTGGCATCGTAATCCGTCAGCAGGTTGAAGCTCGCGTACGAGGTGAAGCCGTTCGGATCGGTCACGCCCGGCAGAAACAAACGACGTGGCTGGTTGCTCACATCCATCAACAGGTTGTTGCCCAGGCTCCAGCGGTCGGCCATCGAATAGTCGGCCGCATACAAACCGACGCTGAGCGCGTGCGCATCCAGTTTGAAGTTCAAACGCGCATCGTCCTGAAGCGCGTCGAACTCTTTGTTCACGACCCAGTGGCCACGGTTCTGCACCAGTTGATTGGCCGCATAGGCCGCGCCGGTCGATAACACTGAGTAGTTCGCAGCCACGCCGTGCGAGGCAGCGAACGTTGCGCCGGTCACCGGCGGGTCGCCGGGGAAGATGCCGTCGAAGCGCACTTCACCGTCGGTGTAGCGCAGGACATTGGTCAGCGAGACCGTATCGTTGAATTCCCAATTCAGCTTGCCGCCGAAAGTCGCGAGCTGCGGATGAATGCCGTCTTCGAGATCCGAGCCTCGCAAGCCAACTTCCGCTGCCGTCACCGGCAGGCCGGCACGCGCCAGGTCGGCGCTGTGCAAAGAATAGGTCCCCGCATCGGCGCCATTGATGCCGCGAGGATCGGAAGGATCGCCAGTAAGAGGAATCGGCACGACGAACAAAGAACGATCGTCGATGTACTTCGCGAACAGCTCCAGGCTGCCGCGTTCGAACGTGCGCTTGAGTTTCACTCTGAACTGGCCGCCTTTGTCGGCGGTGTAGCCAGGATCGCGAACGCCGTCCGAGGTGCGATAGTAGCCGCCGAGCGCAATGCCCCAGTCGTCGTTGATCGGCCCGCTCCACGACACATCGCTGCGATAGCTGCCGTAATCGGCGAAGCCGAGTTTGAATGCACCACGCGGCGTATCTTTTGGCGACTGCGTGACAAAGTTGATCGTGCCGCCCACGGCGCCGGCAGTGAAGATCGGAGCCGTGCCGCCGCGTAAAGCTTCGACGCGCTCGATCGTATCGTCGACGCGCACGAATTGATCGGGGTTGTAGAATGACAGCTCGAACACCGGATAGATCGGAATGCCGTCTTCCATCAACCCGACGTAACGATAGCCGCCATCCTGAATGATGCCGCGGGCAAACACGTTGCCCTGCGTGGTGCCGGCGGTGGACTCGACCCAGAATCCCGGCACGGCTGAGATCAATTCAGCGGAGCTCGCCGGCGCCTGCTGAGCGATGTCTTCGGCGCTGAACGTGGAGATCGCGACGCTCGAATCGAACTTCGTACGTTCACTCACAGCGGTGCCGGTAACGATGACGGTCTCGACACCAAACAACGAATTGTCCCCGGCGAACCCCTTGTCGCTGATCTGTGCCTGGTCCTGAGCAACTGAAGCAAGCTCCGGTTGCGTCGCCTGCGCGAGACGCAACGGTGCGGCAGTCGATGTCCGTTGCAACGATGCTTCAGGACGCTCCGGCGCGTCGGTGCTGATCGCGACCGTCTTCGCATTCACGCGCCGGTATTTCAGGCCGGTGCTTTCGAGCAGCCGCTTCAGCGCTTCCTCGCGAGTGTATGAACCTGCCACGGCCGCCGACTCGCGACCTTTGCCGATCTCGGAATAAAACACGATCTGGTCGCCGCTCTGCTGCGCGTAAGCGCGCAATGCTTGCGACACCGGCTGAGCGGCAATGCTGAATTCCTGGCGAGTCTGATCCGCGCTTTGCGCCTGAGCGAGCGCCGATCCCGACGCAATGGCCAACAGCGATGCAATCGTTGCACGCAGCATTCGTTATCCCCCGTTTCTCATTGGTGGCACGCCAGGAGCCTGCGCGTGCCGTTGCCAGCTATGAGGGGGTGAGGTGGAAAAGCTGCCCCTCAATAATGGGGAGGACGCTCCTGCTCGGCGGTGTACGCAGTCTGCTCAGTCATAGCGCTTTCGAGTTTGCCGCTCAGCACGGTGAGCTCGGCGCGCAGCGCATCGATCTCCTGCTGCTGGCGATAGACCACTTCGCTCAAGTCGTTGTTGGCACGTTCCAGGTAGGCGATGCGCAGCTCGATGCGCTCGACGATGTCATCGTTCATATGAGTTCCTCAAGCCGGCAATGAGAATGTGAAGGTCGCGCCGCGCCCCGGCTCCGAGTGCGCCCACACTTCGCCGCCATGTCGAGTCACGATTCGATGCACGATGGCGAGCCCGACGCCGGTGCCGGGATATTCACGCGCGCCGTGCAGGCGGCGAAACACACCAAACAAGTTGCTGGTGAACTTGCTGTCGAAACCGACGCCATTGTCGCTGATCTCATAGACCAAACGGTCGGCTTCTTCGCGGCCGCTGACGGTGATCTGCGGCTGCGCGACCTTGCTGCTGTATTTCACAGCGTTGTCGAGCAGATTGACCCACACCTGGCGAATCAATCTTTCATCGCCGCGGGCGACCGGCAACTTGCCAATCGAGATCGCAGGCTCGGCCGCTTCATTCAAGCGCGACGCGTGCGCTTCCTCAGCCGCGAGGCGTGCCAGCATTTCCATATCGAGCCGAGCTTGTTCCAGCGACTGCCGGCCGCAGCGTGCGAACTCCAGCAAGTCGTCGATCAGCGACGACATATGCAAAACATTTGCTCGAATGCGCTGCAGATAATGACGCGTCTCGGGGCTGATGCTCTTGCTCTTGTCGTCGCCGAGCAGTCGCGAGAATCCATCGATCGCACGCAGCGGCGCTCGCAGATCGTGAGAGACCGAATACGAGAACCCTTCGAGATCGTTGTTCGCCAGCCGCAGCTCCTGCGCTTGTTTCAGCGCGCGGTCGCGCTCCTGGCGCAGCTCCTCGACCAGCGATTCATTCTCGATCGCGAGCCGGATCTGGCGCTCGATGGATTGCGTCTGGCGCCCGGCAATCACCAGCATGATCGGAATATAAAGAATGAACGCGAGCCCGAGAATGATGCGATCGCCGCCAAGCAGGAACTGCGTGATCAGGTGCGGCACGATGAACGGAATCAACAGACACGCATAGGCATGCCGCACCGGGGCCTGCGAGCCCATGCCCGAAGCCGTCGCACCGATGAACAACACCGACATGATCACTTCGCGGGTCGGGTCGTGCGGCAACAGGAAGGAGCCGGCGATGGACCACACCGCTCCACCGAGCGCCGCTCCCGCCATCATCGCGGTCCGCCAGCGCTTGGTGTCGGCGAGATCACGCGGCCGGCTCAGGAACGCCGCAGCCACGCGCCACCGGAGTAACAACACCAGCAACAGCGCGATATACCAGGCGACGGACGCAGCGACGCCATGATCATCGGCTGCCAGGTAGCCCATCATGACGCCCAGGATCACGCTGCCAAATAGTGGCGACGTGGTCAGTCGACACATGAGCGTGACCTGCTCGTTCAGGACGCGCGCTTCTATGTGCTCGCGAGTGGTGGCGATGTCGGTAATCTCGGCCGTTGCGGGGGGCTCCCGCTCGGCCGTTTTGTACTATGAGCGGGCAAGACGGCACAACAACCGTGGGAGTAAGATACCGCGGTCCTCACCGGTCGAAGGAAGGCATCATGATCCGATTTTCACGCGTGACCGCGCCGGCAGCACTGCTGGCAAGTTTGGGCTTGCTGGCCGCAGCCGCCGCCCTGGCCCAGGGCAAACCGAGCTTCGAACAGCTCGACAAGAACGGCGACGGCAAGATCAGCCTCAACGAGGCTTCCACCGACGACGCGCTGTTCGTCGCGTTCAAACAGCTGGACACCAACAAGGACGGCGAACTGACTCGCGAGGAATTTGCGAAGTATAAGTAACCAGAATTCGTCGTCAGAACCGCGGACCGGGGGCTCCACCCGCCCCCGGCCGCCTGCCAGGATCGGCTCAATATCAAAGCGTTTTATCGGGGGATCATCATGAACAAGGTTCGTTTCGGGCTTTCGCGTGTCCATCGCGAAGCACGCTGGCTGGCCAGCGTGCTGGTGATGTCGGCGCTGCTGGCGGGCGCCGCGGGCTGCAGCAAACCGGAGCCGGCAAAAGCTCCACCGCCGCCGCCCACACCGCAGGAAAAATCCAAGAACACGATTAGCAAGGCGGCGTTCGGCACCCTGCCCGACGGCACCAGCGTTGATTTGTACACGATGGTGAATGCCAACGGCATGGAAGTGCGCGCCACCAATTACGGCGGCATCATCACCACGCTGATGGTTCCGGACGGCAGCGGCAAGCTCGGCGACGTGGTGCTCGGCTACAACTCGCTCGACGGTTATTTGAAGAGCAGCCCGTACTTCGGCGCCATCATCGGCCGTTATGGCAATCGCATCGGCAAGGCGCGTTTCAAGATCGACGATCAAACTTACAAACTGCCGGCCAACGACGGTCCGAACACCCTGCACGGCGGCTTGAAGGGCTTCGATAAAGTCGTGTGGCAGGCGGAACCCTTCGAAAAGGAAGATTCGGTCGGCGTGATCTTCACGTACACCAGCAAGGATGGCGAGGAAGGCTTCCCCGGCAACCTGCAGGCGCGCGTGACCTACACGCTCACTGACAAGAACGAGCTGTCGTTCGAATATCACGCGACGACCGACAAGCCGACGGTCGTCAATCTCACCCAGCACACGTATTTCAATCTTGCCGGCGAAGGCAACGGCGATGTGCTGGGGCAGGAGATCATGATCAACGCCGATCAGTTCACGCCGGTCGATGCGAAGCTGATTCCCACCGGCAAGCTCGACAACGTCGAGAACACGCCGTTCGACTTCCGCATGAAGACTGCGATCGGCTCGCGCATCGAAGCCGACAACGAGCAGATCAAGCGCGGCGGCGGCTACGATCACAACTTCGTTCTCAAACGCAAAGAGCCGGGCCTTTCCCTCGCGGCGCGCGTCGCCGATCCGTCGACTCGTCGCGTGATGGAAGTGCAGACCACTGAGCCCGGCGTGCAGTTCTACACCGGCAATTTCCTGGACGGCTCGATCACCGGCAAGTCCGGCAAGCCGTACGGCAAACGCTCGGCCTTCTGCCTGGAGACTCAACACTATCCCGACTCGCCGAACCGGCCGGAATTCCCCAGCACGGTGTTGCGCCCCGGCGAGGAATACAACAGCAAGACGGTCTACACGTTTAGCGTGCGCTGAGGGATGAGTTCAGGGGTCCTCTTCGCCGGCGCGAAAGAGGACCCCTTCTTACGAAGTCGCGCACAGCAGAATTTTCCTCGCTCTGCCACCTCTGTCCGCACGCAGCGGAACGCCGATTTTTCTTGACACGGCGTTCATTGACACGCCCCGGGCGCTCATTGTTTTATCGCCCGCGACAGGCAACACCGATCACGTTGCTGAAGATGGCGCTCAGTGAAGAGTGCCCGACAGAGGTTTCCCGATGATGCCAAGCGTCTTATCACGCGCGATCTGCACGGCAGCGGCTGCGCTGTTCGTCGCTGCGGCTCCTTCGGTGCACGCTGCTGAAAAATCAGCCAGCGCGACTGCCAAGGGACCGCGCACCAAGGATGGCAAGCCAGACCTGAACGGCATCTGGCAGGCCTTGAACTCCGCAAACTACGATATCGAGCCGCATGCAGCGCGAGCGGCAATGGCGCTCGTGCCCGGCCCGTTCGTGCCCGTGCCTGCGCCGCAAGTTGTGGCGATGGGTGCAGTGGGTTCCGTGCCCGCTGGTTTAGGCATCGTCGAAGGCGACGCCATTCCCTATACGCCGGCGGCACTGGAAAAGAAAAAAGAAAATCAGAAGAACTGGCTGGAGCTCGATCCCGAGATCAAGTGCTACCTGCCCGGCGTGCCGCGCGCCAACTACATGCCGTATCCGTTCCAGATCTTCCAGAGCAAGGACTATGTGTTCTTCGCGTACGAGTACGCGGGCGCGGTCCGCAACATTTATATGAAAGATCCCGGCCCGCCGCCCGCCGATTCGTGGATGGGCCAGTCGGTCGGCAAATGGGACGGCGATACGCTGGTGGTCGAAGTCACCGGCTTCAACGACCAGACCTGGTTCGACCGCGCCGGCAATCATCACAGCGATCAGTTGAAAGTGACGGAACGTTACACACCGCGCGGGCCGGATCACCTGTGGTATGAAGCGACCATCGAAGATCCACAGACGTTCACGCGCCCGTGGAAGATCGCGATGCCGTTGTACCGTCGGGTCGAGCCGAACGCTCAGCTGATGCAGTTCAAGTGCGTGGAGTTCGTCGAGGAGCTGATGTACGGCCACCTGCGCAAGAAGCCCGCGACGACGAGCGCTCAGCCGCAGCAGAAGCAGTGAGGACAAGGATCATGCGTACTCAACTATTTATTCTTGCCAGTGCAACTGCCGTCAGCATGGCGCTCGGCAGCGCTGCTGCGTTCGCCCATCACGCGTTCGCTGCGGAGTTCGATGCGAATCTGCCGGTGAACCTGAGAGGGAATGTCACACGTGTGGAGTGGATCAATCCGCACGCGTGGATTCACATCGATGCCAAGAAGCCGGACGGCACCATCGAACAATGGATGATCGAAGGCGGCACTCCCAATACGCTCCTGCGCCGAGGGATCACCAAAGATTCGCTGAAGATCGGCACGGAGATCGTGGTGCGTGGCTACCAGTCGAAAGATCGCCTGTGCAAACCCAAGTGCCGCGCCAACGGGCGCGATGTGACTTTCCCGGACGGGCGAAAGTTGTTCCTTGGGTCCTCCGGGACTGGAGCGCCGAAGGATGGTGCAGATGAGAGTGAAAAGTAATCGGGAACGGATCGCGGTGGTGATATCCGCCGCGATCGTTTTAGCCACCGCTGTTTATTGGGTGCTGCAGGTCACGGATGTGATTGCGACATTGCGGATGGCGTACGGCGGCGGCTAGGAGTGCGCCGTGGCTGGCGGAGATTTGTCGACGTCGCGGATCAAGGATCAAGAGAGGCGGCAGCCCGATCAAAGCCACCACCGTCGTACATACATACCCCCCCTCATACATAGGGCAACGGGTTTATCGCTAGGCAAAAGACGCTGCTCTTCGTACGGGATCTTGAGAGACCGCGAGCATGTAATAGAAACGGAGATCGCGATCTCCCTGCTTACAAACCCTCCTCCGGCATCTCTCGGCCCCGGACCATTTCGAACTCATCTTCCAGCAGCCAGCAGCGAACAGTGTCATAGTCCTGTGCGGTGAAAACCCTCCGGCGGTTATCCTGAGGGTCAAAGACATCAATGTCCTTGCCGTCGCTCTGCACTATCAACACATACGGCGGCTTGCGACTAGGATCCGTCCAGATTTCAAACCAGGAATTCATGGTATCGCTGGTCCTGTTCGTGGGATGACGTGATATAGCCCGTCGGGAGAAAGTTTGAGTTCACCGTAAAGGGGAATTCGCGCGCCGTCCGCCGCTTCTCTATACCCAATAGGATTGGTAAATCGCAAACCGTAGCGAATGGTGTCGCGTATCACACCAGTCTGGACTCCGCGCTCGAAAATTGCTGCTTCCACAGCCGCCACAGTGTCTTTGTCGAGGAACAGGTGTACAGCGTCTTCCCTCCGCATCACTCGCGCTGCTTGCGACGTCCCAGGAATATGCTTGTACTGCTGCCTGAACTCGTTTGCCAGCCCTTCTGTAGAAAGACCGCGTCCGGCTCGGAGCAAGCCCACACCGCCGGCGACTATTGACCAAATATCTTCAATAGCGGTTGATTGGGAAATGGCGTCACAGCTCAGATCCTTGACCCCCGCATATGCTTCGTTGCCGGGTGATCCTGTGCACGCTCCCGCCTAGAAACAGCGCCAAGGCGCCGATCAAACAATCCGAGCTCACCCAACTCAACGCCCAGGACCAGCTGCACATCGGCCCGCCGGCTATCAGGTTCTGAGCAAGGCACTGAAGAACGCATTCGAGAGCGTGCCCGGACCCCAATGAAGCAGCAAGGCAGCGTTAAATGATCAGTTCGTCAGCCGGGTCGCACATCCTATAAAGGTCGCGAGATCGCCGTCATCATCCTGTTCGTCCTCTCAGGATTCCTCATCACGCGTTCCGTGATGTACCGGGCCCGCAAACCCGGCGCGCACCTGCCCGCGTTCCTGACAGATCGGATTGCCCGCATCATGACCCGTTCGTTCCGGTGCTGCTCGGCATTGCCCTGCTGAATGCAACCGTAATTGACACGCACTGGAGCCTCGATGGCTTGAGCACCGGCTTCATTGCCCTGCTGGGCAACCTGCTGCTGCTGTTCGACTATCCATTGTTTCAGCTGCTGGCTATCGCGCACTTCGATGTCTGGTGGCGCATTCGCCCGTACAACACGGCGGAACCAGGGCCGCCCGTTCTCGATCCCTGGCCGTCTGCGTCATTGTGTCTGGCGCGGCGGCGCTCGCTGCGCGCATCGTGAACAACGGCTTCGACCCCTACGATTTGCAGACAGCGTTTCTCATGACCGTAGTGTTCTTCGGCGTGTTCGTGAGACTGAATCAGGCAGCGATAGTGTGGAAGATTCCGGCGGCGCTGGCGAGGTTCTTCGCTTCGTACAGCTACAGTCTCTATCTCGTTCACAACACCGTGCTCGTCCTCGTGTTTGAGCACATACACGGGCTCTCGAGGGCGTTATCGATTGGTATTGGAGTGATACTGGCGCACGCAACCGCTCTTTTGGTTTATCACTGCTTCGAGAAGCATCATCGGGCAGTCGGCACGTACCTGCGACCGAGGCTCACGCGTCTAATGATGAGGCAGGACGTCACGTCGTCTGCAACATCTCAGATCAACCCGCCGGCGATTCCGGTAGTCGTCTCCGGCGAATAGTCACTGCACTCGGAAATCTTCGAGGCGGAACTTGCCGCCCCGAGCCGGCGGCGATGGCATGACGAACATCAGGATGATGTAGATCAAAACGCCGCCGATTCCGGCAATCAGCAACGACAAGAGAATCCAGAGCGCGCGCACGGCCGACGGTCGCCAGCCCAGGAATTCGGCGATTCCGCCGCAAATGCCCATGATCCATTGGTCGCGCGAGCGCGTGAGTCGATGGGGATGGGACGTGACCGCAGCAGGCGGCGTGGAGCGCCCGAACAAAAGCAGCAGCCCCACAATGGCAGCGGAGATCGTCAACGTGATCCAGAGCACAGTAAAGAGCGGCGGCAACCAGATCAAGCCAAGCCAAGCCAGCGCAACGGCACCCACGAGGACGACCAGGACGTGAACAAACGGGCGCAGCTTGGGTGGCATTCTTGCGCTCCTCAAAGGCAACAGTTGCAAGCGAGTGTAGCCAGCTTCCCGCATCCTGAGAACCCAATCCACCGCCCAGACGCCGCGACCAACGTCACCGGTCGCAACGCCGCGTGATCTCCCCGCAACAACGGTTGCTTCAAAGTAAATACAAACAACACGCCAGCCGCGAGCGCAATCGAGAGCGGATCGCAGTGGGGCGTCTCCGCCGCGATCGTGTTAGCCACAGCTGTTTATCAGGTGCTGCAGGTTACGGATGTGATTGCGACGTTGCGGATGGCGTACGGCTCGTAAGAGAGTCGGCGTGCTGTCGCCCGTACCGGTCAGATCGATTTATTGAGGCACACGTACAGGCGATTAGGCGACTGGTCCCACGAGTGGGCAACGTCGCAGATCATTTGCCGTAAACACGGAATACGCGACCCGACGAACAGTTTCTCGATTCCACCATCGACCAATGCGATTCCGGCCGCAGTTCCGGAGCAGAGAATACTGCTGCTGATTCGGCCGGATTCGATTCATCGCGTCGATCCACAGCTGCGTAGCATCTCCGGCACCCTGGCGCGTGCTGCAAGTGAAGCACACGCCCGGTCCGTGGAGATGCCCGGACTCTTCCAAAGCTCGTCGATCCTCAGCGTCGAGTCGATCGACAACCATCTCGACCGCGCTCAAAGCCGCTACCGATGCAAAGAACGACTCCAGCTGTGAGCGGTCCGTGCCGACGATCTTGCCAATCATGTAGAGCGACATACCGATCCAACGGCACCAGCACCTCCGACTTCACCGATACGAGTAACGGGCCACGCTGCGCTCGCCGCTCACTCCTTCGACGGTCACGTAAACATCCACACCGGTGGTGGGGAGACTTTGGCAACCGGTGGCGGGCAACGTGAGGGATCCGGACGTTGAGGTGGCGGCGAGCAATGGACCCTTCACTATGCAGACCAGATGATATGTAGAGCCGACCGGCGTGCCCTGGACGAGCGCCTTCAAAGTCACATTCTCGATCGCATAGCTCTGCGGCAGCGTCCATTGCACGTTGAGCGGCTGGCCTGCATGCGCATCGGCGACGGCAGTGCCCGTTAAATTGGTGATCGAGATCGGCTCTGACGTGAACGCCGCGGTGCCCAGCTCGTAATTGGCCGGAACGTCCGTGCCGTCAACACGGACCTGCAGCTTGAAAGTGAACGGCGTGCCGGCGGCAATCGGCATGCTCAGCGGGCCACTGCTGGCAACCAACGGGAAGTAACGCCCTTCCGCATCGGCGCTGTTCAAGGCTTGATCGCTCCAGAGCCCGCCGCCGCTGATCGTGCCGCTGTGGACGTAGTCGTAGCTCGGCGGAGCGCCTTGAGGCAGATGGAGCACACGCGCGTTGATGGCGGGCCCGGACCCGCTGGTCACGGCCCCCTGATAAGTCACCATTTCCGAGTGCAGCTCGATGACGGCGGCGCGGTGATCGCCATAGAGACGCCAGTCATTGCCGATCTTTTTGAACGAGTATCGAACCTTGTCGGTCCGGGAAATGGAGTCGCGGCTCAACAAACGATCGATGCTCGCCGTCACGAGCCCATTGCCTGCATCGATGGAATCGATGCTGCGGACCCGGAACGAAACATTACGTCCGAGGAACGCTGCGACCATATCGTCCGCGACGTAGTCCCACGACAATCCGCCGTCCCAAAAATCGTCGGTGAAGAACGGCTGGAGATTGGCGGTGGAAAGATTGCCGCCCGCCGAGTTGGCTGCGTTTGCCAGGGCGGCCAGCGCTGCATTCACACCATCCACGACCGATTGCTCAGCAGCACGGACAGGCAGCACGCTGCTGATCCGCGTGCTGCTGGTCCCCTTCAGGCCTGAGACTTCGGTCTGAATCGTTACGCTCGCTGGACTGGTGGCATAGCTCAGCGTGCTCTTCTGCGTCGTGGTGCCATCGGTGATGGCGACCGTTCTCGCGCCGAGGTCGACGGTCAGCTGGTCCAGTACGCGATCGACACCGGTGCTATCTGCATTGAATGCGGTGGAGATCAGGTTGAACGTGGATGTATCGAGCCCGGCCTGAGCCAGCCAGTGTTGAACCATCGACGCGACCAGCTTGCTGACGACTTCGACCGCACTCGGCGACGGCAGTGTGTTAGCAACGGGATCGGCGAATGCAGCGTCGGCGGTAACGTTCTGCGTGCCGTACCACGAACGCACAATCAAATCAGTGAGCGGTGTGATGTTGATGACGCCGCTGACGTTGGCATCAGCGCTCACGCTGTACAGTGCTGGCCCGGTGGCGGGCTGCACACGCAGAATGAATGGCATCGTCAGCGCTGTGGTGTCGACCGCGAAATGACCGGCGGCATCGGTGGTTGCCGTCCGTGCAGTTCCGCGACTGTCTTTCAACGTAACAACTGCGGCCCGCAGCGGTGCCCCAGTCGCTGCCGTGCCTGTCGCGCCGGTTGCCTGAATCACAGTTACAGCGACTGCGGCACTGTTAACACCTTGCGCGCTTGCGCTGATGTTGGTTGTACCCGCTGCGATGGCGCTCGCCAGGCCATTGCTGTTGATCGTAGCGACACTCGTATTGCTGGAGGACCACGCCAATGTCACTCCGCTCATCGCATTACCGGATTGGTCTCGCGGGGTCGCAGTGAACTGCTGAGTGGTGCCCGTTCCTACGGTCACCGGCGAGGGTGTAATAACAATCGATGCGACTGACGCAGGGGTTGGGGAACCGCCTCCTCCTCCTCCTCCGCCACCGCCGCCGCAGGCCGACAGCAACGAGATCGCAAGAAAGGCGCACGCAAGCGCCATCGAAACTCTGCCGAATCGCATTTCGCTTTATCCCTTGCCGAAGCAGGCGCGGATAGTAGCGAACGCGCGCGCTCGCGGGGGCGATGGCAATGCGTTTGTTTGACGCACCTCTCATCCTCCCCGCGGCGAGGCCGAAAGTTTTATTCACGTTTCCAGTCAGTACGATTAATTGCTCGGCGACCTCCTGTCAGGAGAACCCAATCCACCGTCCCGACGCCGCCACCAAAGTCCAGATCGACAACGACGCGAGCGCCAGCAACTTCAACGTCACAGGCCTCAAGGCCGCGTGCTCTTGCCGCAGCAACGGTTGCTTCAAACCAAAAACAAACGAGATACCCACGGCGAGCGCAATCATCTTGGTCCAGTAAAAAGGATTCTGATAACACTTCGTCGCCACACCGGCGAGCATCGGCACGCCGGTGATCAGCAGCATCCACAGGCCCACCTTGAACCACCGATGGGCCTGCTCAATCACCACATTCGACGGCACATCTCTCATCACTACATTGAGCAAACGCAGATCCTGCGCGAGTACCGTGCCGCCGAGCAGGGCCAAGCCCATGAGGTGAATCGCTTCGATGATGGCGAACGTTGCCGCTCTATCCTTGACGAACACGCCGAGGGCCGATGTTTCCAACCATTCGAAGAATGCAAACAACATAGCGGCGCGCTCCTACGGTGCAGCCTGGCAGCCGGCCGCCCAATCGACGAAGGGCGGATTGTCCGCGCCGCAGTCGAACCAGTCGTACGCGATGAACCGGCCGGTGATGATGACGCCAGCCCAGAGCGTCAGCGACAACGCGCCAGCGATCCGCATGCGTCGCGGCGGCTTCGGTTCGAGATCCCACGTCTGTGCCGCTGCAACCATCTTGCGACGAAACAGCCACGCATTCACGCAAGCCGCGACCAGCAGAGTCATCTTGATCCGAAACCACAAGCTCTGCGTGGTGCGCACGGGAATCGCGGAGAACAGCAGCAGGCCTGTGATGAGCATCACGCTGAAGCCGATGAGCATCGGCTTGTCCAGGCGCTGCGCGATCTTCGATGCAGGCACATTGGTCATGCACACGCCGAGCAGCCGCAGATCGATGACGGCCAGCATGCCGAGACTGACCATCAACGTCATGACGTGAGTCGTCTCGATCCAGTTGTACATATAGAAGGATTCGTGCAGATCGATGCTGAACTGCCGCTCGGACAGCCAGGTGGCGAATTGCAGTAACACCGAATTCACGCGCGCACTCCCCAGGACGACTGCACGATTCTAGTCAGCGGCAACGGTGCGGGCGAACAAGAAATATCAATGCCCTGGCGCGACTCGAAGCGACAGGCTTGCAGAGCGGAAACAAACGCGGCATGGTCGTCGCATGAGCGACTACGAGATGCAGGCACTCGACGAGTTGCGCCGCTGGCAGGACGAGATGCAGCGGCCACCGGGGCTGTGGAATCGCGCCACCAGCGGCCTGCAACGCAAGATCAACAGCTACATTCCCGAGAAAATCCACACCGCCGTCACGACGGTCATCAAACAAATGACACGTGCGGTGCTGACGGGCTCGAACTTCACAGCGTCGCCGCCCTTGCAGGAAGGCAGCCTGCAGGAGCGCGAAGAGCGAGTGAGACAAAAGATCGATCGTTATCGGACGACGGCGGCTTTGGAAGGCGGAGTGACCGGAGCCGGCGGATTTCT
>CAMLEO010000043.1 GCA_946478975.1 uncultured Steroidobacter sp.
GTCGGCGTCATCCGGATGCGGGCCCGCTGATCGCAGCGGAGAAGTTGAACGTGCCCGAGGAGCGGATACGTTGGTTGCCGCTCCGCAGTCCGAAAGGATTCTGGACTGCGCTGGTCGATGCGCAGACGGCGAAACTGCTGGCTTACATTCCGCTCGACCCGTACGAATCATGATCGGGTGCGTGCAGCCGCAGCTTTGACGGCCTTGCGAATGCGAACATAGGTTCCGCACCGGCAGATGTTGGTCATCGCGCCGTCGATGTCTGCATCGGTCGGGTTGGGCGTGCGCGAGAGCAGGGCGACCGCCGCGAGAATCTGTCCGCTCTGACAATAGCCGCACTGGGGCACATCCACTTCCATCCATGCTTGTTGCACGGGATGCAGGTGCTGCTCGTCCGGCGCCAGCCCTTCGATGGTTGTGACATCTGCGCCCCGTGCATCCGCAACTGTCATCACACATGAGCGCACAGCAGTGCCGCCCAAGAGCACGGTACAGGCGCCGCACTGGCCAATGCCGCACCCGAACTTTGTTCCTTTCAGCCGTTGCTCCTCGCGCAGGAACCACAGCAGTGGCATATCGCCCTGCTCATCGGCGGCAACGACGGGACGACGATTCAATGTGAATTCGATCGGCATGAGTGTCGCTCAGATGTTGAAATGGTCCGCGTAAGGCATGCGTCGCAGGCGTTTGCCGCAAGCAGCGAAGATTGCATTCGCCATCGCAGCGCCCGAAGGCGGTAATGGCGGCTCACCGACGCCCGTCGGCTCATAGCCGCTCTCGATGATGGCAACCTCGATGGTCGGCGGTGCTTCGCGCATGCGCATCCAGCGCAACGTGCCAAAGTTGTCGTTCATCACGCGGCCGTTGGCGATCTGCACGTTGTTGAACAACGCCGCGTTGAAGCCGTCGATGAAGCCTCCTTCCATCTGCGAGCGGATGTGGTTGGGATTGATGGCGAAGCCGCAGTCGATCGCGCCCCAGGCGCGCTGAATCCTGAGCTCGTTACTGTCGTTGACGCTGACTTCGACCACGCACGCCACATACGTTCCAAATGTGAAATGCCCGGCGATGCCGAGGCCCGTGCCCGCGGGACGTTTGCGATTCCAGTCGGCGAGCCGCGCGGCGGCTTCGTAACAGGCTGCGAGACGGCCGCTGTGGAGCGTCTTCGCGGCCCAATGCTTAACCGGATAATCCTTGTACGGCTGCAGCCATTTGAGACGAAACGCCAATGGATCTTCGCCGGCCGCATGCGCGAGCTCGTCCAACATCGATTCCACCGCAAACGCCCACGGCAATTCGAACGGCGCCCGCCACGCACCGGTCTGAATGTTCGATGTCGAAGCAAACTTCTCGACGCGATAGTTGGGAACCAGCTCGGCCGGAAAACAGATGTGAGCTTCGGGCCCGCCGCTGGTCTGCGCCTGTCGATGATGCCAGGCGACGATTCGCCCATCCTTGATCGCGGCGCGCACTCGCATGACGGCGGCTGGATCGAAGTAGTCGCGTTGAATGTCGTTCTCTCGCGTCCACGTGACTTTCACGGGGCGTTTCAGTTGATGGCTCAAGGTCACCGCTTCGCGCAGGTAGTCGACTTCGCCCCGGCGCCCGAAGCCGCCGCCCATGCGCTTACCGATGACCTTGACCTTGAGCGCGTCGATGCCGGCGATGCGTTCCACTTCCACTGCGGCCAGGTTGGGATTCTGGTGGCCGGTGATTACCGTGGCGCCATCGGCACGCACGTCGGCAATGCAGTTCATCGGCTCCATGCACGCGTGCGTGAACAACGGCTTCTCATAAATCGCGTCGAGCACCACATCCGCCGACGCGAACGCGCGATCGACATCGCCGTCCTCGCGAACCTTGATTCCTGTTTGATCGCTGGCGACGAGCTTTTGAAAGGCTGCGAGTTGTGCGGCTGAGTCGGCGGCGGCGGGATTCTTCCATTTTGTTTGCAACGCCTTGCGACCCTTCATTGCCGCCCACAGCGAGTCGGCGAGCACCGCGACGCCGGCAGCGACGATCTGCGCTTCACCGGTGAGCCAGTGCTTGTCGACCTGTCGGCGCAGCTCAACGATGTGGCGCACGCCCGGAACCGCGAGCGCAGCGGCCTTGTCGTAGCTGTCGATGTCGGCACCGAAGGCCGGAGCGCGATCGATCACTGCCTGGAGCGCGTTTGGATAATCTTCGTCGATGCCGAACAGCGGTCGACCGGTGACGATGTCGCGAATGTCGACGACGCCGACATCCTTCCCCATGATGCGGTACTCGGACGGTCGCTTGACTCGAATGTGATCGGCAGCGACGCGCCGGGTCGCGGCCTTCTCGGCAAGCTCGCCGTAACTCACGCGACGGTTCGCACCGGGGTCGATGACGAAGCTGCTTGCAGTCACGAGCGTGTCGGGCGAGACCTTCCAACGTTCGGCGGCTTCTTCGATCAGCATTCTGCGGACGGTTGCGCCCGCACGGCGCAGGTACACCCAGTTGTTCCGCACCGTCTGGCTGCCGCCGCACGAGATCTGTGCGTGGTCGTAGATGACCTCGCCCTTGGTGTTGCGGCTCATATATATGGGCGCGTCCTTGCCGAAGGTGATCAGCGACCAATCGAGGTCGAGCTCGTCGGCCAGCATCATCGGGCCGACGGTGCGCGTGCCCTGGCCGACTTCCATGATGGGCGAGACCAGGTCGACGAGATTGTTGGGATGAATGGTCAGGTAGACGGACCATTGCGGGGGCGCCTCCGCCGCTCGCGTTGCAGCCAACAACGACGAGCGGGGCGGCAGGGGGATGGAAACCAGCAGCGCGCCCGTTGCGGTCGCCGCGGCTTTCAAAAAGGAACGACGGTCTAGTTGGGGCGCAGCGGCCGGCGGTCGCAGCAAGGCTCGTGTCTCCTGAGGGAGTTCGAGCCGATTAAAAGCGAGGCGTGGCGCGGCTGCGAGTTGAATGTGACGAGTGGCGGGCCGGCGTGACCAATGAATGTCCCGCCCGGGCTTCAGTCAAAGGCGACACGGAACCGTTGCAACTCGCTCTTGTGCTTCTTGCTCATGGGCAATGCACGGCCGCTGAGCAATTGGACGGTGCCATTACCGGACGGTTGTGCCTTGATGCGAGCGATGGCCTCGCGCTTGACGATGTGCGAGCGGTGGATCCGCAGGAATTTTTCCGGTGGCAGCAAATCCTCCACCTGCTTCAGCGGTGCACGCAGTAGGTAGCATTGCCCATTGGCTACGATCTCAACGTAATTGCCGGCCGCGCTCAGGCTCTCGATACTCTCCAGCTGAACGAGGCATTCATCCGCACCTTTACTGACCAGCAGCGTGGTGAGCGCAGGACGCGGCGGCTCTTCGATCGCCGGCGCCTGCAGCTGCGGCGGCGTTGCATATGTTGCTTGCGACTCCGCTGCAACCACCGGCCGGCGCACGAACGTGTACCAGATCATGTACACGATCAGCAGGGTCGCGAGGTAGCGAGGCAGGAAGATCATCAGGCTGGTGACAGCATTGCGATGCTGAGTATGTAAATCGATGGTGACCGGCACGGCGACGGAAATGGCCAGCACGACCGCGATAAACCGCAGATGGCTGCCGAGCCCGGCGCCGTGATGCCTGGAGTGCTGCCGCCAGGCTTGAAACACCAGCGGTGTGGTCAGCAGCCACACCCCCCAGTTGCGGCACACCTCGACCAACGCACCGTAGAAGTTGGGCGGGGTCGCATCGACGATGATCTGGTACAGGCTGCAATAACAGGACAGCAACAGGATGTACGCCCCCCAGCAGACCAGCGACGCCAGGATTTCGCCGGGCTCGGGCAAGGCGGGGCGGGGTAGGTAAAACATGCGAGCCGACACGAGCTTCCTCCAGAGCAGTCGCCATGGAACCGCACCTGAGCATATCAGGCAGAGTCTGACTCGACACTCAGCCGCCGCTGCTAAACGCAATCCCAACGACGGCGCTACTGTGCCGACGTTTTTGCGCAACCTGGAGTGAGCCCGAGACGATGACTGCGACTGCCCAGCCGAAGGGCTCGCCCAGAGCTGCCTGGCTCGCTGGCGTCGCCGTCGTCGCCGCGATTCTGGTCTACATCGGCTGGGGTTCGATGAGCCTGGTTTCGCGTGAGCTTGCCAGTGCGCGGGCGGCGCATTCCCAGGCGCTGCATGCTCGCGAAATCCTGACCGACCTGCAGACCATCCTGATCCTGCTGCGTGATGCAGAGACCGGGGAGCGCGGCTACATCATCACCAACGATCCGTCGTTTCTCGACAGCTTCGATTCGGCGAGCGACACGCTCGAAAAATATTTGCTAGGCCTGGAGTCGGAGCTGGTCGGTGTGGCCGAGCCTGAGACATTGAGCGAGTTGCGTAAGCTGTCGCAAGAACAGATTGCCTACCTGAGACAAGTGATCGAGGTGCAACGGAGCGGCGATCATCAGCGCGCCGCGGAGATCGTCGAGTCGCAGGTCGGCAAGCGGCGCATGAACGAGATTCGCAAGCTGGTCACGTTCCTGGAGGAAGCACAGCGACGACAACTCGCCGCTCGCGCGGAGGCGTTCACCAATCGCTCGATTCAATCCGAAGACACGGTGAAGAAGGCGTTGTTCGCGGCGGTGCTGCTGGTGTTGGGTTCGTGCGCGCTGCTGTATCGATACGCGCAGGGCCGTTCGCAGGCCGAGCAGACGGCGGCGGAAGCTTCGCAGCTGCTGCGCTCGACGATGGACAACATCACCGAAGGCGTGGTTGTCTACGACCGGCACATGCGCGTGCTGAGCTGGAATCGTCGGTTCCTGGAGCTGCGGCGGCTCAATGCCGATGCCATTCGAGTCGGCATGAGTGCGGCCGAGCTGATGCGGCGGGCTGAGCATCTGAATGTGACGATCGCCGGCATGACTCACGACACGCGCCAGGCGGCGCCGGGGTTCGGCGACCTGAAGGTGCCGTTCCAGGGCGAAGGCACCACGCCGTCGGGACTGGTGCTCAAGATCTGGGGCAGCCCGATCGCCGATGGCAATTACATCGCGACGATTTCGGATGTGACTGCGTTGCGAAACTCCGAAGCCGCCTATCGCGACCGTGCGGCGCGCCTCAACTCCACTCTCGACAACGTCGTCGACGCCATCATCACCATCAACGAAAGCGGCAGCATCGAATCCTGGAGCAAGGGCGCCGAGCGCCTGTTCGGCTACACCACCGACGAGATCCTGCATCGGAATGTGAGAACCCTGGTCGCGGACCAGCACGCGGTCATTCTCGACATCTCCATGCGCAATCACCTGGCGACAAGCGAGCAGCGCGCTCACGGGCAGCGCCGGCAGATCGAAGCGATTCACAAGGACGGTCACAAGATTCCAGTCGACCTGGGCTTGAGCGAAATGTATATCGGCAGCCGACGCCTGTTCGTCGGCATCGTGCGCGACATCTCCGAGCGGCTGGAGATCGATCGCATGAAGTCGGGGTTTGTTTCCACTGTCAGCCATGAGCTGCGCACCCCGCTCACTTCCATCGGCGGCTCGCTGGGCCTGCTCGCCGGCGGCGCTGCCGGTCCGTTGTCGACCAAGGCCGCGAAGCTGATCGACATCGCGAAACAAAACAGCGACCGGCTGGTGCGCCTGATCAACGACATCCTGGACCTGGAAAAAGCCGAGTCGGGCAAGCTGGAGCTGCACCTGGAGGAACAGTCGCTGGAGCCGATCGTGGAGCAGGCGATCGAGCTCAATCGCGGTTACGCCGACAGCTTCGGGGTGTCCATCAAGATCGAGCCCTACGACGGCCAGGCGAACGTGCTGGTGGACCGCGATCGTTTCATCCAGGTGCTGACCAATCTGCTGTCGAACGCGGTGAAATATTCGCCCAAGGGCAGCGTGGTGCGAGTGAGCGTTACGGCGAGAGACGGTGTGGCGCGCGTCAGCGTGATGGATGAAGGGCCGGGCGTGCCGCCCGAATTCGAGAAACGCATCTTCCTCAAATTCTCGCAGGCCGATAGCTCCGATTCACGCGCCAAGGGCGGCACCGGGCTCGGCCTGTCGATTGCCAGAACGTTGATGGAACGTTTCGGCGGCGGCATCGATTTCGAACGCGGCCGGCGCTCGGGGGCGAACTTCTTTGTGACATTGCCGGTGCGGCAGTCGAGCGGCTCGACGCTGACGATGCCGTTACTGAACCTGCCGTCGCCGCACATTCTCATCTGCGAAGACGATCCGGACATGACGGAATATCTGAGCACGATGCTGCATGGAGCGGGCATGACGGTCGACACCGTCGAATCGGCCGGCGCTGCCAAGGCCGCGATGGAAGAAGAACGGTTCGATCTGCTGCTGATCGACCTTCATCTTCCGGACGCGGACGGCCTCGACGTGGTGAAGGAGCTGCGCAGCGATGAATCGCGGCCCGGCATCCCGGTGATCGTGATGACCGGCAGTGCATCGACGGCGCGCCCGGCACAGGACGTTCAGGCGTTGAAGCTCGCCGACTGGCTGCAAAAACCGGTGCGGCCCGAGCGGCTGGTCAACGCGATTCGCTCGGCGCTGCTGGCGCACGAGAGCAACTGCCTGCGCGTGCTGCACGTCGAAGACGATCAGTCCTTGACCGAACTGGTACAGACGCTGCTCGAAGGTCCCGCGAATGTGGTGGCCGAGCATTCAGTGGCCGCCGCTCGCGCACGGCTCGAACAAGAAACATTCGACATGGTGATTCTGGATGTCGCGCTGGCCGACGGCTCGGGTCTGGATCTGCTGCCGATGTTGCAGCAGGGCGCGATTCCGCCGGCGGTGGTGCTGTACACGTCGAGCGAGCCCAGCCAGGAAGTTGCCGCGAAGGTCGATCGGGTGATCGTCAAGTCGCGCCACTCGGTCTCCGATCTGCTCGCTTCGGTGCGTGGCGTCTCCGACGCTCGTTCACGCAGGAACTTCTCGACTGCGTGATGCTTTGATTCGGCACAGGCGAGCCTTTATCATCGGCTCCTCAGCCAGCCCTCTGCCAGCTAATTCCATGAATGGAGCAAGCTGGCCATGTTTCCCGACGACTTTCGTTCCTCGCTGACCAAAACTCTACTGAGCGCCGCCGCGACGCTCTCTGCTGTCACATACAGCCACGCCGAAGAAGCGAAGGACGTGCAGACGCTGCCCGCGGTTCGTGTGAGCGCCGACGAGGAATCTTCTCCCGCAACCGAAGGCACGGGTTCCTACATCACGCCATCGAGCTCAACGGCGCTCGGCCTGAATCTTTCTTTGCGAGATACGCCGCAATCGGTGACCGTGATCACGCGAGAGCGCATGGACGACGAAGCCATGACCACCGCGGCGGACGCTCTGCGCAGCACGACGGGTGTGTCGCTCAAGCCGGTCGATCGAGGTCGCAACAATCTTTCGGTGCGCGGCTTTGAAGTCACGAGTTTCCAGTTCGATGGTGTGCCGGTCGCCACCGGCAATGTCGGCATCGAAACCACCAACACCGCAATCTACGATCGCATCGAAGTCGTGCGCGGCGCCACCGGACTCATTACCGGAGCTGGCGAACCATCGGCGGCAATCAACCTGGTTCGCAAACACGCGAACAGCGATCAGTTGACGGGGTCGCTGTGGGCCGATGCCGGCTCGTGGGATCGGCGCGGAGCGGGTGTGGATGTGACGACGCCGCTCAACGACGCAGCGTCCGTGCGCGCCCGGTTCGTCGCCAGCTACTCGGAGCAGGACGCGTTCATCGATCTGGAAAGCACGATGAACTCCGTGTTCTACGCCATCGTCGATGCAGATCTGGGCGAGAGCACGGTACTGAGCGTGGGCGCCAGTGCACAGCGCGACGACCGCGATGGTGTGCTGTGGGCAGGATTGCCGTATTGGTACAGCGACGGCACACGCACTAACTTCAGCCGTTCCAGCACGACAGCGACGCGTTGGAATCAATGGGACACACGCGAGCGCACGGCGTTTGTCACGATCAAGCACTCGTTCGCGAACGAATGGACGGTGCGCGCCGATGTGACTCACTACCGACAGACGGAAGAGTCCAAGCTGCTGTGGATGTGGGGCGTGCCGGACCGCGAGACGGGCGAGGGCATGCAGGTGTATCCGTATCACTATCTGTCCGAGCCCAAGCAAACGAATGTGAATTTGATCGCGAGCGGACCGTTCGAGTGGCTCGATCACAAACATGAATTCACCGCCGGCTTCATGTACAGCCGTCGCAAGGGCGGCTGGAGCAATCGCGACGCCGTTGAAGACCTGCCGTCGGTGGGCAACTTCAACGAATGGGACGGTTCCTATCCCGAGCCGGCGTTGGGCGCTCGCTACTTGGGTTCGATGAGCACATTCACGCAGCTGGGTTTGTATTCGGCCGTACGCCTGCAGGTGGCGGAACGTTTCAAGCTCATCGGCGGCACGCGCTTCACCAACTGGCAACAGGAAGACGAAGCCGCGGCATGGACGGCGCAGGCGTTCAAGATCGAGCACAACGGCGTGTTCACACCGTATGCCGCGGCGATCTACGACGTCACGCCGGCGGTTTCAGCGTATGCGAGCTACACCGAAATATTTCAGCCCGACACCAAGAAAGATCGCAACGGCAAGTATGTGGATCCGCGCGAAGGTGCGAGTTACGAGCTCGGGTTGAAGAGCGAGCTCTTGGATGGCTCGCTCAATGCGAGCGCCGCGGTGTTCTACATCGATCAAAACAACTTCGCCGTTCCTGACGTGGGCTTCTTCGTTCCGGGCACGCTCGATCCTGCGTATCGCACGGCGCAGGGCGTCGAGACCAAAGGTTATGAGCTGGAAATCGCGGGCGAGCTCACCTCGAACTGGCACGCAACGCTGGGATGGACGCACTACTCGGCGAAGGACGCCGACGATCAGGACGTTGCGGTCGATCATCCTCGCCGACTGTTGAAGTTGTTCACCAAATATTCGCTTACGAATGTACTGCGCGGGCTCAGCGTGGGCGGCGGCGTTTCCTGGGAGAGCGGCAAGCCGGCACGCGATGTGAATCCCGCGACCGGTGCCAGGGAGCGCGTCGGCGAATCCTCGTATGGCCTGGTCGACTTGATGGCGAAGTATGAGCTCGGCGCACAGCTCGCCCTGCAGCTCAACGTCAACAACGTGCTCGACGAAAAGTATCGTTACTCCAGCTATTGGTGGGGCGCTCCGTACACCTATGGCGAGCCTCGGAACCTGCGGCTGGCGCTCGACTACCGATTCTGAACCCGGGGATGCATAGCCAGCCGGGCATGCATCCTCAACCCCGCCGAGGCGCCAATGCCGGGCCATTCAGGGCCGCATTTGCCCCTTGACTCACGAATAACTCGCTGGTTATATATAGCCACCAATAGCCAGCGGGTTATCGATCACCATGACCAAGGCCGAGGATGCGCTGTTCAGAACGCTTGCCGATCCCACGCGGCGGGCGATCTTCGAGCGCCTGTGCCGTGAAGGCGAGCAGACCGTCGGTGCGTTGACGACTCACGCCGGCATTTCGCAGCCGGCGGTTTCCAAGCACCTGGTGGTTCTGAAACAGGCCGGCCTGGTGCGCGATCGCCACGCAGGCCGCCAGACCCATTACAGCGCGCAGCTCGGCGCTTTGGCACCGTTGATCGATTGGACCAGCCAGATGACAAATTTTTGGCAGCGCCGGTTCGATCACCTCGAAGATTTACTCAAAAGGATGGACCAATGACTGACACGTTAGCCGTTACCGTGGAGCGTGACATTCCGTTTCCGCCGGAAAAGATCTGGCGCGCGCTCACGCAGCCGCACCTCATCGAAGAATGGTTGATGAAGAACGATTTCGCGCCTCGCGTCGGCCATCGTTTCAATCTGCGCGGCGAATGGGGCGGCGTATTGGATTGCGAAGTGCTCGTGGTCGAGCCGCAGAAGTCGCTCTCGTACACCTGGAACTATGCGCATGACGATGCGGCCTACAACCTGCAAAGCGTCGTGACCATGACGCTGACGCCGACGCAGACGGGCACGCTGCTGCGGGTGGAGCAGGCGGGCTTCCGGCCGGAACAGAAACAAGCTTACGGCGGCGCCAAGCTGGGCTGGAAACAGTTCCTGGAGAAGCTGCAGACGGTGCTCACGACCAAAGGTGAAGTATGAAAACTGCAGCCGCCGCGAAAGCGAAGGCCAAGACCAAGACGGCGAAGACGCCTGCGAAGGCCGAGAGCCCCGCATCTCACCTCATCGACGAGCGGATCCATGAGCTCGGCGACTGGCGCGGCGAGACGCTGGCTCGCATGCGCAAGCTGATCCTGGAATGCGATCCGGAGATGATCGAGGAATGGAAATGGATGGGCACGCCGGTGTGGTCGTGCCACGGCATCGTCACGACCGGCGAGTCGTACAAGAAGGCGGTGAAGCTCACGTTCGCCCACGGCGCGAAGCTGCCGGACCCGAAGCGCCTGTTCAATTCTAGTCTCGAAGGCAACACGCGCCGCGCGATCGACATTCACGAAGGTGAAGAGATCGACGCTGCCGCTTTCAAGGCACTGGTCAAAGCGGCTATCGCTTACAACGTTACATCCAAAAAGAAACGCTGATGAGGAAGATGGGTATGAACTGGAGCGCATCGATTCGGCAAGTGCATCGCTGGCTGTCCATCACGTTTACGCTGATGGTCATCGCGAACCTGCTGGTGCAGGGGCGGGAGAAAATTGCCCTGTGGGTGGGTCTTGCGACCCTGGTCCCGCTGTTCCTGCTGCTGTTCACTGGGCTGTATATGTTCGCGCTGCCGTACGTGAACAAACGCCGGAGCGCGTAATGAAGGCGTCCAAGGGCAAGAAGGTTGTCTTGCTCTCGGGCGGCAACCCGCAGATTCCGAAAGGCGATGGTGACGCGCCAGTGCAGGCATACATCGCCGCGATGCCTGGGTGGAAGCGTGCGGTGGGCAAGCGTCTCGACGTGCTCATCGTGCGCGCCGTGCCGAAAGTGCAAAAGGCGGTGAAATGGAATTCACCGTTTTACGGCGTCGCAGGGCAGGGCTGGTTTTTGTCGTTTCACGTCTTCACGCATTACGTGAAGGTGACGTTCTTCCGCGGCACGTCGCTCGATCCGCTACCGCCGGGCCCGAGCAAGGTCGAGAACACCCGTTATCTCGATATTCACGAAGACGGCTTCGACGAAGCGCAGTTCGTGAAGTGGGTCAAGCAGGCGGCGGCCATCCCCGGCTGGATGGCCTGAGCCGTTAGAAACAATCGGCGCATACCGTCAGACGCATGCGCCGGTGCTTCGATCCTAGAATCGATAATGCACGCCGAAGCTCACCGTGCGGCCGGTGTGTCCATACACCCAGGTGCTGTCGCGGTCCGAATCGATGTACTGGCGCTTGTACTCATCGAAAATATTCAAACCTTCCAGCGTCAGCTTCAGATGCTCATCGAACGTGTACGCGACTGATGCATCGAACGTGAGCATCTCGTCGGTGCCTTCCACGTCCTGCAGCGGATTGTTCGCCGGCAGCGCATCCAGGAACTTGTCGCGATAAGCGGCCGACAGACGCGCGCTCAACGTTTCGTTCTCCCAATACAAGGTGGCGTTGTACGCGTTCTTGGACAGTCCGAGCAGATCGTTGCGCGTCGTGTTTGAAGCACTCTGCGCCAGGTAATAAGTGATCTCGGATTCCACGTGCGTGTAGTTCAGCAGCGTGCCGAAGTGGCTCAGCCAGCCAGGCAGGAAGGTGAAGGCCTGCTGGTAGTTCAGCTCGATGCCCTTGAGCGGGCCGCCCGGCGTGTTCACCGGCCGGCTCACCGTGAACGGCGTGTTGTCCGGATCGAGGTTGGTCCCGACCAGCAAGCCGAGCGGCAGGCCGGTCTGGCGGAAGCTCATCTGCTGCGACTGGTTCTGGATGTAGGTTTCGATGTCCTTGTAGAACAACCCGACCGACAGCAGCGAGTTCGGCGCGAAATACCACTCCAGCGACAGGTCGTACGTGGTCGCGAGGATGGGATCGAGGAACGGATTGCCGGTGGTCACACCCGGTGTGCCGCCCAGATTGATCGAACCGCCCGGCGACAGGAAGCCGATGTCCGGGCGCGACATCACACGCGCAACCGAGAAGCGGCCGATCAAATCGTCCGTCACATCCATCGCCAGGTTCAACGCCGGCAGGAAATTGTCGTAGTCGTGATCGACCTTGACCTGCACCGGCGTCAGCGCGACCTGATAGCCCACCGATTCCAGATCGGTGCGAACATAGCGCGCGCCGATGTCGCCGCGAACATTGAACCCAAACACATCGAGCGCGAAGTCCTGTTGCACATACAGGCTGCTGTCTTCTTCCTGCAGCTGACGATTGTTACCACGCGCGGCCGCGAGGTCCACGCCGCCCAACGTCCACATGCCCGTGCCGCTGTAGATATCGAACGTATTCACGAACGCCTGATAGTTCGTGGTCAGCCACGAGTTCGGGAAGCGGCTCGACAAGCCGCCGTCGCCGAAGCCGCTGATGACTCGCGTCACGCTGCGCAGCTGATCGGTGGTGAGATTCGGAACGATAAAGTTGTTCGCTCGCGCCAGCTGGCGGACGTCGTAATCGAACTTCGAGTAGCGCACGCCGAACTTCAGGGTCATATCCTGCTGCCAGTTCCAGGCGAGCCCGAGATCGCCGGTGCGATATTCGTTCTCGACCCACAACGGGCTCATGCGCACTTCGGCATTGTTGGTGCCGAACGTATATTTCGACGGATCGGTGACGTCGAAGTCGTGGCTGATGATGGGGCGGTCGCGATCCTGCGTGAAGTCGATGGTCATGCCGGCGTTCGGACGCTGGAACATGATGGTGGTCTGCACCGGCTGCGCCAGCTCGTTCTTCGACGATCCGGCCAGCAGGTTCAACTTCAAATGATCGGTGATCTCGTGCGTCCCGGTCAGCGTGTACTGGCGGAACGTGCTTTCCCACTCGTCGTGCTGCGTATCCGCGCGCACGTCGACGCCTTCAAAAGTTGCACGACCGATGTCGTACACCTGCTGGCCGAAGTTCGTGCCTTGCGTGTTGCTGATGCCGACGGGAATCAGGTCCGCGTAACGAATCGCGGTCTGCGGTTTGCCGTTCTGTGAGATCGCGCGAGCGAACGAAAAGCCTTCCAGCCAGCTTTCTTCACGCGTCACATCGTAGTTGCTGTAGAGCGCGTCGAGGCTCAGCAGGGTTTTGCTGGTAGGGCGCCACTGGAGCGCGCCGCTGATGCCGAGACGTTCCTGATCGTGCTCGAAGCGGCCGTAGCGCGGCAGCCGCGGCAGAAACACCGTGCTCCGGTTGACCATGTCGTAGTACGGATCGTTGGCCGCGGGGCGAGAGACACCGGTAGCACAATTGGTCGCCGACGTGCCGTTGGCGGCATTGGTGGCATTGGCCGGATCGGGATTGATCGGCGTGCGTCCGATCGGCGTACAGAAGCCGCCATCGACCGTGGCCGGATTCCAGCCGCCAGAGCCGAATTCCTCTTCGAAATATTTGCGCTCGGTGTATGCGACCGAGAACAGTGCGCCGAATGTATCGTCGGCCCACGTATTGCTGATGAGCATCGCCGCGCGCGGATCGAGCTTGTCGGCGAGATCGTTGTAACTTCCTTGCAGGCTGCTCGCGAACGTGAAGCCAGGCGAATCGAACGGCCGGGCAGTGGTGAGATCGACGGTCGCACCGAGCGAGCCTTCCAGCACTTCGGCAGAGGTGGTCTTGCGAACGGCGATGCTGTTGAACAGCTCGGACGCGAACACGTTGAAGTCGAAGCCGCGGCCCAGGTTCGCTCCACGATCGCTGGTCGTGCCGCTGGCGGCGCTTTGCGCTTCCATGCCGTTGATGCGCACGCGCGTGAAGCTGGGATTCAAACCTCGCACGGTGATGGCTCGACCTTCGCCGCCAACGCGCGAAATCGATACGCCCGGCACGCGCTGAATGGACTCGGCGAGATTGGTGTCCGGAAAGTCCGCGACGTCTTCGGCTTTGATGACGTCGACCACGCCGTTCTGCAGGCGTTTCTCTTCGAGCGCGTTTTCGAGGCTCGCGCGATAGCCCGTAACGATCACTTCCTCGACTTGAGTGCCCGCCGTGCTTTGCTCGCCGGCGGCTTGAGCAAAGGCCTGCGGCACGGGCAGAGCGCAGACGACAACGGCAGCGATCCCAGCTCGCAATAACGCGACATCGGTTCCCATTTTCCCCCTCCGAAAGGCGGCGACTGACGCCGCCCCCAACACGGGAGAACGCCGTCGCCGGTTAATTTGTCTGGGTTATTGTTCTCATATTTGATCGAACTTGTAAATTGGTGATCGATTACGAGCGATCTTGGTGCGAATTTGGCACCGCCGGTGATCGAAATCAGCCAGAGACCGCGCGAACCCAGCGGTGCGGGTCCTCGACGGTGCCGCGCTGAATGCCGATCAGGCGGGCTTTGAGCTGCTGGCTCACCGGCCCGGTGCCCTCACCGATCCGGAACGAGCCCAAGGTGCTGACGACCTCGCCGATGCCGGCAACGACCGCAGCCGTGCCGCAGGCGAACGCCTCGCGCAACCGACCGCTCTTGGCATCGGACCGCCATTGATCGAGCGAGTACGCGCCTTCTTTGACTTGCATGCCCAAGCCGCGCGCGATTTCGATGATGCTGTCTCGGGTGATGCCCGGGAGGATGGTGCCGGTGAGCGGCGGAGTGATGATGGAACCGTCGTCCATCACGAAAAAGATATTCATGCCGCCGAGTTCTTCGACCCAACGATGTTCGGCGGCGTCGAGGAACACGACTTGATCGCAGCCATGATTGGCCGCTTCCGCCTGCGCGATCAGGCTCGCTGCATAGTTGCCGCCGCACTTGGCAGCGCCGGTGCCGCCGGGCGCAGCGCGGGTGTAGCTATCGGAGATCCACAGCTTCAGCGGTTTGTCGCCGCCTTTGAAGTACGGACCGACGGGGCAGGCGATCACGCAAAAGATATATTCGAGCGCCGGGCGCACGCCGAGAAACGATTCGCTCGCGAACATGAAGGGCCGCAGATACAAGCTGCCGGCGCCGCTCGGCACCCAGTCCTTGTCGATCTTCACCAGCGCTTCCACCGCTTCGAGGAACAACGCCTCGGACAGCACCGGCATCGCCATGCGTTCGGCCGAGCGGGCGAAGCGTGCGGCATTTCGATCCGGACGGAACAGCACGATCGAGCCGGCATCGGTGCGATACGCCTTCATGCCCTCGAAAATTTCCTGCGCGTAGTGCAGGACCGCGCTCGCAGGATCGATGGCGAACGGCGCGCGTGCCTTCACTTGGCCATCGTGCCAGCCGCGCTCGGCTGTCCAGCGCATGGTCACCATGTGATCGGTGAAAGTCCGGCCGAACCCCGGATCTTCGAGCACTTTGCGACGAGTCTCTGCGGCGACGGGCGAAGCATGGGGCGTGACGACGAAGTTCATGTTCGATCCTTACCAGTCCAGCACGGCCCACCCGAGTACGTGCAAGCGTGCTGTTGTGCGGCCGATGGGCGTTTGATTTGGCGCCGGATTTTAACCCAAGCCACAGAATTTATCCCGGCGCCTCGCGAGCGCAGGCCCGCGCCCATTGCATGCAACGAAATATCTTCGTGACAGTCCGGGTGTGCAATGTGTTCAAACAAAGAGACGCTAAATGGACAGTCCGGGATCGCCTTCGATCACTTGCTGAGTGAGGGCAGGGCGCTGTCCAGCTTGCCAGCGAGCGACGGAGTGCCTCACTCGATAACGCAGCGGACCGCCGTCGGCACTGTCGTTGCGTTCGATCGGCCGCGGAATGCACACGAACTCGCATTGCGCCGAGTCCGCTGAGAGCTGCAACACTGAGTAGCCGTGTCCGCCGAGATCGAGAAAGGACAGATGCGGAGCGAGCTCAGGGTTCGACAACTCGCGAGCTTTGCGAGCATCGCCGCTCTTTGCGTATTCGAGAGCCGAGCGCACTCCATGATGAAGCAGCATATTGACGGTCGGCTCGGGCTTGCCGTTGCGATCTGCCAGGTACATTGCACGCAGCGGATGATCTTTTGGAAAACGATGCTCGTACGCTTCGACCAGTCCGGCCGCAGAGATCGAGCCCGTGATGAACGCAGCGCCCACGGGTTCGAAGCCTGCGGGCGGCAATGACTTGCTCGCGAGGCCGGCCCAGAAGCTGTGACGATCGCCACTCACGGTGACAAAGCCGGTAACGCTGGCCTTGCGAATAGCGTCATATATTTCGGCGCGCTCTTGATAGGCGGTGCTGTAGTCGCCGCCACCGCCGAAACATGCGTAGCCCTGGCCCGGCCACGATTTGCCGAGGTCTTTAGGAAGATTTTGTAGATCCGCGCGCCACGGCAACGTGCCGAGCGAGTTCCCCCAGACCTTCCAACTTGCTTTGGACGCGCGCAACTGTTCGAGAAACCATTTTTTCTGACGTTCACCGAGAATGGTCTGCGGCCCTTCGGCCTTGCGATAGTTGGGTGCTGTGACGTCGCCGACCTTGATCGTATCCGGCGGCCGGCCCCCTTTGTATGAGCGGCCCGCGTCGAGCAGTTCCATCAATTCCTCCGGCAGCATCTCGGGAAAATCTTTGCTGTCGAACGGCGCGAACTCCGGCCGGCTGCTCGGCTCCTCCGATCGGTAGCTGTGCTGATCGGTGATGATGAGATCCAGATGTTTGCCCCAGCTCAGCGTTCGGTAGCCGGTGAGGCTGCCAATGGCCGCGATGTTGTTGGGTTCGGTGCCGAAGCCATGCTCATCGAAGCGATCAATCGGTTTGTCGGTGACGTTGGGCGCGTTGAATGTTTCCAATGAGCCGCCGGGATGGCTGACGCGCGCCGGCTGATACTCGAACCACGCTTGCATTGCTGCGGTCTTGCGAGTTTGCGCCGGACGATTCTGGCCGCCGAAGCGCTGATACGACTGCCAGCCCATCCACGAAAACTCGTGGTTGTCCCACATCGCAACAAAAGGCCAGCGCGCACGCGCATCCTGCAAGTCCGGATCGTGCAGATAGGTTCGATACAGCGTTCGATAATCGACGACGTCGACGGGAATATGAAAGCCGCCGACCTTCTCGCCAGTCGGAAACTGAATCAGATTCCGCACGCGCCGATCGTAACGTTTGCCGCTCGGCCGGTCCTCGGGATACTCGACGATCTCATAAACGAAATCGCCCAGGTGCAGGACGAACGCGAGCTGCTCGTTCGGCCTGGCGCGCTCGTCTTCGTAGATCATGCGTCGATAGGCGTTTTGCGCACCTTCGCAAACGTTTTGACAGCTCACGAATGCGAAGCGCACCGGCACGTCGTCGCCGGGCTTCGCCGCCGTTCGAGTGCGGCCGATGCGGCTGCCGCGGCCGTCGACGTCGATAAAGCGATACCAATAGGTTCGATTCGGCTCCAGGCCCGCGACCAAGACGCGAACTGTGTGATCGGCCGCTGCTAACGCCTTTGTGTCGGCGCTCGATACTAAACGTTCGAAGGCGGAGTCTTCTGCGACTTCGACGGTGAGCGGAACAGTCGCATCGGTTGCGTTGCTCACTCGCGTCCACAACAGCACGCTGCGCATGTCCGGATCGCCCGATGCGACGCCTTCCGCGAAGCGCTCCGGTGCGTGAGTCCAGGGCCTCGCCTTGAGTTTGTTGGTGCCGGCGGCCCAGGCAATCGTCGCGCCCATGGCAGCGGCGGCGCCGATGAATCCTCGACGGGTGATCGATGACATCGAGAGGTCTCGGGTGACACGCGATGTCACATCATCATTCCACCGCTTGATCTTCGCAACCGCTCGCCGGCGGCTAGCGTTCTCCGGACAATGCCTCGCGCAGCGGCGATTCCGAGAGTAGGGCGACTTCCGCCAGCATCGGTTCGATGGCGATGCCCGCGGACTGGGCCGTTTCCATGATCGATCTCAGGTTCAGAAGCAGGTCGCGCGGATCTTCGATTCCGTTCAATGCCGACAGCCTGAGCAGGCGCAGCCGAATTCCTTCTGCCGTCGTGGCCGATTGTTGAACCGTAGCGGCCCATCGGAACGCGGAGTTCTTTCGGAACACGTCACGAATGTCGGCGCGTCGTTCCGACGTGCCGGACGCGTACGCGTTCAGTAGCGACAGCAAGAGTGCTTCAGCTTCCGGGCGCACGCCTGCCTGGTCGAGCGGACTCGACTGCCGCATCCGATCCATCCACGTCGGATCGCTGAGATCCACCGGCGTCTCGGCGATCGGTCTGAGCTTCTCGTTCAGCGCTGCGGCGAGTGCGTGCGCTTCGGCGAGATTGAAAGGTGCGTTCGATGGCTTCATCGGCCCTGCGACTATGGCACGAGGCCGGTGATCACGCGCCCCGATTTGAGATCCACCGGTACGGAGATGTGTTCGTGCCTGATCAACCAGCGTTGCTCGGCTCGCTCACAGCAGACGGTGCCTCTCACCCAGTAGTCGACGTTGTGCCCGTCCTTCAACGTGCCGCTGGTTCGATGCACCCAGAACGCAGTCGCGACATCGCTGCTCGATACAATCTGCAAATCGCGAATCTCCAGGTTGATCGCACTTTGCCAGCTGCCGAACCAGCGCAGGAAATTGCGGCGGATATCGGCCTCGCCGACGAAGCGGAGGGGTGCGACAAGGTCGAAATATATGCACTCCGGAGCATACAGTGACATCAACCGGTTGATGTCCTTGTCACGAATCGCCTCGACGTAACGATCGAGGAGCGCTCTCAGCTCGGATTCCGTTGACATCATCGCATCCTCCTTCTATATCAGTATGAGCCAAGGAGGCTGGAGCGTGCACAACCCCATTATTGCAGAGTTCGGGAGCGTGGAATTTGGGCGCCGCCAGGCGCAGACCATCGCGTTGCTGATTTGTTCGATGTTTCTTGCGCTCACGGTACGCGCTGCCGGCATCCACGAGATCTCGATTCCCGCCGATCCTTCCGGACCGGAGATTTCCGCAACGCTTTGGACGCCTTGTGCTACGTCTCCCGGCCCCCTGGTCGTAGGCAGCGAAACGGGATCAATGACGATTCAGGCCGTCAAGGACTGCGCCGTGAAGGGCAAAAGCCTGCCGCTCGTCGTCGTTTCGCATGGGATGTTTGGCGACCGGTTCAGTCATCACGACACCGCCGAGTTTCTCGCGGATGCTGGCTTTGCCGTGCTCACGCTCAATCACACGCTCGATTCCGTCGCGGCGATGAAGGAGAAGACCGCCGACGACATTGCATCCTTCCTGGTCCGCCCCGACGATATCAAACGTGCCATCTCGTTTGTATCGAAGAGCTCTGGCGCATCGGCGGCCATCGACTCGCGACGGATCGGATTTTTCGGCTTTTCACGCGGCGGTTACACCGGCCTCGTTCTCGCTGGTGCAGTGCCTGACTTTCACTCACCGCCGTTTCCGTGTCCCGAAGAATTTCAGATGTGCCGGCAGATTCGCGATAACGACATTCCCAAGCACGCTTCTGGATACGAGCCGCGCATCGGCGCTTTCGTGATCGCCGATCCGATCAGCTTCTTTCCCAATCGAGCCAGCTTGGAAAAGATCACGGCGCCGATTCAATTGTGGAGCTCTGAGCACGGCGGCATGGGAGTGCGACCGCAGGACGTGGCGGCCGTCAAAGACAATCTGCCGCAGCCGCCGGAGTTCTACCGTCCCGCCAACTCCGGCCATTTGTCCTTTATTTTTCCCTGCCCGGCGGACGTCGCCAAGGCGGCGCCTTTCATCTGCACCGATCCGCCGGGCTTCGATCGCACCGAATTTCACCATGAGCTCAATGCCCGAATGCTGACGTTCTTCCGCAAGCACCTTCAGGCGAACTGAAGCGCGATCTCCAGCAACTCATCGAAGGCTTCGTTCATCACGTTGTGTCCCACCGGCAGCGAAAAAGTCTTCCAGGCCGGGTCTCGACTCAGGCGTTCGTAGAGAGACGTGAACGGCGTGCCTTGCCAGCCGCTGAGATAAATGTAGCCGCGGCGCATGGCCGGTGGCGGGTTCACGATACGCAGCCGCTGCATGAAGGTGGCAAGCGGATGCGGAGTTCTGCGTGATTCTGTCCCCGGCGGTGGCGGCACGCTGAAACCGTCTGTAGCGGCACCTTCGAGAAACATTCGCCGAAACGCGTCGCTGGTCAGTTCGAAGCACGACTGTCCGTCCTCGGGCACGTACGCGTCGCTGTAGATTGCGGCCGCGATCCGATCGGCCGCGCGATCGATCACTCCACTCAGCACCATGCCGCCGTAACTGTGTCCGAGCATCACCACGTCGGTCAGTTTCTCCATTTCGAGTAACTGCACCACATCGCAGATGTGAACATCGAGGTTCACCGTTGCATCGAGCAGGTGGCGCCGGTCGCCGAGCCCAGTCAAGGTCACCGGATACGCGCGATGACCGCGAGCGCGGAGTGCTTCGGCGAGCCGCTGAAAATACCAGCCGCCGTGCCAGCCGCCGGGAATGAGGACGAACGTCGACATGCAAGGACTCCACGAGGACCGGGCTCAAAGGTAAGCGAAATTCACCCGCTTGTGTGAGCGACTGCTGTCCACGTGGCTTGCGGAGCTTCGTGCTCTTGATCGATTATCCGCAGCGGTTCGGCTTTGCCTTTGCGAACGGAGAGCTACTTTGCGACTGGAGAGAACATTCACGCGCGGCAATGGATTCGTACTGCTGCTCGCCGCATTGGCATTTCAGGCGCAAGCGGAAGGGGAGGCGCCCCGGCTGTTTCCTGCAAACAATGCGGCCAACGTCAATCCGGACACGCAGCTGGTCCTGACCTTTGCGAGTCCGCCGACGATCGGCACGTCCGGCGTCATCCGAATCTTCGATGCCGCCAGCAACGCGCTCGTCGACACGCTCGACCTGAGCATCCCGGCCTCACCGTATCCGTCCGGACGCGCACCGCCTTCAACGGAGGCCGAGCGTCGCGCGCGGGCCGCTGCGATGAAGATGAGCGACTATCAGGTCAACACCATCGGCGGCGTCGACTTTCATTTCTTTCCTATCATCGTGCGCGGTAACAGCGCGAGAGTTTATCCACACAACAACAAGCTGACGTACGGTCGGAAATATCGCATCCAAATGGACCCGGGCGTGTTGAAGACCAGCACCGGGGATTTCGCCGGTTCCAGCAATGATGCTGGCTGGATGTTCGCAACCAAGGCCGCTCCGCCAGCTGCCGATGCGCAACGCGTCGTGGTTGCTGCCGATGGTCATGGCGACTTCAACACTGTGCAGGGCGCGATCGACTTCGCGCCGGTCAATCCCTCCAAGCGCCTGACGATCTTCATCAAAGCCGGCAACTACGAGGAGATCGTCTATATCAACGGCAAGAGCCAGCTGACCCTCAGAGGAGAAGATCGCGCGAACGTCATCGTCGGCTATGCCAACAACAGTGCCTTCAATCCGCCACGCGAGGAACCGTCGCGGCGCCCGGCATTCTCGATCCAGAACGGCACCGACATTCAGTTGAGCAACTTCACCATCAATAACTACTTCACCGGCCAGGCCGAAGCGCTGCTGGTGCGCGGCGAACGGATCCTTCTCGATCACATGACCATGAATGGATCCGGTGACGCGCTGACCACCTACGGCACGATATATATGGTCGACAGCAAGCTGACCGGCCACGGCGATACGATTCTCGCGTACGCCGCGTTGTTTTGTTTGCGATGTGAGCTTCGATCGTCCGGCCCATTTACCTGGACGCGCACGCCTCAGGGCAGCCACGGCAACGTCTTTGTCGACTCCACGTTCATCGCTCTCGACGAGCCCAAGCCCTGGGCCGTCAGCGCTGACGGCAAAGGCGATCAGCAAGCCAATACGACGCTCGCGCGTCTGCCTCGCAACAGTTCCCACGCTGCGAATTCAAAAGTGAACTTCCCGTACGCCGAGATGGTGCTCATCAACTCTCGCGTCGACGGCGTCCCTCCCGAAGGCTGGGGCCCGATCGAGCCCGCTCCGGAGTTCGACAGTTCGAATGTGAGATTCTTCGAATTCAACACCAAAGATCTGCACGGCCGCCGCATCGATGTGTCGCAGCGACATCCGGTCTCGAAACAGCTGCAGCAGCCACGAGACGCGAAACTCATCGCCGACTACAGCACCCCGGAATTTGTGCTGAATGGCTGGAAGCCGGCGGTTCATTCGGCGGAACGGCCCGACTGACTCTGAAGGTTCGAACAGATGGCGCCTGCCGTTACTTTGCTCGTATCGACGTCGTCCCGATTTCATAGCGAGCGTCTTTGGCGGCAAGCGGCTGCTGCGATCGCTCCCCAGGATTCTTGAACACATCCGTGGTGAATGTGAGATCGACCACTTGCTCGTGCGGCGTCAATTTCACGAACGGAATCGGAGACTCCAGATCCAGCTCGCCTTTGACTGCAATCGGAACCAGTCCCAAATCGCGCAATTGTCTGCCGTCGAAGGCGAACACGCGGAAGCCCCACGAGTATTCGTTGCCGATATCGGCAAGGATCAGCAGCTCATGTGGCCCACAACGGCCGAAGAAGGTCGGTTGCATGGCGGAGCTGTCCTGGGCTCCTGCAGAAACATACGTCCGCCGGAGTACACCATCCTCGGACGCATACAGCATCGCGCGCTGGCCATAATCCGATGCCGTATCGAGCGACCGATCGCGGCCAAACACGAGCTGCACACCTTCCGTCAACGCGTACGTCGCCCCATCCGCGGTAGGCGTCTGCCGCGGATGGATCTCCTGGCAGCCCGCGGTGTTATTCAAGATTGCGGCAGCAGCTAACAACGTCAGCATTGGCTCAAGGCTCCATCCCGTGAACAGTAGACGCTTGTTAGCTATGGATTGGTTCAAACTTCGCCTGGAACATCTCACAAAGAAGCGAAACCAGCGGCGACAAAGTCGCGGCATCGCCGGCTACGCCAATGCATTCCGCCTCTTCCCAGGCCACCAAGCCAACGATGCTGCCATCTTCGACGTAAAAGTAATTGGCATTGCGAAATTCCAACGGCTGGCGAGTAAATGGATTGGTTCCCATCTTAGACGGTGTTTTCCGAAACGCCGGGCTCGACGAAGCAAATGCGAGCCACTCTGACTGCGCGATCCCTGCCTCCCGGACCACGAAGCCAAGCAATTGCTGGCTGTAATCAATGTTCGTCATGGAACTGATTTGAACTGGATGAACTGGATGAACTGGGAATCCACGCGCAAAACCATTGCGTTTACACAATAACCTATTGTGTAATAGCAATGAACCGTCATGTAGCCTACCCATGAGCTTACACAATCGAATCGCCGTTTTTCGTGCGGAGCGCGGCATGTCTCGCCGTGAGCTGGCCGAAGCGGTCGGGGTCAACCCGCAGACCATCGGTTATCTCGAACGCGGCGACTACAAGCCCAGCCTGGAGCTGGCTTTGAAGATCGCGCGTCACTTTGGGGTCGCGGTCGAGATGATTTTCTCGTTGGATCGCTTTGCCATGACGTTCGGGCGCGCAGGAGGTGGCGAATGAAGAGCAGAAGCATTCTGTCGAGGCTGGATGACGCTCTGGGGTGGACCGGAATTCCCGCCAGGGTCGCCGATGAAATGTCCGAGGACCCATCGATCGATCGCAAGCACCAGCCATTGCGCTGGGCACCGTTGTTGGTGATTGCTTTCTCGTGCGTCCTGCTCATTTTTTGCTTGGTGTGGCCGCTCCAGCTGGACGAGATCTCGGCAGGAGCTGTCGTTTCCATCATGACTGGACTGGTGGTCAGCGTGATGGCAGGGGTGTTGCTCATCCATACGAGTGGGCCCTTGGGCAAACCGGCGGGCGAAGACGATGAGCGCGAGGCGGCGTTGAGAAAGGACTCCTTCCTGTTTTGTTTAGGTCTGCTCGCCGCTCTCAATGGCCTGGGTCAGCCCATCCTGCTGCTCGTGTCTCACTGGCAGAACTGGCAGGCCGCGCAGAGCGTTCTCGTAGTGTTCTGTCTCCTGCTGTTGAATGCCACTTTGCTCGTAACGTTGCCGACGCTCTACGCGAGCTGGAATATTCGGCAGCTGCCGAAAGAATGATTGCGGAAAGAAACGGCCAGCGTCTGGTTGTCGATGCCAGCGGTGGTGCCTGAATGTTTCAGGCGACTTGGTAGCGCGATTTAACCCACTATGACGGCCTGGCGACAAACACGAGGCGCCCCACTGCGCGACTTCCTGCTCGACCCACCCAACCGCCCGATGCCCGATCCTCACGCGCTGAGGAAATCTCTTCTCAGCCTCCATTCGATAAATCATCGACCGGCACAACCCGGTAACACGGCAGACGTCTTGAAGGCATAACAGACGCGGCAGCTCTCTAGCGCTAGCAGTTGTCTCATGTCGGGCGGATGCCATTGCAGTCTCCGTGCTTCGCGGTGAATTGCTCAGCGGCGTGACGTCGAGATCCGATTTCAGTCAGCCGCGGTCAACCAATAACTCATCTGCGCGTTGCGTCCATCATCGTTTCAACTGTGCCAAAGGGCCACCGATGATGAACGTGTTCTGGCGCTGGTCGTATGTTATTTCGGCAATGCTGCTGCTTGCCGCCTGTGGTGGCGGCGACGACAGTCCCTCATCAGCGCCGGCCGTTCCGGACGCATTCGTTGCGGTGGATGATGCACTCCGTGCCGCTCAGACGACGTACGGGGTTCCAATGGGCCTGGCCGTGTACGACGCCGACGGCAAGAAAGTGTTCGAGCGCATGTACGGCGACTTCTCGACCGATCGGCGCGTTGCCATTGCGTCGGCGTCCAAGCTCGTCTCTGGCGTCACCATCTTCAGGCTCATCGATGCGGGATACTTGTCCCTCGACTCGAAAACGAGCGAAGTTCTAGGCTGGACCGGAGCGAAGGGCGAGATCACTCTGCGTCATTTGCTTTCGTTTACCTCTGGCCTGGAGCCAGAGCATCCCTGCACCTACCAACCCAGCATTACGCTTGCCGACTGCGTCGAGCAAATAGCCCAAGGCGATCTGCTCGCTGCGCCCGGCAGCCGCTTTGACTACGGCAGCACACATCTGCAAGTTGCCGCTCTGATGGCGCAGGTGGCGGTGGGCAGTGATTGGAACGACATCTTCGACACCCAGATCCGCAAGCCCCTGCAGCTGGCGCCGGAGTTCGCTTATTACGCCGCTCCCCGCCACGGTGTCGACGCGCGCCCGACCAATCCACTGCTCGCTGGTGGCATGCGCGCTTCGGTGAACGACTACGAAGCCGTTCTGCATTTTGTCTTTGATAAGGGCACGTGGCGTGGATCGCAGCTGCTGTCACCAACCATCTTTGACCTGCAGGCGATCGAGCCGTATCCCGGCGCGGTCATCGGTACCTCGCCAGCCGGCCTCAATGCTCGGTACGGCCTCACCGCATGGCTGGAGTGCGCTACACCGGCGAGCGGTTGCGCGAGTATTTCCTCACCCGGCGCACTTGGTTTCACCCCTTGGCTGGATCGTAGTGCCGGTTACTATGCGATTCTTGGAATGGAACTCGATGATTTGCAGGCCGATCGCGGCATCGGCCCGCAGATCGAGCAGACACTGAAGCCTCTCATTGTCGCAGCCATGGCTGGGCAGTGAGTAAACCGGTTCGACGCTACGCAGATACGGACATGCTCACATGCCGACCGAATCACGGACTGTGCCTGATGGCGTTCTGCGGCGCTGGCAGAGTGCAGACCTGCCGGGCTTTGAGATCTGCTATTGCAACCGTCTGCGGTATCACGGCGCGAGCCGATACGTGTTCGACACGTACACACTCACGATTGTTGAGTCAGGCACCGGCGTGTTCACGCGAAACCGTCAGACAGTCCAAAAGGCGAGCGCCGAGATATCGGTGTCAACACCGGGCGACGTCATCTCTGCTGATTCCGGGAATGATGTCTATACATGCCGCAGCCTGTACCTTGCTCCAGCTTTTCTGGACAATCTTACTGAGGACATCGGGCGCTCGCGTGCGTACGCGCGAACCTTTGGGTTGATGCAGCCGGGAAATCCTCGGATGTTTCAAGCGCTGCTTCGCGCGACTCATGCGCTCGAATCAGCCGCCAGCCCTCTGGAGCTCGAGACCCGCTTGCTGCCCGCACTCCGAGCGTTTGTAACGGGTCAGCACACGATCGGTGCACCACCTTTTCGACTCCGGCACCGCGCGGTCCGTCGCGCTCGCGACCTGCTGCTGGATCGGCTCACCGAGAACGTTTCGCTCGATGAGCTCGGATCGGTCGCCGGGCTGAATAAATTCCACTTACTCCGGGTGTTTCGCAGCGAGACGGGGCTCCCGCCTCACACGTATCAGCAGCATGCGCGCGTGGGCCGCGCTCGCGCCCTGATCACTCGGGGATACACGGCGCATGAAGCAGCTTTGGAAACCGGCTTCGCCGATCACGCGCACTTCACGCGTGTCTTCAAGCGCCACATCGGGATCACGCCCAGCCAGTACAGCCTTCAAGCATCTGATCGTTACGTCAATTTCGTTCAAGGCCGCAGCAGCCGAACGGACTTATAAGGTTCTTCGCGGACGCTGCTCTCCACCGAAGGTTTCCTTCGAACGCGCGGCGCGCGCGGGTTTACTCGTGGACTTCCTTGGAGAATGGCATGAATTGCGTTTCGCTCACCCGTCGAAAGCTCGGTTCACAGGGTTTGTCTCTAGCGTCCATCGGCTTGGGCTGCATGGGCATGTCTGATATGTACGGCACATCACACGACGACGAGGAAGGCATCGCCACCATCCAGGCCGCAGTCGATGCCGGCGTCACGCTCATCAATACCGGCGATTTCTATGGCAGTGGCCACAACGAGTAGCTGGTGGGGCGGGCCCTCGCTGGTGGGCGGCGTGAGAAGGTTGCGATCAGCGTCAAGTTCGGCGTCCTGCGCACACCGGCAGGCAGGGTCGGTGGCTTCGATTGCCGGCCGGCCGCAATTAAAAACTTCGCGGCATACTCGCTTCGACGCCTCGGGGTTGAAACGATCGACATCTATCAACCCGCGCGCATCGACCCGACCGTGCCGATCGAGGAGACTGTCGGTGCTATCGCGGATCTCATCCGCGAGGGCAAGGTTCGCTATCTCGGTGTGTCCGAGATGAACGCCGCGCAATTGCGTCGAGCGCATGCCGTGCATCCGGTCACCGCACTCGAAATCGAGTACTCGCTCGCAACACGCTTTATTGAAGCAGACATCCTGCCAACGGCACGGGCGCTCGGAGTCGGCATCGTGGCGTACGGCGCGCTGACTCGCGGACTTTTGACCGGCACGCTCGACGGCAAGTTCGCGCCGCAGGATTTTCGAGCGCACAACCCTCGGTTCCAGGGCGACAACTTCACGCAGAACATGCGCCGCGTCGAGGCCCTGCGGAATATCGCGGCTCGCGTAGGCGCAACGCCGGCGCAACTCGCCATCGCCTGGGTCATGTCACGCGGCGAGGACGTGGTGACGCTCGTCGGCACATCGAAACGCACACGCCTCGCCGAAAACATCGAGGCCGCCAACGTTTCAATCGACGCTGACATGCTCGCGCAACTCGACAAACTCTTCGGGCCGGACGCGATGGCAGGTGCGCGCTACGACGCGGAACACATGAACATGGTGGCGCAATGACACAGGGAGCAGTCATGAAACTGGCAGGACATCGTGCGCTCGTCACGGGCGGATCAAAGGGCATTGGGCGCGGCATCGCGCTGAAGCTGGCGGCGTGTGGCTGCGATGTGGCGGTGAGTTACGCGTCAGACCCAAACGGTGCAAACGCAACCGTCGCGCAAATCCGTCAGCAAGGTCGCCGGGGTTTGGCACTGCCTTGTGATATCGCACGGCCCGAACAGATCGAAGCTCTATTCGCGTGTGCCGAGAAGGAGTTGGGCAAGCTCGATATTGTTGTCGTCAACGCCGGCGTCGAACTCATTGACGTTCCGTTTGTGGACTACACCGAGGGCCAGTACGACGCCGTCTTTGACGTGAACACGAAGGGCACGTTCTTCACGCTCCAGCAGGCAGCGCGGCGAGTCTCGGATGGTGGCCGCATCGTGCTCATCTGCTCGAACACCACAGCGTTGTCGCTTCCAGGGTTCGCGGTGTACGGAGCGAGCAAGCTGGCACCCAAGTACTTCGTCGAGGTACTGGCCAAGGAACTCGGTGCGCGCGGGATCACGGTCAACTCAGTCAGCCCAGGCGTCACGAAGACTGCGGGCGTGTTCACAACCACCCCTGATGACGACGCATATCTGCGTACGATGACCGCCGCTACACCGCTGCGCCGGCTCGGTACACCCGAGGACATCGCCAACGCGGTGACCCTTCTCGCGAGCGAGGCCGCAGGCTTCGTTACGGGACATCACCTCGCGTGCGACGGCGGCGCGGCGCTCTGATGCAATCTTTTCAGGAGATCGCCTCGTGAACGTCACAGCGGGACTGATTGACGGTCTTTGAAAGCCGATGATATATCCTCGGCGTTGAGGGCACATGGAGGATCACTGATGAAGACGCAAGTACGCATCATCATTGCCTTGTTAGTCTCTTTGGCTGCTTCCGACCCAACGGTATCGAGTCCGTTATCGCCAGTTGCGCAATCTTCTCCGAGCGATATCTACGATCCCCTGGGGCTCGTATCGCGCGGTCCACACGGACGGCTGGTCACAATCGCCGATGGCTTCGGCTTCACGGAAGGCCCGGCCGTGGATCGACATGGCAACGTGTTCTTCACCGACCAGCCCAATGACAGGATCTACCAATGGACTGCCGGCACCCGCAAGGTGGAGCTGTTTTTGGAAGGTACCGGCCGCGCCAACGGCATGGCCTTCGATGCGCATGGCAACCTCATTGCCGCTGCCGACATGCATGGAGAGTTGTGGAAGATCCGTCCGGATGGAAGCCACGAGGTGCTGGTCGACAACTATCGAGGCAAGCTGTTGAACGGACCGAATGACGTGTGGATCAATCCCACGAACGGCGGCATATACATCACGGACCCGATTTTTCCGCGATCGTATTGGGATGCGGACGATCCGCGCCAGCAGCCTTGGGAACCGACACATTCGGAGCAAGCGCCGCAGGGCAAAGGTGGCTACGTTTATTACCTGCCTCATGGCGGGCGCACGCTGGTGAGAGTGACGACGGAGGCAATGGGATGGGAATCCGATTCATGGCCGAATGGCGTCGTCGGCACTCCGGACGGAAAGAAGCTCTACGTCAACAAGTGGTACCCCGACAACAAGGGCGGAACCTGGGTGTTCGACATCAAGCGCGACGGCACGCTGACAAACATGCGCAAGTTCACCGACTGGGGCGGCGATGGCATGTCAATGGATGAATTGGGGAACGTCTATATCAGCAATGGTGAAGGCGTGATGGCGTTCGATCGCAACGGCACCCACATTCTTACGATTCCTACCGGCGCGGGCGCAACCAACAACACGTTTGCCGGGCGTGACGGCAGGACGTTGTTCATCACCGGGCCGTCCGATCAGGTGACCGCCATCAGGATGAATGTGCGAGGCGCGCGCAACTGGTGCCGCTTCCACCATAACCGCGGTTGTGATTTGTAGGAGTTTATTGCGAGAGCGACCGGCGTTCGCTAGGTTTGCGAACATGCGAATTGCGCCTCGTTTGATCACACTGCTGGTCGGAGTCGTCGTCCTCATTTGCTGCGAAGGCCGTGCCTTCGCAGCGAGCGAAAAGACTACGTTCGTGATTGTCCATGGCGCCACGGCCGGCGCGTGGGAGTGGAAGCGCACCGGACAATTCCTCAGCGACGATGGCCATGTCGTGTACCGCGCCACGCTCACCGGCCTCGGCGAGCGTGAGCACCTCAACAGCCCCGACATCGATCTGCAGACTCACATCAACGACGTGGTGAACCTGATCTTGTACGAGGACCTGCACGACGTGGTGCTCACTGGCCATAGTTACGGCGGCATGGTGATCACGGGAGTGATGGATCGGATTCCCGAGCGCATTCGTCACGTCGTGTTCCTCGATGCCGCCGTGCCCGAGGATGGCATGTCGCTGTGGGACCTTTTCGGCGGCACGCCGCAGGATCCCCAGCGCTTTGCGGACGGCTTCATGCAGGTGCCGTGGGTCAAACCGGGCACGCCGCCGCCGCACAGCGTGAAGCACTCGATCAAATGTTTCAGCCAGCCGGTCTCTTACAAGAATCCTGCCGCTCTGACCCTGCCTGTGACCTATGTAGCTTTCATCCCAAAGGACAAGTCGGCCGAGGAGCGGGCGAAGACGGATAAGAGCTGGCAGCGTGCCGTGGCCAGAGGCTGGACGATTCGCACCTTTCCCGGCGGGCACGTCGCACATCAGGAAGACCCCCGAGGCGTCGCGACCCTCATCGAACAGTCGGTGAATGACCGCAACGAGCCTGGCGTTGCGGGGGCCAAATAACTATTCCGTTGATATCACATGCGGGCATTGCTAGCTTGGCCGGCATGAAACTCATCATTGCCGCGCTCGCGATGTTTCCTATTTTATCGGCGGCGGGGCAGGGCGATCCATTGGCGCCGACCGGCCGGTGGACCGCGTACAGCGCGGGTAGCGCACCAACCCCGCCGATGGGATGGAGCAGCTGGAACGCTTTCGGCACTGACATCGACGAGGAAAAAATCCTTGGATCCGCCCGAGCACTGGTCGACAGCGGGTTGGCGCGTAAGGGCTATCGTTACGTCAATATCGATGATGGCTGGTGGCTGCAGCGGCGCGCGAGCGACGGACAGCTCGTCATTCGTTCCACGCGCTTTCCTTCCACTGTCCGCGAGGGCAGTCTTCCATCTTTCCGTCCGTTCACCGACCGACTGCATGCAATGGGCCTGAAGGCCGGCATCTATTCGGACCTCGGCCGCAACACCTGCTCACAGGCTTACTCGACGGACGAGTCCGATCTGCCGAAAGGATCGGTCGAAGAGCGCGAGGTCGGACTGTATGGACACATCGAGCAGGACATCTCGCTGTTCTTCTCCGACTGGGGATTCGACTTCATCAAAGTCGACGGCTGTGGCCTGCGGGCCTTCGCGGCCGACAGCGCTAAAGTGAGATCCGGCGCCTATCGCGAATTGAAGCCTCTGCTGGACATGGACTCCGTCGCTCGCTCCGACATTCCCGCGGTTCAGGCTTTGTTTCGACAGATCAACACGGCGCTGATTCGCAACAACCCGGATGGCGACTTCCTGCTGTCGCTGTGCATCTGGGGAGCGGGGAATGTGCGCGCCTGGGGCAAGGACTTTGGCAACATCTCGCGCACCAGCGATGACATCAACCCGACCTGGGGCCGGCTGCTCACCAACTTCGACAGCGCCGCCAGACGGGCGCTCTACGCTCACCCCGGTTCTTGGAACGACCCCGACATGCTGTTCATCGGCAAAGGTGACTTCGATGCGGACCATCTCGCCGAAGCGCGTTCTCATCTATCGATGTGGGCCATGATCAACGCGCCGCTGCTGATCGGGATGGATCTGCGGCAATCTCCGCCAGCGTTGCTGGATGTTTTCGGCAATGAGGATGTGATTGCGATCAATCAGGACGCGGGCGGGCACCAGGCTGTCGTTGCCTTCGACAGCGACGAGGTCCAGATCTTCGTGAAGACGCTGAGCACCGGCGACAAAGCTGTCGCCGTCTTCAACCGCAGCGGGAGCCCGTTGGATGTCGATTTGACCGCCGCCCACATGAAGTTCCGAGATGACCTCGACGTTACCCTCGTGGATTTGTGGAATGGTAGGAAACAATGCTTTCGACGCCAGGTGAGGTTGCACCTCGAAGGGCATCAAACGCTCGTGTTCAGGGCACACGGCACTCGTGTTCTCGCCGACGGCCTGTATCTTTCCGAGCAGCCGGGCAACGTCAATCCAGCGGTCGACGGCATCGTGCGTCCTGCGCCCGATCCGACGATCCATCGCTCGGCGTTTGGATGGCAAGGGACGCGAGGCAGCGGTGATCGCCCGATCTATGCTGGATGGGGCGGGGCTCAGGCGGACAGCGCGCCTTACGGCGAGGCCTCCGAATCGGCGGCAAAAGATTCGAGACAGGCATCGGCGTCCTGGCCAATTCGCGGCTGGAAGTGCGCAATCGAGGCTATCGGCGTTTCACGGCCATCGTTGGTGTCAACGACTCGGCGCGAGACGATCGCCATCCCGTCACGTTCACCGTGTATGGCGACGGCAAGGTGCTCGCCACCAGCCGGCCGCTCAAATGGGGCGGGAGTGGGCAGCCGATCAGCGTTGACGTATCAGGCGTGAAGATCATCGAGCTGGTTGCGCGTGCTGCCACCAACGATCCCGCTACGCTGCCTGTGACATGGGCGGAAGCCGCATTGCTCGCGGGTTCGTAAAGATCGTGCGTTCGCTTTCTCACAAGCGAACGATGACATCGTCGCCACAACCGCGCGCCGCTCGGCGTGACGAAAAGAAACATTCCCCGCTCGTCGCAGCGTTTGTATGCCGTCGACGCAGGCTTTGCGGAGCGGACTTCGACCTCAGTAAGCATCTGGGGGTATTTCGCGACAAGACGTAAGTCGTGCAGAGTTCGAGTCCGGGTTGGTCCGGATTGGGTATCGTGACATCTCTGCGGATGTCTTTGGAAGTTCAAATGGTGCCGGGACCGGACTCGAAAGGTGAGCAAAAACCAGCCTGTTTATAGTCCCGGGCACTAATCCAAAAACACCAATACCCCAAGGGTCTACCCCTTCTTCTGAGCCGTTGCCATGAGCGGCCGGAACCGGTGCATCAACACCGGCCCCGACCTAACCACAACCTGCACAACCGAGGTGCAAGTCATGGCTGTGTCCATTATCTCGCGCGATGAGCGCGTTCGTCTGTACTTTCAAACCGCTGATGTTTTGGTTCCTACGTTCGCTCAGGCAGCTTGCGGCCGGTGCCCAGCCGAAGCTCACCGGCTCGATGCCGTCGAGTCGGTGCAGCCGGAGCTGAGTGCCCAGCCTCCGCGTCGTCGCTGTGACGACTGCCAGTTACACCTGACGCGCGACGTACTGCGTGCCCTGGGCAGCTGTCCGCGCTGGGGCAAGCGCCGTCATGGTGTCGAAAGCCACTGCCCGGCGTTCGTCGCCAAGGACGGTGCGCGATGAACGCCATGAACGACGTCGCGGAGGCGCGCGCCACTGCGCTTTCGTTGCGGGCTTCCGCCAGGGCATGTACGCGCGAGCAAGGCGCGCTCAAGTTCCGTCTGACGCGCGCGGCTGAAT
>CAMLEO010000044.1 GCA_946478975.1 uncultured Steroidobacter sp.
CAGCCGGGCTCTTCACGGTGCGCACGCCAGCGCGGTCGAGCGCGGCGAACTTGTCAGCTGCAGTGCCCTTGCCGCCGGAGACGATGGCGCCAGCGTGGCCCATGCGCTTGCCCGGAGGCGCGGTGACGCCGGCGATGTAAGCGACGACCGGCTTGGTGACATTCTCGCGAATGAAGTCCGCGGCCGCTTCTTCATCGGCGCCGCCGATCTCACCGACCATGATGATGCCTTCGGTCTGCGGATCTTCCTGGAAGCGCGCGAGCACATCGATGAAGTTCATGCCGCGGACCGGGTCGCCGCCGATGCCGACGCAGGTGCTCTGGCCGAGCCCGGCATTGGTGGTCTGGAACACCGCTTCGTACGTGAGCGTGCCGGAGCGCGACACGATGCCGATCTTGCCCGGCTTGTGAATGAAGCCCGGCATGATGCCGATCTTGCATTCGCCCGGGGTGATGATGCCGGGGCAGTTCGGGCCGATCAGCAGGCTGCCGTAAGAGGCGAGCGAGGCCTTCACCTTCACCATGTCGTTCACCGGAATGCCTTCGGTGATGCAGACGATGAGCTCGATGCCGGCGTCGGCCGCTTCGATGATCGCGTCGGCCGCATACGGGGCCGGCACGTAGATCATGCTGACGGTGGCGCCCGTTTCTTTCACCGCTTCACGCGCGGTGTTGAATACAGGCAGGTTGAGGTGCTTTTCGCCGCCACGGCCGGGCGTCACGCCGCCGACCAGTTTGGTGCCGTAAGCAATGCACTGCTCCGAGTGGAACGTGCCCTGCTTGCCGGTGAAGCCTTGGCAAATGACGCGCGTGTTCTTGTTGACGAGGATAGACATGGTAACTGGGTATTCGGTTGAGTTGAACGTACGCGAGTGATGCTCGATTAAGCAGTGGCCTTGGCCGCGGCGACGACCTTCTTGGCCGCGTCGGTCAGGTCCTTGGCCGCAGTGATCGCGAGGCCGCTGTCGGCCAGGATCTTGCGTCCGAGCTCGGCATTGGTGCCTTCGATGCGCACCACGACCGGCACGCTCACGCCGACATCCTTCACGGCAGCGATGATGCCTTCGGCGATCATGTCGCAGCGGACGATGCCGCCGAAGATGTTCACCAGGATCGCGCGCACATTCTTGTTCGACAGGATCAGGTTGAAGGCTTCGGTCACGCGCTCGCGCGTCGCGCCGCCGCCCACGTCGAGGAAGTTGGCCGGCGAGCCGCCGTGCAACTGAATCAGGTCCATGGTCGCCATCGCGAGGCCGGCGCCGTTCACCATGCACGCGATATCGCCGTCGAGCGACACATAGTTCAGCTCATGCTCGGCCGCGGCACGCTCCATCGCGTCTTCCTGGCTCGCGTCGCGCAGCTTCGCGATGTCCTTCTGACGGAACAGCGCGTTGTCTTCGATGTTGATCTTGCCGTCGAGCGCGACCAGCTTGCCGTCGCCGTTGACGATCAGCGGATTGATTTCGAGCAGGCTGCAATCTTTGTCCAGGTACAGCTTGTAGAGCGCGTTGGCGAGCTTCGCGAACTCTTCCAGCTGCTTGCCTTCCAGGCCCAGGCCGTAGGCGAGCACGCGACACTGCGAGGGCTGCAGGCCGGTGGCGGGATTGATGTTCACGCGGATGATCTTTTCCGGCGTGTGGGCAGCGACTTCTTCGATGTCCATGCCGCCGGCGGCGGACGCAATGAACGCGACGTGACCTTTGTCGCGATTCAGCACCAGGCTCAGGTACAGCTCGCGCACGATCTTCGAGCCTTCTTCAACGAACACCTGGCGAATCGGCAGGCCTTCCGGTCCCGTCTGATGCGTGACCAGCCGCTGGCCGATCATCGCGTCGGCGGCCTGCTCCGCCGCTTCCGGCGAATCCACCAATTTGACGCCGCCGGCCTTGCCGCGGCCGCCAGCGTGAACCTGTGCCTTGACGACCCACTTCGAGCCGCCGATCTTGCGGGCCGCCGCTGCGGCTTCCGAACCCGTGGCTGCAACCTGGCCCTTCGGGACCGGGATGCCGTAACTGGTGAACAACTCTTTGGACTGGTATTCGTGCAGGTTCATAGCGAAGGTGAGCTTAGAATTTCGACCGCGAAAGGTCGCGTATTCTGGGGGAATTCGGCTGCAATGCAAAGGCAAAGATTTGGCATGAGGGAGAATCCATTTTGAATGCCGCCGCGGAACAGCCCTCTGCGCCCGCACTGCCGTGGGGCTCCTCGACCGAGCTGGCCTGGCGGGTGCTGGCGCTGGTCAACCTGTTTCGGTTGCTGATACCGATGCTGTTGGGCGTCGTGTATTTCACGCTCGAACCTCGCCTGGTCGGCTATGCGCATCCGCAACTGTTCCTGAGCACCAGCGCCGCCTATTTCCTGTTCGCGGCCCTCTCGATCCCAAGTGTGAAACGCCGCTGGCCCGACCGGCTGGTGCAGACGGCGTTCAATGTGGGCGTCGACGTACTCGCGATCTCGCTGCTCACCTACTCCAGCGGCGGCATGAACAGCGGCCTGGGTGCATTGCTGGTGCTGCCGATCGGCGCCGCGAGCTTCGTCGTCGGGCAACGGCTGGCATTGATGTTCGCGGCGGTCGCGGCGCTCGCGCTTTTGTTACAGCAAGCTTTCACGACTCTCGCGGCGCGCAGCGACCCTGCGGATTTCGCTTCTGCCGGCATCGTCGGCGCGCTGTTATTCATCGTCACACTGGGCGTCGGGCCGCTGGCGCGCAGCCTGCGCGAAAGCGAGGAACGCGTCCGCCAGCGTGAAGTCGACGTCGCGAATCTCGCCGAGTTGAATCAATTCATCGTGCAACATTTGCGCGAGAGCATCCTGGTGGTGGACGAGCATGACGTGATCCGCCTCATCAATGAATCGGCTGCGTCGTTGTTACATGGCAATCCGGTGCAACCGGGCACGCCGCTGGGCGAAGTCTCGCCGCGCCTGCTGTATTTGCTCGATACGTGGCGTCGTCACTCTTATGACTGGCAGCTGAGCTCGCTGTCGCTGCTCACATCCGACGGCAGCAGCCTGGTGCAACCGCATTTCGTGTCGCTGCGAAGTGGCGGGGGCGGCGGGCCGACGCTGATCTTCCTGGAGGACACGACGCTGATCGCCGAGCGTGTCCAGCAGTCGAAGCTGGCGGCGCTGGGCCGGCTCAGCGCCAGCATCGCGCACGAGATCCGCAACCCGGTCGGTGCGATGAGCCACGCTGCGCAGCTGCTGGCGGAAGCGTCGCACTTCACGCCGCAGGAGCGGCGCCTGACCGACATCATCACCAAGAACGGCGAACGCGTCAGCTCCATCATCAACAACGTATTGCAACTGTCGCGACGCGATTCGACACGGCCGGAGCGCATCGACCTGAATGCCTGGCTGGAGGACTTTCTGACGGAATTCCGTCAAACGGCGGAGGTGGACGCCAGGAACCTGCACCTCACGACCACGAGCGCGGAGCTGGAAGTGCGCATCGACCCCTCGCACCTGCATCAGCTTATGTGGAATCTGTGCGAGAACGCACTGAAGTATGGCCGCCATTTCGATTCCAATGACGGCATCGAAATCCGTACCGGCCGCATCGCCACCACCGATCGGCCGATGCTGGAAGTGCTGGACCGCGGCCCGGGCATACAAGCGAGCGACGCCGAGCGCATCTTCGAGCCGTTTTTCACCGCAGGGAAAGGCGGTACCGGCCTGGGGCTGTTCATCGCCAGGGAGCTGGCCCAGTGCAATCGCGCGGTGCTGATTTATGAGCCCCGTCAGGGGGGTGGTAGTATTTTCCGCCTCGTGTTCGCCGATCCACAACGTTGGGAAACACAGTGAAGAAACCGCGGGCGCTCGTCGTGGACGACGAGCCGGACATTCGCGAGCTGCTGAGTATCACGCTCGAAAGAATGAATATCGAAGTGGTCGCAGCCGACACGGTGGCGTCGGCTACGCGCGAGCTGCGCGCGACGACGTTCGATTTGTGCCTGACTGATATGCGCTTGCCGGACGGCGACGGTCTCAGCCTGGTGGAATGGATCAATTCTCACAAACCGCAGACGCCGGTAGCCGTCATCACTGCGCACGGCAATGTTGAATCGGCGGTGCGCGCGCTGAAACTCGGTGCGTTCGATTTCATTTCCAAGCCGCTCGACGTGGCCGCGCTGCGCCGGCTGATCACTGCGACGCTGAAGCTCGGCGAGTCCAGCGAGAACACCCTCCAGCTGCCGCAAGTCAAACTGCTCGGCCGCTCGCGTGCGATGGAACAGCTGCGCGAGATGATCGAACGCGTCGCTCGCAGCCAGGCGCCAGTGCACATCTATGGCGAATCCGGCACCGGCAAAGAGCTGGTCGCGCATTTGATTCATGAAGCCGGCGCGCGTCGCGATGCGCCGTTCGTGCCCGTCAACTGCGGCGCGATTCCCACCGAGCTCATGGAAAGCGAGCTGTTCGGCCATCGCAAAGGCAGCTTCACCGGTGCGGTGACCGACAAGCAGGGCCTGATTCAATCCGCCGAAGGCGGCACGTTGTTCCTGGACGAAATCGCCGACCTGCCGCTGCACATGCAGGTGAAGCTGCTGCGCGTGATCCAGGAGAAATCGGTGCGCCCGGTGGGCGATTCGCGCGAGATGCCGATCGACGTGCGCATCCTGTCTGCGACTCACAAAAATCTCGCGGCGCTGGTCGCCGAAGGCAAATTCCGCGAAGACTTGTTCTATCGCGTAAACGTGATCGAAATTCGTGTGCCGCCGCTGCGCGAACGTTTGGAAGACATCGACGAGCTGGTCGATTCCATCGTCACGCGGCTCGGCCGGCAGATGGCGAATCGCTCGCTGCGCATGACCGATGCCGCGTCGCGCGCTCTGCGTGAATATCACTTCCCCGGCAACGTCCGCGAGCTGGAGAATGTTTTGGAACGTGCCGCAACGTTGTGCGCCAACGGCGTGATCGACGCAGGCGATTTACAGCTGCGGCCGAAGGTGAGTGCGAACGAGGTCGCGATTGCCAACAGCGTCGCGCCCGGCGAGCCGCTCGGCGACGCGCTGGAAGATATCGAACGCGACGCTATCGTTCGCGCGCTCGAACAGACGCGCTATAACAAGACCAAGGCGGCGCAGCTGCTGGGCATGACATTCCGCTCGCTGCGCTACCGGATCAAGAAGCTGGGCATCGAATGACCCCGTCGTCGGACGCATCCTTCTCGCCCAACCTGACACAGCGAACCGCCGCTGCGAACATCGCGGCGTTGAGCCCGCGCATCGCGGTGCTCATCCCTTGTTACAACGAGGCGGAAGCGATCGAAGCGGTGGTCAAAGACTTCGCCGCCGCGCTGCCGATGGCCACGATCTACGTTTACGACAACAACTCCACCGACGACACCAGGGGCCGTGCGGCCCGCGCCGGCGCCATCGTTCGCACCGAAACGTTTCAGGGCAAAGGCAACGTCGTGCGACGAATGTTTGCTGACATCGAAGCCGAGGCCTACGTGCTCGTCGACGGCGACGGCACTTACGACGCGGCAAGCGCAGCCGTGATGGTGGAGACGCTGCTGGCAAATTCCCTGGACATGGTGAACGGCTCGCGCGTACCCGTCTCTTCCGCCGCTTTCCGACCGGGCCACGTCTTTGGTAACAAACTGCTGACCGGCACCGTCGCGGCCATCTTCGGCAATCGCCTGAAAGATATGTTGTCGGGCTATCGCGTGTTCTCACGACGCTTCGTGAAATCGTTTCCCGCGCTGGCCAGCGGCTTCGAAACCGAAACCGAGCTGACCGTGCACGCGCTGGAGCTGCGGCTGCCGCTCGCAGAAATCCAGACGCCCTATCGCGATCGTCCGCCCGGCTCCAAGAGCAAATTGAATACGTTCCGCGACGGCTTGCGCATCCTGCGCACGATTGTCTACCTGGTGAAGGAAGAACGGCCGATGCAGTTCTTCTCCCTGGTCGCGCTGCTGCTGTTCGTCGCTTCGCTGGCTCTCGGCTGGCCCGTCGTTGCAACTTATATCGAAACCGGCCTGGTGCCGCGATTGCCAACGGCTGTGCTGGCCGTGGGCACCATGATTCTGGCGGCGGTGAGCTTTGTGGCGGGCTTGATCCTGGATACGGTGACGCTCACGCGCCGCGAGTTGAAGCGCCTGCATTACCTTGGTTTGCAAGGGCCGACCTTTAGGGAGCGGCGCAGACCATGACCGAGGGCAAGCTCGCTGCCGGCAGCCCGCGGGAAGTCATGATGTTCCTGGCAGTGGGCGGCATCGGCTTCCTGATCGAGGCGGTAATTCTCACGGCCCTGACGCAGTTTGCCGGGTGGTCGCCATGGCTCGCCCGCGTTCCTTCGTTCGGGAGCGCGGTGCTCGCCACCTGGCTGCTGAACCGAACTCACACGTTCGCCGAGCGCGGTCTGCAACGCCGGTCCGTGGAAGCTTTGTTGTACTTTGCGATTCAAAGCGTGGGCGCGGCGTTCAACCTGGCGATTTTCAGCGTGGCACTGATCGCATTCCCGTCGCTGACGCGCTATCCAGTGATCGCACTGGCCGCCGGCTCGATCGGCGGCTTCGTTTCCAACTATCTACTGAGCAGCCGGCTGCTGTATTCGCGCCGCCGCTCCGCGATAAAGCGATGAGCACCTGGTTGATTACCGGCGCTGCCGGCTTCATAGGAAGCAACTTCCTGCGCCTGATGAGCAGCGCGCCGACGGCACGCCTGCTCATCTTCGACGCACTCACCTATGCGGGAAACCTGGCCAGCATCGCAGACCTGATCGATGACGACCAGGTGCGCTTCATACATGCCGACCTGCGCGATCAGCAGGCGGTCAACGCCGTGTTCGCTGGCATCGACATCGAGCGGGTGATTCACTTCGCTGCCGAAAGTCACGTCGACCGCTCCATCCTCGGACCTCGCGGGTTCGTCGAAACCAATGTGACCGGTACGCTCAACTTGCTGATGGCCGCGCACGAGCATTGGCCGCGAGGCGACCCGAGCCGACGCTTCCTGCACGTGTCTACAGACGAGGTGTACGGCACGTTGTCGCCGACGGATCCTGCCTTTCACGAAGGCACTGCTTACGCACCCAACAGTCCATATGCGGCCTCCAAAGCTGCGGCCGATCACTTGGTGCGCGCCTGGCACCATACTTATGGACTGCCGACCATCATTACCAATTGTTCTAACAACTACGGCCCATGGCAATTCCCCGAAAAGCTCATCCCGCTGACCATCTCCAACGCCATCAAGAGTGCTGAGCTGCCGGTCTATGGGGACGGCATGCAAGTACGCGACTGGCTGCACGTACAGGATCATTGCGAAGCCCTGCGCATCGTCCTGGAGCGCGGCAGGATCGGGCAGACGTACTGCATCGGCGGCGGTAACGAACAACCGAATCTGCGCGTCGTGCAGATGATTTGCGACCTGGTCGATCAGCGGCTTGGCCGCGCGCCGGGCACGTCCCGCAATCTGATCCGGCACGTCGACGATCGCCCCGGCCATGACCGCCGCTATGCGATCAATGCCGGCAAGGCCCGCCGAGAACTCGGCTGGACACCGAGGTTCGATTTTGTGCGCGCGTTAGGCGATGTCGTCGATTGGTATCTCGCCAACGATCAGTGGGTGCGGTCGATCCGCAGCGGCGAATATCTGCGCTTCTACGAACAGCAATACGCGACGCGCTTGCGGGGAGCACCATGAGAGGCATCATTCTGGCGGGCGGTGCCGGGACGCGACTGCATCCCGTGACCCAATGCATCTCAAAACAATTGCTGCCGGTTTACGACAAACCGATGGTGTATTACCCACTGTCGGTGCTGATGCTGGCGGGCATTCGTGACATTCTCGTCATCTCCACGCCGCAGGACCTGCCTCGCTTTCGCGAACTGCTCGGCGATGGCAGCGAATTCGGAATCTCGCTCTCCTATGCACAGCAGAGCAGCCCGCAGGGAATTGCTGAGGCCTTCACCATCGGCGCGGAATTCATCGGCGACCAACATGTTTGCCTGATCCTCGGCGACAACGTGTTCTACGGCCAGGGCTTTGTCGAAAAGCTGGCAATCGCCGCGCGAACCACGACGGGTGCTACGGTGTTCGCATATCGCGTTCGCGATCCGGAGCGCTTCGGCGTCATCGAGTTCGATTCCTCGCAACGCGCGGTGGCGCTAGCGGAGAAGCCGAAGAATCCGCGTTCCGACTGGGCGGTCACCGGACTCTATTTCTACGATAACCAGGTAGTCGGGATCGCGCGCTCGTTACGTCCTTCCGCGCGTGGCGAACTGGAAATCACCGACGTCAACCGCGCCTATTTGCAGCGGGGTGAGTTGCAGGTTCAGTTGCTGGGCCGAGGATTCGCGTGGCTGGATACCGGTACTCACGAAAGCCTGCTGGAGGCGAGCCATTTCGTGCAGACCATCGAGCGTCGCCAGGGCATGAAGATCGCCTGCCTCGAAGAGATCGCGTTCGAAAACGGCTGGCTGTCGGCGGCGGCAGTGCGGGCGCGCGCCGCCCAGATGGAAAAATCAGAATATGGTCGCTATCTCGCTTCGCTGGTGAACGCACAATGAGCCAGTCGGAGAGCAGCGGCCTTCGCGATATGCAAGTCTCCATCGTCATTCCGGTGTTCAACGCCGAGGCGAACCTGCCGGAGCTGTATCGGCAGCTGATGCCAGCGATGGAAACATTGGTGGAGCGCTTCGAAGTCATCCTGGTTGAAGACAGCAGTCGCGATCGCTCCTGGGAGGTGATCAGCGGCTTGGCTGCGAAGGACGATCGCGTGCGCGGCTTCCGAATGAGCCGCAACTACGGCCAGCACAACGCTCTGTTGTGCGGTATTCGCGCCGCAAGGTACGACGTGATCGTCACCATGGACGATGATTTGCAACATCCGGTCAGCGAGATTCCGCTGTTGCTCACAGCGCTGACGCAGGGTCACGATGTCGTGTACGGCAGCTCGCCCGACAATCAGCACGACATGTGGCGTAACCTGGCGTCGCGCATGACCAAGCTGGCACTGCAGAGCGCGATGGGTGCGAAATCGGCTGCTCAAGTGAGCGCATTTCGAGCATTTCCGACGCGCTTGCGCGATGCATTTCAGGATTATCGCAGCCCGTCGGTATCGATCGATGTGCTGCTCACCTGGGCAACGACACGCTTCACCGCTGTGACCGTCAAGCACGCGCCGCGCCTGAGCGGCACCTCGAACTACACCGTGCGCAAGCTGATCACGCATGCCTTCAATCTGATGACGGGCTTCAGCACCATGCCGCTGCAACTCGCCAGCGTCGTCGGCTTCATGTTCACGTTGTTCGGATTCGGCGTGCTGGCCTGGGTGCTCGGCCGCTATTTCATCCAGGGCACGAGCGTGCCCGGCTTTCCGTTCCTCGCCTCGCTGATCGCGATCTTTTCCGGTGCGCAAATGTTCACGCTCGGCATCTTCGGCGAATATCTGGCGCGCATGTACGGACGCACCATGGAACGGCCCGCGTACGTGGTGCTGGAAACCAGCTCGGCACCGGTCGCGCTACAGGAAGCAGACAGGGAACGTGCATGAGCGCAGCGAGCCCAGCGCCGGCACGCCGGCCGTTCATCGCCATCTGGCTGGTCGCTGGTACCGTCGCGGCTCTCTTTTGCAGCCTCACCTATCCCGCCGCCCACATCGGCGATGAGTATGTGCCGGTCGGGAACGACTCGTTCTATCACGCGCGCCGCATCCTCGATACGGTGCGAGATCCCAGCAGCTTCTACGAGTTCGATCCGAAGATTCACGCGCCCGAGGGCAGCCTACTGACGTGGCCCTGGGGCTACGACTTTGCAATGGCAATGCTGACCCGAGTCGGGATGGCGCTGGGAATTGCAAATGATCCGATGGCGATCCTCACCTGGATCCCGGTGGCCGCGGTGTTTGTTTCTATCGGCCTGCTGCTGCTCATTTGCAGACGCATGCGACTGCCGGCATGGGCAGCTGCGATCGCGGCGTCATGCATGGCACTGGCACCGACCACTCAGCTGTTGCACGGCCCTGGCGAGCTCGATCATCACTTTGCGGAATTTATTTTCGTACTCTCGGCGCTCGCCGCCGGATTGAGCTGGCTGCAACACCCGGAATCCCGGCGCCGGGCGGCGCTTCTGGGTGCAGTGCTCGGCGTCGCGCCCGCAATTCACAACGGAGAGTTCATTCTGCAGCTGCCGATTCTTTGCGCCACGTTTGCAGGATGGTTGCAACAGCGGCGGCTACCGATGAGATCGACGCTGGTATTCAGCGGCACGCTGCTGCTCGTGACGCTGTCGATGCTGCTTCCCTCCCTGCCGTTTCGGTTACATCGATTCGAGTTCTTTACGTTCTCCTGGTTTCATCTGTACGTGGCCGGCTGTACTGGCGTGCTGATGGGGCTGATGAGTTACGTTCGATACACGCGAGCCGCGCTGGCGGCGCTGGCAGCGATCGCGGCCGTGCTCGGCATTGCGCTGCTCGGCCAACTCGACATTGCCGGCACGTTCATCGGCGGCACGCACCCGTACCTGGCAACGATCAACGAGATGCGTTCTCCGCTGGAGCTGGCGACGACCAAAGGTTTCCTCACCGTGGGTCGCGTCTATTCCTTGTTGATCTTTCTAGCGCCAGCCACGCTCGTGCTGTGCCTGGTGCAATGCTGGCGCGATCGAGCTTCGCCGCAGTTGCTGTTCTGGATCGTGTCGGCACTGGGCCTAGCGTTACTGTCGGCACAGGAGCGGCTGCATTACTTCGGCGACTTCGCTCTTTACCTGCCGTGGCTGATTCTGGCCGCCCAGTGGGTGCGCCGGCGTCCCGATCAGCGCCTGAAGATCCCGTTAGGCGCGGCCGCGGCGACGCTGCTGTGTTACACGCCGGTTCTGCGATACCAGCTGATCGAACCGATGGCAGTCGCGAACGATGCCTATTTTCTCGGCACGCGACCCTTGTACGGCACGTTGAGCAATGCCTGCGCAAAGCAGCCCGGCATCGTTCTCGCCGACAGCGACGCGGGCCATCCGATTCGTTTTTATACAGAGTGCTCAGTGATCGCCAACAACTTTCTCCTCACCCCACAGCACTTTGCCAAGATCGATCAGGCAGATCATCTGTTTTCGTTGTCCGCTGCTGAGTTGGCCGAGCAGCAGCCACGGATCGACTACTTGCTGATCCGCGCACTGGCGATGCGCGACCTGCCCGATGGCTCGGTCCAGTATCAGCTGTATTACTCCAACACCGGCAAGCTTGCGGCGGAGTTGTTGTATAGCCAACCTTCGCAGCTGCCTCCGAACTACACGTTGCTGCAGGAAATGAGCTTCAAGGGCAAGGCGCCCTACGCACGGCTGTTCCGGATCGAGCATCCTGGCGGCACGACCGGAAGCGGGCCATGAACTTCGATTTCACGCCCGAATCCATCCGCACGCCGGCGCTCGAACTGGATCATCACCTCGTGCCGTGGGATGCGGAGATTTTCGGCGTCGGCGTGGCGCAGATCAGCAGAATTGAAATCAAGGATGCCGAGCGAGCGCTGCTCGATTATCAGGCATTCGTCCAATGGCGCGCGCGCCACAATATTCAGCTGTGCGCCTGTCGCGTGCCGGCGAACCGACTCAACGAATCGATGTTTCTGGAGGCCGACAGCTTTCGTTTCATCGAGCTGAATTACCTGCCCCAGCTCACCAATCTCCAGGCTCGAACCTTTGACGACGGCGGTATCGAGATCGCGCCCGCGACCGAATCGGATCGAGACGCGCTCGCCGCGATGGCAGCACAGGTTCAATGGCACGGCCGGTTTCACCAAGACCCGCGCATCGATCCAGCCCTGGGCGATGAGCGTTATCGAGTCTGGATGATCAATGCATTCAGCCGTCCTGGACAACGCGTGTTGAAATGTTTGCTCGAAGGACGGATCGTGGCCTTCTTTGTGATCGAGCATCCTCAGCCAACGCACTGCTTCTGGTCGTTGACCGGCCTGGCGCCTGGACTGCAGGGCCGGGGCCTGGGCAAGCGGGTGTGGAACGCAATGCTGCGCCATCACCGCGATCGCGGCATCCAAGCGGTCAGCACCAGCATTTCGTCCCACAACCTCGCTGTGTTCAATTTGTATGTTTCGCTCGGCTTTCGTTTTCCCGCGCCAACGATGACGCTGCAATGGCGCCCGCAAGGCGCAGGCGTGCTGAGCTGAATTGCCATGGCGATGAACACGTTGCGTCAGCTAATGCGCTACGGCGTGGTCGGCCTGGCATCGAACGGGCTGCTGTATGCGGTTTATCTGTTATTGAGCGCCGGCGGCATGGGGCACAAGCTCGCGATGACTCTCATGTATTGTGCCGGCGTCGCCATGACGTTCGTATTCAATCGAAGTTGGACCTTCCGTAGCAACACCGCTGCCGCCGCGACCTTCTGCCGTTACGTGATGACATACGCCGCGGGATACGTATTCAACCTGATCTCGCTGTGGCTGCTCGTCGATGTCAGCGGATTGCCGCATCGGCAGACCATGGCGGCGCTGATCATCGTGACCGCGGCACTGATCTTTACCGCACAAAAATTCTGGGTATTCGCCGCACCGGCGTTGCTGGAACAATCCTGACTCCGAGCTTCCAATGGCGTATCGCATTCCATTCAACAAACCTTTCGTCGTCGGTCCCGAACTCGAGTACATCGCGCAGTGCCTCGCCGATGCCAAGCTCTGCGGCGACGGCCGCTTCACCAAGCAGTGCCAGGAGCTGATGGAACGGCAGTTCGGTGCGCACCGCGTGCTGCTGACAACGTCCGGCACGTCGGCATTGGAAATGGCCGCCCTGCTCTGCGATCTGGAACCCGGCGACGAAGTCATCATGCCGTCGTACACGTTCGTCTCGACCGCAAACGCATTCGTCTTGCGCGGCGCACGGCCGGCCTTCGTCGATATTCGCCCCGACACGTTGAACATGAATGAAACATTGATCGAAGCGGCGATCACGCCGCGCACGCGCGCCGTCGTGCCGGTTCACTACGCAGGCGTAGCCTGTGAAATGGACGAGATCAATGCGATTGCCGCCCGCCACGGTTTGCGGGTGGTCGAAGATGCCGCGCAGGGAGTGAGCGCGACCTACCGTGGGAAATATCTCGGCACCCTAGGTGACTTCGGCGCCTACAGCTTTCACGAGACGAAGAATTTCGTATGCGGCGAAGGCGGCGCCCTGGTGACGACGCACGCCGAGGACATCACACGCGCCGAGATCATCCGCGAGAAGGGCACCAATCGCAGTCAGTTCTTTCGCGGCCAAGTCGACAAGTACACCTGGGTCGACGTCGGCTCCTCGTTCCTGTCTTCGGATATCCTGGCTGCGTTCCTGCTGGCGCAATTACAAAACAAAGAGCAGATCACGGCCCTGCGCCGGCGCGTTTACGAAACCTATGAGCGGCAGTTGCGGCCGCTGCAACGGCAAGGACTGATGAGCCTGCCAATCGTGCCCGAGCATTGCGGCACGAACTTCCACATGTTTTATATCGTGCTCGAAAGCCTGGAGATCCGCACCCGGTTGATCGAGCACCTGCAGGCCGCCGGTATCCTGGCCGTCTTTCATTACGTGCCGCTGCACACTGCGCCGATGGGTGTCGCGATGGGCTATCGCGCGGGCATGCTGCCGCGAACCGAATCGATCAGCGAACGCGTGCTGAGACTGCCGTTGTACGCCGGCCTGTCGGCGACCGAGCAGGACAGCGTCATCGATGAGATCTTCAGGTTCTTCGGTCAGCGCCGCGGTTGAAGCGCTGAGTCACCGGGCGGCGGGGCCCGCGAGCTTTTCCTTGTTTCGATACAGCCACCACCAGTCGCTGCGTGCCACCAACTCCACGGCGTCGCGCTTCTGCTTGAAGATCTCGTTGGAGATATCGCCGTTCGCCTTCACCAGGAAGTAGTCGTACTTGGCGCCGCCGCGCGCATCCCAATCGAACATCGTTGGATACCAGCTCACGCCTTCGTCGATGCGCGGCCCGGCATCCGCTTTGTAGCGCGCCATCTGCGAATAAAAATCGGCGAAATTGAAATCGACGATGCCGCCGCGCCGGGCCTGATACCAGGCCGGAAAATGCATATAAACCGGCAGTGCGAACAACGGACTGCTCTTGTCGTAAACCATGGCGGCGACACGCCGTCCCGGCTCCATCTGCGCCAGCACGCGATCGAACGATTCGGTCTCGCGCGCGAAGGCTGCGAAACGTCCGGTATTTAGAAACATCCACAGGATCACCAGCGGCAGCGCCAGCCAATCGGGCCGTCGCACGCTCGGCGCCGGCGGATCCCAGAGCAGCAGCCACAACGGCACTAGAAATATTCCGAGGCGTTGATAGAAATAGGCCGTGCTGAATACGAAATGCGGCGCCGTCAGGAACACAGCCAGACCGAGCAGCAGCGGCAGCCAGCGCTGCGGACGACAGCTCAGCGTCGAACCCATCAGCCGCGGCAGCGACACGATCGCGGCCAGCAGCAGCAGGCAGATGAACGGCGAAAACCAGTCCTGGCCCGCAGGCTGCTTCAGCAATTCGAACAAGCGCATGATGAAAGGACCGAACACCACCGGATCGCTGCTGACGCGCGCTTCGTTGGTGTACGTCACGAGCATCCACACGCCGATCAGCGGCACTGGCGCGGTGTACGGCAGCGCTCTGAGCATCAATCCTTTCCAGTCGCGATGATGCGCACCGGCGATGTAGCCGAGCGCCATCAGCGAAGTGAAGCCGAGCACGATGATGTGACAGAAGAACAGCGCCAGGGACGCAATCGCCACGCCGATGCCTCGTCGCATCGTGGGCGCGTCGGCAAAGCGAATTGCCTGGATGAAGAACAACAGCCCGAAGGGCAGCGCGACCAGGAACGATAGGAAGCCCCAGTAGAACGCATAGCTGAACGAGCACGGAATGGCGAGCCACTTCCAGCGCTCGTCGGCGCCCGCGGCCTTCAGCAGCGCACCCGTCAACAAAGGAATGGAAATGAGCGACAAGGACACCAGCAACTGTCCGGCCATGCCGACGGGCATCACGGTCGAGAACGCGTACAGAAGCATGTAGCCCAGCAGGTAGGGCGTGAACCAATTGACGTCGAACAGCTGCGTGAATGTCGGGTTGCCGGCCCAGATCTCGCGCAGGGCGGCGATCTGGGCTGCATGCTGAGGCATGTCGACCATGGGCAAGTACTGCCCGAACCACAGCGGTGCGATCGATAGCAGCACAACCGTGACGAACAGTCGGTTGTTACGTACCGAAATCGTCTGACCCACCTGGGAGGAAAACTGCGGTGTAAGTCGCTCTGTGGTTTCAGTCATTCGCTTAACATATCCCATTCGCAGCACTCCGCCGCGAGAAGCATCCCACAGTTCGGACAGGACCGACTTCGCACATGAGCATGCAGATCAAGGCACCGTGGACCACGCTCGGCTTGTGGCTGCTGGCCAGCTGTATCGCTGCAGTGTCGTGCGCGCTGCTGATACCGGCCGCGCACATCGGCGATGGCTACTTTCCGATTGGCAACGACAGTTTCTATCACGCTGCGCGCATCCTCGAGACCGCGCGCGACCCCGCCTCGTTCTACGAATTCGATCGGAAGATTCATGCCCCCGAGGGCAGCCTGCTGACGTGGCCGTGGGGCTACGACTACTTCATCGCGATGATCGTGCGCGCCGGCGTGGCGATCGGACTGAGCTCGGATCCGCTCACGATCATGTCGTGGATTCCGATTGCCGCCGTGTTCATCGGCACCGGCATGCTGATGCTCGTGGCTCGCCGGCTGGGCTTGAACGATTGGCCGGCGGCGCTCGCAGGCTTATGCCTGGCATTCAACCAGACGACGCAGGTGCTGTATGGCTACGGGCAGATCGATCATCACTTCGCCGAGCACATTTTCATCTTGGCGTCGTTGGCCGCGGGATTGACGTGGCTGCGCTCGCCGACCGTGCGCACCGCTGCAATTCTGGGCGCGATCTTCGGAGTTGCACTCGCGGTTCACAATGGGCTGTTCGTCATCCAGGTGCCGTTGCTGCTGACGCTGTTCGTGCGCTGGCTGCACGGCGACCGAGTTCCTTTCAGATCCGCTGGCGCACTCGTGGCTGCCTTGCTCGCATCGACGCTCGCAGTGCTGATTCCCTCGCAGCCGTTCCAAATGGGCCGGTTCGAGTTCTACACGCTGTCCTGCTTCCATCTTTACGTCGTCTGCTGCACAGCGCTGTTCGTGATCCTGTTCGCCCGATTGGAACCCACCCGACGCAGTATTTCAGTGCTGATCGCGATCGCTGCAGTCCTGCTGCTGCCGCTACTCAATCAGATCAGACATGCCGAATCGTTCGTCTCCGGCAGTCTGGGAATGTTGAAAGACATTCTGGAAATGCGCTCGCCGGTCAAGCTCGCGCTCGACGGTTATGAGCTGATGCTCACCGGCTTCTATTCGCTGCTGATCTGGCTGGCCCCATTCGCTTTCGCGCTTTGCGCATATCGCGCCTGGCGCGAGCGCCGCGAACCGCGGCTACTGTTCTGGATTTCATGCGTGCTCGGACTGGCGCTGATGTCGACTCAACTGCGCATGCATTACTTCGGCGGCTTCGCGCTTTATCTGCCCTGGCTCATCGTCGCCCAGGAGCTCGCGTTGCGACGTCAAGAACTCTACCGGCGCACACTGCTGATCACTTCGCTGCTGCTGGTGCTTGCATACGCACCAGTGATACGGCACGCGCTGATCGCGCCGACACCGAAGGCAGGGGATGACTGGTTCGACGACATCTACCCAGTCTTTCCAGCGCTGCGCAAAGCCTGCGCCGAAGACCCTGGCATCGTGCTCGCGGATAGCAACGCCGGTCACTACATCAGGTATTTCACCAATTGTTCGGTGATAGCGGACAACTTTCTGCTCACCGAACAGCACTTCGCCAAGGTGGACGAGGTGAAGCGCCTGTTCTCGCTGCCGGCCAACGAATTCAGTCAGCACGCGCCTTACGTGAAATATGTCCTGGCGCGAGCAGCCAATATCGAGCTGCGGGCGGACGGTCATTTTCTTTATGACTTCTTCGGCGGCGCGTCCCGACTGCCGGATACGTTGCTGCTCGGCCCGCAGTCCGCGGTGCCGCCCGATTTCAAGCTGCTGTTCGAAGTCAACATTGGATTTCAGACCGGCGAAGTGCGAAACATTCCTTATGCCAAGCTGTACAAGATGCAGCCCACGACATCGTCGGCAAACGACGTCGCTGAATGACAGGAATTGTCACAATGTGCCGAGGAATGCTGAGCGCAACGCGCATGCCAGCTCGTGACTTCGCCTGAAGAACCGGAAAAGCAGCCATCCAGACAGCCACTTACGACTCCCGCGCACAGTTGGCACGTGGCTTGCTTTATTTCCTGCGCCGACACACGTCGCTGCTGATTTGTTTATCTACGAGGAGAGTTTGCATGTCCAAGGCTCAAAAGGGTTTCACCCTGATCGAATTGATGATCGTCGTGGCGATCATCGGCATCCTGGCGGCCATCGCGTTGCCGGCTTACCAGGACTACACGATCCGCGCGAAGGTGTCGGAAGGCATCATCGGCGCGTCGTCGGCGAAGGCGACCGTCAGCGAAGCGTTCCAGACCGACAGCCTGGCCGGTGTGTCAGCCGCTGCGAACGCCTGGACGACCAACATTGCCAGCACCCGTTCGAAGTACGTCAACTCGGTTGCCATTGCCACCAACGGCGTCGTGACCGTGACCTACGCCGCGAATGCCGGCAACGGTCTGCCGGCCACGTTGGACAACTCGACGCTGGTGTTCCAGCCGTATGTGAACAACGCCGTGCTCGATGCGAACTCGGTCGGTGCGATCGACTGGGCGTGCCGCTCGCAGACGGGCACGACCGCGGCCAACCGCGGCCTGAGCGCCAGCGCCGCCACCGCCAACCTGGTCGCGAAGTACGCTCCTTCGGAGTGCCGCTAATCCAGGTCGAGTTAGCGTCGGGCTAACGAAACGAGGGGGCGGCAACGCCCCCTTTTTTTTTGGCGTACAGAATGTAATAAAAGGACGATATGCACATGCGCCAACAACACGGATTCACTTTGATCGAACTGATGATCGTGGTAGCGATCATCGGCATCCTGGCGGCCATTGCCCTGCCCGCCTATCAGGACTACACCATTCGAGCCAAGGTCGCCGAAGGCTTGATCGCGGCGGACGCCGCCAAGACTCATGTGAGCGAGTCGTATCAGGCGAACTTCCAGTCGGGCCTCGACGGCGCGGTCGCCTCGTGGAACATCGAACGCTCGAGCTCCAAGTACGTCACGGGAGTCACCATCGAGAACACCGGTGTCGTGACGGTGATGTTTGCCGCGAACGCCGGCAACGGCATCCCTGGCATTCTGAACAACACGACCGTGGTCTTCACTCCTTCTATCGACGGACAACCGCTCGAGGGTGTCCGCACCGGCACCCTCGAATGGGCCTGCACCTCGGCCACGCGCACCACCGCGACCAATCGCGGCTTGCTGGTGAGCGACACCGGAGGAACACTGCCGGCGAAATACGCTCCGTCGGAATGTCGCTGAGTTCGCTACAGTCTTAGCGGGGGAGCACTGCTGCCCCGCTAGGGCTGTTTCCGGTATCTTCGCCGTTGGTCATACAAACCTCGGCGTTCAGGTGCCCGCTGTGAGATATGTCACGCAGCCGCCGGCGGAGGATGTGAGACCATCCGATCGATTTGACAAATCCCCCGCATTTTTCAGCGGGCGTTTAACCACCGGCACATACCTCAATGGCTGAGAACGTCTCCACGATCGCACAGCGCCTGGTGCTGCAGGGACTGCCGCAGCGCTTGATTCAGGATGGGCTGGTCGACGAAGCGACCATGACCCAGGCCATGGTGGCCGCGAAGGAAGCGGACGGCAATCTGGTGTCGCACCTGGTCACCCAGGGCATCGCCGACGCGAAAGAGATCGCGATCGCCGCGTCCCAGGAATTCGGCGTGCCACTGCTGGACCTCGATTCCGTTCAGCTGGACCTCGACGTGGTCAAGCTGGTCTCCGACAAGCTGCTCGCCAAACATCGCGTACTGCCGCTGCTCAAGCGCGGCAAGCGCCTGTTCGTCGCCGTTTCCGATCCCACCAATCTGCACGCGCTGGACGAGATCAAATTCCAGACCGGCCTGTCGATCGAAGCAGTAGTCGTCGAAGACGACAAGCTGCAAAAGATCGCGAACAAGACCCGCGAGCAGGTCGACACCCAGATGCCGGTGATGTCGGAAGACGATTTCGATCTGGAGAATCTCGAAGTCACCGGCGGCGATGATGACGAAAATGCGGCGGCGGCGGCCGGACGCGATGACGTCGAAGACGCGCCGATCGTGCGCTTCGTGAACAAGGTGCTGCTGGACGCGATCAAGAAAGGCGCGTCCGATATTCACTTCGAGCCTTACGAAAAGACCTATCGCATTCGCCTGCGACTCGACGGCTTCTTGAAAGAGATCGCGAGCCCGCCGGTGCAACTGGCTGTGAAGCTCGCGGCACGTATCAAAGTCATGTCGCGACTGGACATCGCGGAGCGCCGCATCCCGCAGGACGGCCGCATCAAGATGCGCATTTCGAAGAATCGCGCCATCGACTTCCGCGTCAGCACCTGCCCCACGCTCTTCGGCGAAAAGATCGTCGCGCGTATTCTCGACCCGTCGAGCGCCATGCTCGGCATCGATGCGCTCGGCTACGAAGAGACCCAGCGCAATCTGTATTTGAAAACACTGGCGCAGCCGCACGGCATGATCCTGGTGACCGGCCCGACCGGCAGCGGCAAGACCGTGTCGCTGTACACCGGTTTGAACATCCTCAACAAAGAGGATACGAATATTTCCACCGCCGAGGATCCGGCGGAAATCAACTTGCCGGGCGTCAACCAGGTCAACGTCAATCCCAAGGTCGGCCTGACCTTTGCGTCCGCGCTGCGCGCATTCCTGCGCCAGGATCCGGACGTAATCATGGTCGGCGAAATCCGAGACCTGGAAACGGCCGAAATAGCGATCAAGGCCGCCCAGACCGGCCACCTGGTCCTGTCCACCTTGCATACCAACGACGCGCCCAAGACGCTCACTCGTCTGATCGACATGGGCGTGAAGCCTTACGCGATCGCGACTTCGGTGTCGCTGATCATCGCGCAGCGCCTGGCTCGCAAGTTGTGCAACAACTGTAAAACGTCGATCGACATGCCGGCCGAAGCGCTGCTCAAGGAAGGCTTCACGCCGGAAGAGATCGCCGAGGGCATCAAAGTCTTCAAGCCGGTGGGCTGCGGCTCGTGCACCGACGGCTACAAGGGCCGTACTGGTTTGTATCAGGTGATGCCGGTGTCCGAGGAAATCCAGCGCATCATTCTGCAGGGAGGCAATGCTGTCGACATCGCCGCGCAGTCGGCGTCCGAAGGCATCTGGGATCTGCGCAAATCGGGCCTCGCCAAAGTGAAGGCCGGCATCACCAGCCTGGAAGAAATCAATACGTGCACGGTCGAGTGACCGTGCACGCTTGCATCGCCCGCTTGCATAATTGAAGTAAGCAAGGACCTAGACCATGGCCCAAGTAGCATCCAGCCAGCAATTCCCATACGTGTGGGAAGGCACGGATAAGAAAGGCAAGCGCATCAAGGGAAAGATGCTCGCCGTCTCGGAAGCGGCGGTCAAAGCCGATCTGCGTCGCCAAGGCGTGCTCGCCAAGAGCGTGCGCAAGGAAATGCAGCTCTTCAAGAGCGGCAAGAAGATCACGACCGAGGACATCGCGCTGTTCGCGCGCCAGCTCGCGACCATGCTGCAAGCGGGTATTCCGATGGTCCAGTGCTTCGACATCATCGGCAACGGCCATGACAAGCCGTCGGTGCAAAAGCTGGTGCTGGCGATCAAGGCCGACATCGAATCCGGTACTTCGCTGCACGAAGCGCTCGCCAAGCATCCGTTGTACTTCGACGATCTGTTCGTGAACCTGGTGGAAGCCGGCGAGCAGGCCGGTGCGCTCGAGACGCTGCTCGACAAGATCGCCACTTACAAGGAAAAGACCGAAGCGCTGAAGAAAAAGATCAAGAAGGCGCTGTTCTATCCGGCGGCGGTCATGGCGGTGGCGGTGATCGTGACCACGATTCTGTTGATCTTCGTGATCCCGCAGTTCGAATCGCTGTTCAAGAACTTCGGCGCGGACCTGCCGGCGTTCACGCAGATGGTGATCGGGTTGTCCAAGTTCGTGCAGGAGAGCGGCATCTACATTGCCCTCGTCCTGGGCGGCGCGGGCTACGCGTTCTTCTACTTCAAGAAACGTTCACGTCCGATGCGCCGATTCCTGGACCGCATGCTGCTGAAGGCGCCGGTGATCGGGCCGATCATGGTGAAAGCCGCGATCGCCCGCTACGCGCGCACGCTCTCGACCATGTTCGCCGCCGGTGTGCCGCTCGTCGAAGCGCTGAACTCGGTCGCAGGTGCGACCGGCAACATCGTGTACGAAGAAGCAGTGCTGAAGATTCGGGACGAAGTCGCCACCGGCCAGCGCCTGCAGCGCTCGATGGAACAAACGGGGCTGTTCCCGAACATGGTGATTCAAATGATCGCGGTCGGCGAAGAATCCGGCTCGCTCGACTCCATGGCGGCCAAGGTCGCCGACTTCTACGAAGCGGACGTCGACGCCGCGGTCGACGCGATGAGCAGCTTGATCGAGCCGCTGATCATGGCCATCCTGGGCGTGCTGGTCGGCGGCCTGGTGATCGCGATGTATCTGCCGATCTTCAAACTCGGCGCGGTGGTGTAAGCTCCGGCTCCTTGCAGTCACAACGACAATCGAACGCCGCGCCCAGCGCGGCGTTTTTTTAAGCCGATGCAGGACGTGCTCGAATCATTACAGTTCATGCTGACCGCCTCGCCGGCCGCGTGGATTGCGTTCGTCCTGGTGATCGGCCTGCTGGTCGGCAGCTTCCTCAACGTCGTCATCCATCGGCTGCCGATCATGATGGAGCGCGAGTGGAAGGCTCAGGCCCAGGAAATCCTCGGCCCGCCCGCCTATGAACCGCCTCGCGACGAGGACCCGACGCCGGCACGTTATAACCTCGTGGTGCCACGTTCGGCATGCCCGAAATGCGGCGCCCTGATCACCGCGTGGCAAAACATTCCGGTGGTGAGCTATGTGCTCCTGGGCGGCGCCTGCGCCAATTGCAAGACCCGGATTTCCATCCGTTATCCGCTGATCGAGCTGCTGACTGGCGTGCTGTCGGCCGTGGTCGCGTGGAAATTCGGTGCGACCTGGTACTGCGGCGCTGCCCTACTGCTCACCTGGGCACTGGTCGCGCTCAGCGCCATCGACTTCGATCATCAGTTGCTCCCCGATGACATCACGCTGCCGCTGCTGTGGATCGGATTGTTACTGAGCCTGGCGCCGATCATTCCTTCTGTGGGGCTGCCCGTCAGCAGCACTGACAGCATCATCGGTGCCGCTGCCGGCTATGTGAGCTTGTGGAGTGTTTATAAACTCTTCAAGGCGCTCACCGGCAAGGAAGGCATGGGCTATGGCGATTTCAAACTGCTCGCTGCGCTGGGCGCGTGGCTGGGCTGGCAGATGTTACTGGTGATCATCCTGATCTCCGCCTTCGTAGGCGCGGTCGTTGGCATATCGCTAGTGGTCTTCCGCGGCCGCGACCGCGATATTCCGATTCCATTCGGTCCTTACCTGGCTGCAGCGGGCTGGATCGCGCTGATCTGGGGCGACCGTCTCGTCGATTCTTATATGCGCATGAACGGGATGCGTCCGCTCTAATTCCGCAATTGCCCGCGCGGCAGCGCCCTCCTACACTGCCGAAACATGAACGATAAAGCTCGCCCCTTGCTGATCGCACTCACCGGCGGCATCGCCAGCGGCAAGAGCGCCGTTGCGGATATGTTCGCGAAACTCGGCGTGCCGGTGCTGGACACCGATCAGATCGCGCGCGACGTCGTCGAACCGGGCACGCCGACGCTGGCAAAGCTGGTTGCAGAATTCGGCAGCGAGATTCTTGATGCGAACGGTCGCTTGGATCGCGCTCGAATGCGCACGCGGGTGTTCAGCGATCCGGCGCAACGCAAACGTTTGGAAGCCATCACGCATCCGGCGATTCGAGCGGAGCTCGCTGCCCGCTCAGCCCATGCCGACGGCCTGTATCAAATTCACGTGATTCCGTTGTTGATCGAGGGCGGGCGCCGGCATGAATACGATCGCGTGCTGGTCGTGGATGCCGAAGCAGAAGATCAGATCAAACGATTGACTGCGCGTGACCGGTCGAGCCTGGAACAGGCAAAGCAGATTCTTGCCGCGCAAGTATCGCGTGAGGAGCGACTGGATGCGGCCGACGACGTGATCGTCAACACCGGCACGCTGGAGGATCTGCACCAGTTCGTGCAGACCCTCCATCGCAATTACACCCTGCTCGCTGAGCGTATCAGCGCCAGCCGTTAGAACTTATACGACAGCTGCGCGCTGACGATATCGATGCTCGACTGCTGCTCGCCCAGCAGCAGACCGCGTGCAACCGTGCTGCCGTCGTTCTGATTGATCGGCGCGTCGTCCACAAACAAATGCGCGTAGCCGACATCCAGCAGGAAGGCGCCGCCCGGATTCCATTGCGCGCCGAGCGCGACCCATTTGCGATCCGCATCCGGCAGACGCGCGGTGCGATTGTTGTCCGGAACGTTTGTTTCGTCGTACGCCACACCACCGCGCAGCTTCCATGCATCGCCGAGCTGATACGTCGCACCGACCGCGAAGCGCCAAGTGTCATCCCAACGCTCCGGCGTTACTGACAACACGGTGCCGTTGTCGCGCACGATGCGCAGCGCTTGAATGCTGCTCCAGCCCGTCCACGCCACGTCCGCCAGCAACTCCACCTTACCCATGCGGTGATAGAGCGAGGCCGTCGCAGAATCGGGCAACTTGAGATCGAGACGCACCGGGCCCGTGGCCAACGGCCCGCCAGCTGCCGAAGCGCCCGCAATGACCGCCGCTCCGACCGGATTCAGAGTCGTCGGCGGCGAGAACCGCACCGCGCCTTCGAGCGTGTAATCCACGCTGGATCGATATGACAGGCCGACGCGAGTGTCGGGCGTGAATTCATACAACATGCCGACGTCGTAGCCCCACGCCGAGTCGTCGCCGCGTACGGCGGTGGTGCCTTGCAGGCCCAGATTCTGACCGACCAAAATCGGCAGTTGCGAGGCGGGCAACGTGCCTGCCGCGACGCGTGCTTGCAAAGCTTGCGCAACGACAGCCGTGTAATTCAGGGAATTGGTCAACTCCGCCTGGATGCGCTGGTAGTTCGCGCCGATGCCGAAGCTGAGCTTCTCGTTAGGACGCCAGGACAGCGACGGATTGAAGTTATAAGTTTTGACTTCCGAGTTCAGCGCCTGGAAGCGCCCCATCCAGCCGTTGTCGTATTCGGTTTTGAGACCGAACGGCGCGTTCACGCCGAAGCCGAATGCGAACTGCTCGTTCAGCGGCAGTGCGAAATAAAGCGCCGGCACGGCGTTCCAATCGCCTGCGTCGCCGCCTTCACCGCCCAGCGTCTGGCCGAGCGCCGGCTGGCTGCCGCCATTGTTGTTGAATTCGGAAGAAATGTTGATGCCGCTCGCGACCACCAGCAGCTGCGTGCCTTCCAGCTTCGCGAGGCCGGCAGGATTATAAAAAATCGTGCTGGCGTCATCGGCCGCCGCGGCCGTGCCTGCGAACGCGGAGCCCAGGCGACTGGCGCTCTGTTCGAGCAGCGCGAAGCCGGAGGCAAACGCACTGGACGAGGCGCAACACAGCGCAATGCCCACATGCAACGCTCGCCGACGTCGCGCCGCCGAGACCCTGTCAACCGCAGAAATTGCTTGTTTCATAAATTCAACAACCGACTTTGACGATTTTGTAACAAAGGACAACGCGCTCGGGTTTAGAGAGTTCCACCTAGGACTCGCGCCCAAGCACGGATTGCGAAAAGCGAAGGCACCGCGAGGCCATGCCGATCATTGGACAGCATGGCGACACATCGAACGAAAATTCGCATTGGCATTTCAGGCTGGCGTTACACACCGTGGCGTGGAGTGTTTTATCCGGAGGATCTGCCGCAACGGCTCGAGCTGCATTACGCATCCCGCGTGCTGCCGACCATCGAGATCAATGGCTCGTTTTATTCCCTGCAATATCCCGAAAGCTACCGCCGCTGGTGCGAGGACACGCCGGCCGATTTCGTGTTCGCCGTGAAAGGCCCGCGGTTCATCACGCACATGAAAAAGCTCAAGGACGTAGAAGCGCCGCTCGCCAACTTCTTCGCCTCGGGCGTGTTCAATCTGGAACGTAAGCTCGGTCCCATTTTGTGGCAATTCCCTCCCAACTTCGGCTATGACCGGGCGCGACTGACAAAGTTCTTCGAGCTCCTGCCGCGCGACACCGCCGGCGCACTGAAGCTGGCGCGCAAACGCGATGCTCGCATGAAGGGCCGTTCGAAACTCGCGATCGATGCGAATCGCCCCTTGCGACACGCCATCGAAATCCGTCACAAAAGCTTTTGCGATCCGTCGTTCATCGAGCTGCTACGCGAGCACAACATCGCGCTCGTGATCGCCGAGACCGCGAAGCGCTATCCGATGATGCACGATATCACCGCGGACTTTGTATACATGCGTCTGCACGGCGATAAGGAATTATACAGGAGTGGCTACAGCGATCGCGCGCTCGATCGCTGGGCGCGGCGAATATCGGCCTGGCAACGTGGCAGCGAGCCGCGCGATGCGCAGAAGATCCTGAAGCGCAAGCCGCCGACGTCGAAGCCGAGAGATGTCTACTGTTACTTTGACAATACAGACGTCAAGCTGCGCGCGCCGGTTGATGCGCAAACGCTGATACGCAAGCTTGCCAAATGAACGTTCATTTAGCGGCGACCCAGCGACGTTCGAGCCAGCCGAATCCCCACTGAACGAGCAGCGCCAGCAGCGCCGCCGGCACCGCGCCTTCCAGAATTAAATTCGTGTCATCCAGCCGGATGCCGGTGAGGATGGGCTGCCCGTAGCCGCCCGCGCCGATCAATGCACCGAGCGTTGCTGTGCCCACGTTGATCACCGCTGCGGTCCTGATGCCCGCAAGAATGGATCTCACCGCCAGCGGCAGCTCGACGTAACGAAGCTGCGCGGTTCTAGGCAATCCCAACGCTTCGGCCGATTCGCGCAGATCGCGTGGAATATCCGCCAGCCCCGTGTGCGTGTTTCGCAGGATGGGCAGCAGGCTATAAAGAAACAACGCCACGACCGCAGGCGCGTAACCGATCCCGAGCCAGGGAATCAGAAACACCAGCAGCGCCAGGGCCGGCAATGTTTGTAGAACATCAGCAATCGCAAACACCACTCGTCCGACAGCGCGCCGATAAAACGCGACGATGCCCAATGGGATTGCGACCAGCACCGCGAGTCCGAGCGAGATTCCGACCATCGCCAGGTGCTCACGCGTCCGACGCCAGACACGCACCGCGCGGCCGTCGACTTCCGCACTGGAACTGACGCTGAGCTGGTCGCGCAAAAAACTGGCGGCGATCTGCGTCTCCGGCTCGCGATCGAGTGCCGCTCGCGCGTTCAGCTTGGTCATGGTCGCTTCGTTGATGCGACCACCGAGACGATTCAACGATTCGCGCACCGGTGCGGCCACATCGTTGCGACACACGATCAATGCATCGTAGGCGGGGAAAAACTTCTGATCGTCCTGAAGCGTGGTGAGATCGTAGTGGACGATCTCTGCGTCTGTGGAGTACAGGTCCGTGACATCGATCGCGCCCGACTCCAAACCGCGATACGCAAGATCGTGCGCCAGTCCACGCACGTCGTGCTGTGGCAGTCGATAGTGCGCGCGAATGCCAGGCCAGCCATCCGCCCGCTCCATGAACTCATTACTGAAGCCAAACCGCAGCGTAGGATGATCCACGAGTTGTGACATGCGAGTGATGCCGAGCGCAGCGGCTCGATCGCGCCGCATGCCGAGCACATATGTATTGTTGAAACCCAGCGGCTTCGAGGTCCACATCGACTCCTGCGCCAGTGCTGCGAGCAGCTGCTCGTCGCTGCCAATATTCTTGTCAGAAAATATTTCCGTGCGCAGAGTGCCTGTGTACTCGGGATAACAATCGATGTCGCCGCGGACCAGCGCGCTCCAGAGCACTCGCGTGCCGCCCAACTGGCGCCGATGTTCTGCGTCGTAACCTGCTTCGCGAGTCAGCTGTGCCGCGAGTTCGCCCAGAATTACGGACTCGGTGAATGCTTTGGAACCGATCACCGTCGTATCGGCAGCGAGCACCGTGGTCGTGAGGAGCAGCGACGCGATGAATACCAATAGCGAACGGAGCTCAGGCATTCAGCGCCTCGACGTGCAGGCCGCGCTGCGCATTCACGAACTCGCGCACGAATTCTTCGGCGGGCGATTCAGTGAGATCCCGATAAGAGCCATGCTGGACGATCTTGCCGGCGCGCATCAGCACGATGTTATTGGCGAAGAACGCCGCCTCGGCCATATCGTGCGTCACCAACAGCACAGACTTCTTGAGACGCTCGAACAGCTTGCGCAAATCTTCCTGCAGGCCATGCCGCACCATCGGATCGAGCGCACCGAGCGGCTCATCGAGTAACAACACGGCCGGATCGAGCATCAGCGCGCGCATCAGGCTCACCCGCTGACGCTGGCCGCCGGAGAGATCGCCTGGAAACCTGCTCAGCGCATCGCGAGGCAATTGCACCAACTCAGCCAGTTCGGCGACTCGCTGCTCGATCCAGCGCTCGTCCTTGCGCAGGAAGCGCGCAGCCAACGTGACATTCGCTTCGCCAGTCAGGTGTGGGAACAGCCCGCCCGACTGAATCACGTAACCGATGCGCTGGCGCATTTCCAAAACGTTCGCTGGAGCGAGCTCACGCCCCGCAATCACCACCGAACCTTGCTGCGGCCAGACCAGCCCCACCGCCAGCTTGAGCAGCGTCGACTTGCCGCAGCCGCTCGGGCCGATCAACGCGACGGTTTCGCCCGCGTCGACGCGCAACGTGACGCCATCCACGGCAACAGCATGGGGATAGCGGTGGGTGACATTTTCGAACGCAATGGCACAGCTCATCGGACTCGCAGCTTAAAGCAATCCGCGCAGCACTCCCACTCAGCAGCACCATGAGCTAAAAATTAAGCCGCCAGATGCGCAGCGAGAGCGCATCGGCTATACAAAGCCTTCGGAAGGAAATCCGAGTTCATCGATGAACAACCCACTGGCTTCGAATCCATCATCGCGCCCTCGTCCGCCTCGCATCTTCGCCCTCATCCTGCTATTGGCCGGGCTCGTACTCGGCATTGGCGGGCTGCGGCTCGCCGCTCTCGGCGGATCCTTCTATTACGCGATCGCCGGCGTCGTATTGAGCGCCAGTGCGGTTCTGCTGTGGCGAGGCGATGCCTGGGGCGCGTACCTCTACGGCCTGCTCACATTCGGCACCGTGATCTGGGCCGTCGCAGAAGCCGGGTTCGACGGTTGGGCACTCGCACCTCGCGTGCTGCCATTTCTGGTGTTGGGTCTGTTGTTGCTACGTCCGCGGGTGCGGCGGGCATTGTTCGGCCAACCTCGCCCGCTGTTCGGAAGCTGGATCTCCTGGGCCGCGCTCGCGTCGCTCCTCGCCATTTGCGTCGGCGTCGCGCTGCGCGAGCCGTATCCGACGTTGCCTTTTCCAGCCACAACCAGTTCCCCGGCGAGCGTGAGCGACTGGCAGCATTGGGGTGGATCCGCCGCTGGCCGCCGTTACTCGGCGCTGGATCAGATCAACGCCACGAATGTTTCCAAACTGCAGGTCGCGTGGACCTTTCGCACCGGCGTCGGCGGCGCGTTCAAGGCGACGCCACTGCAGATCGGCGACACGTTGTATGTCTGCCTGGCAAGAAACATCATCTCCGCAGTCGACTCGGCGACGGGCGAAGAGCGCTGGCGCTTCGATCCGAAGTTGCAGGACTCCAAGATCGGCTTCACGACCACCTGTCGTGGCCTGGCCTATTACAAAGCACCGGAAGCTACGTCGGAATGCGCAGAGCGGCTGCTCACCGCAACGACTGACGCACGCCTGATCGCGGTAGATCTCGAGAACGGACAGAAATGCAGCGGCTTCGGCACCGATGGGGAAGTCGATCTGCTCGCCGGCATGGGCCCGGTGATTCCCGGCTTTTACTACGTCACCTCTCCGCCAACCATTGCCAGTGGCGTCGCGGTTCTCGGCGGCTGGGTCGCCGACAACGTTGAAGTGAAGGAACCCTCCGGCGTGATTCGCGGCTTCGATCCAATCACTGGACGAATGTTGTGGGCCTGGGACATCGGCCGCACCGAACCGATCACCGAGCTTGCGCCTGGCGAAACATACACGCGCGGCACACCGAATGCGTGGAGTGTCTTCAGCGCCGACGATGAGCTCGGGCTGGTTTACATTCCCACCGGCAACGCGACGCCGGATTACTTCGGCGGCCACCGCTCGCCCGAGTCGGAACGATTCGCCAGCTCCGTCGTCGCGCTGGATGCGAAGACCGGCACGGTGCGCTGGTCGTTTCAGACCACGCATCACGACATCTGGGACTACGACGTGCCATCGCAGCCGGTGCTGGTGGACTTCGTTCCGGCAGGCAAGACAGAGCAAGTTCACGCACTCATCGCGCCGACCAAGCGCGGTGAATTGTTTCTTCTCGATCGCACCAATGGCCAGCCTTTAGCGGAGGTCGAAGAACGACCGGTACCGCAGACCGATGTACCTCACGAGTGGACGGCGAAGACCCAGCCGTTCTCGGTCGGCATGCCGGCTTTCAATCGCGAGCCGCTGACCGAAGCGAAAATGTGGGGCATCACGCCCATCGATCAAATGTTTTGTCGTATGCAGTTTCACCAGCTGCGTTACGAGGGCGTACTCACCCCGCCGTCGATTCGCGGCAGCATTCAATATCCTGGATTTGCCGGCGGCATGAACTGGGGCAGCGTCGCCATCGATGAAGGCAGCAACGTGATGATCGTCAACGCGCTGCAGCTGGGGAATCACCTGAAGTTATATCCGCGCGCCGAGGTCACGGCCAAAACCAAGCTCGGTTTCGGTGGCGGTCTGCAAACCGGCACGCCGTACGCCGCGTTCACCGAGCCGTTTCTCTCACCGCTGTTCGTTCCTTGCCAGCAGCCGCCGTATGGCGAGATCGCTGCCATCGATCTGGCAACACGCACGCTGCTGTGGCGTCGTCCATTGGGCACATCGAACGGGCTCGGTCCCCTCGGTTTAAAAAGCGGGCTGCCGATCACGATGGGCGTGCCCTACTCCGGCGGCTCGATCGTCACCAAGGGCGGACTCATCTTCATGGGCGGCACGATGGATCGTCGCCTGCGCGCGTTCGATGAGAGGACCGGCAAAGTGCTCTGGAGCGAAGAGCTGCCGAACAATGGACAGGCCACGCCGATGACATACCTGTCGCCTCGAACCGGCAAGCAGTACGTCGTGATGGCAGTGCCGGCCGTCGACAGTCCCGAGGACAGCCACAGAGCGGAACCAGAAGCTCAGCGCGGCGCGAATACAACGCCTCCGGCCAACAGTCAGGGCGGCTGGCTGATTGCATATGCGCTGCCCGAGGTGGACACTCGTTGAACCATGCCTGACATTGCAAGTATCGCCGCTTCGGTGCCATCGCTGAAGCAACACCTCGAAGCGCATCGCTACATCTGCTCGGATCAGATCGCGACCGCGGTTTATCTCGCGTATCACCTGCGCAAGCCGGTGCTCATCGAAGGGCCGCCGGGTGTCGGCAAGACCGAGTTGGCGAAGACCACTGCCGAGATGCTCGATCTGCCGCTGATCCGCCTGCAATGTTATGAAGGCCTTGATGAGGCCAAGGCGCTGTATGAATGGAAGTACGGCAAGCAGCTGCTGTACACCCAAGTGTTGAAACAAACGCTCGATGAGGTCCTGCAAGGCGCCAAGGGCTTTGCCGAGTCCGTGAAGCGGCTGCACGAGTTCGGCGATATTTTCTTTTCGGAAGAATTCCTGGAAGCGCGGCCGCTGCTCAAAGCCCTGCGCGAAGAGCGCGGCTGCGTGCTGCTCATCGATGAAGTCGACAAGTCCGATCACGAGTTTGAGTCGTTGCTGCTGGAGATTCTGTCCGACTACCAGGTCTCGATTCCGGAGATCGGCACCGTCAAGGCGCGGCACACGCCGCCGCTCGTCTTTCTCACCAGCAACAATACTCGTGAGATTTCGGATGCGCTCAAGCGTCGCTGCCTGCACCTGTACATTCCGTTTCCGGACATCGACCTCGAACAACGCATCATCCACGCCCGCGTGCCGGAGATTCCTGCGCAGCTGCGCTCGCAACTGGTGCGGTTCATTCACGACCTGCGCGGGCTCGATCTGAAGAAGGTGCCGTCGATCAGCGAAACGATCGATTGGGCGCGCACGCTGCTGCTGTTACATGCCGACCGGCTCGATCCCGAGGTGGTGCGCAATACCATGAACGTCATCCTGAAGTTTCAGGAGGACATCGAAAGCGTACAGCCGGAGCTGCGCACGCTCACCGACAAGGCGGTTCGCAGCTGAGCCGATCCCATGGATCAGTTGCTCACGAATTTCATCCGTGCGCTGCGAAATGTGGACGTTCGCATTTCCACCGCCGAGACGCTGGATGCGTTCAGCACGTTGCAATTGATCGGCTATGCGGATCGGCAGCTGCTCAAAGACAGTCTCGGGCTGGTTCTGCCGAAGACGCTGGATGAGAAGGCCGCGTTCGATACTTGTTTCGATCAGTTCTTTTCGTTTCGGAGCCACTCGGAGCTGCGCTCGCCGCACGAAGGTGACTCCACTGACTTCGCTGACTCGGCTGCTGCGGGCGACGGACAGATGAGCGGCGGCGAATCGCAGGGTAGCGGCAGTGGCTCCACGCACGGCGGTGAAGTTTCCGAAGCCGGCGAAATGTCCTCGCCCCAGTCCGCCCTGGGCCAGCTGCTCACACGCGCCAATTCGATGGAAATCAACATCGCCATCAACGCAGCGGGCCAGCAGGTCAAAGCGCACGAAATCGAGGTGTTCACCCAAAAGGGCGTCTACACCCGCCGCATCCTCGAAGCGATGGGCATCGCCGAACTGCAACAGGAAATCCTCTCGCTCGCCGACAGCCCGAGCATTCCCGATCGCCGCCTGGCGCAGGATCTAGGCCATCGACGCGATTGGCTGCGTGAGCGTGTTCGTGACTACATCGAACATCAGTTCCTGCTCCATGCCGACGTGAATGGCCGCAGACTCCGCGAGAGCCTGCTGCGCGACGTTCGACTTTCCTCCATTGAACAGCGCCACCATCGGCAGTTGCAGGAGATCGTGCAACGGATGGCGCGCAAACTGATCGCCGCCTATTCAAAACGTCGCAAGATCGTCCGCCGCGGCCAGCTGCACGTTCCCCGCACTTTGCGGCGGAACATGAAATATGACGATGCAATTTTCGACCTGCACTGGAAGACGGTGAAGGCCGATCAACCCAAAGTCTTTGCCGTGTGCGACGTCAGCGGATCCGTCGCGGACTACGCACGTTTCATGCTGATGTTTATTTACAGCCTGGAGGAAGTGCTGCCGAAGGTGCGCACGTTCGCTTTTTCTTCCGAGCTCGGCGAAGTCTCCGATCTGTTCAAGCGCAACAGCATCGACGACGCCATCGCTCTCGCCCTTCGCCAGTACGGCAGCGGCTCAACCGACTACGGACAGGCGCTCGCCGACTTTCACAAACTCTGCTTGGCTGACATCGACCGCCGCACCACCGTCATCGTCCTCGGCGACGCCCGCAACAACTACGGCGACGCACGGACAGATGTGCTCAAGGATATTTACGATCGCTCGCGTCGCGTGATCTGGCTCAATCCCGAGGCGCGTTCGTTATGGAATACGGGCGATTCGGAGATGCGGCATTACTCGCCGTATTGTCATCAGGTGGATGAATGCGGGACGCTGGCGCAGTTGGGGAGAGTGGTTGGAAGGTTGCTGCGAGTGACGCGCTGAGAATTCCGATCGGCCGCGTTACCAGTCATATTTCTGGGTCTCAAGCGTATCAACCCAA
>CAMLEO010000045.1 GCA_946478975.1 uncultured Steroidobacter sp.
TCGCCAGCCGCGTGATATCGGCATCGGTGATGGCGATGCGCGAGTGACTGCAGCAGTAGCCCGGGCAGGTCGCGCAGTTGTAGCGCACTTTGATGGGCGGCTTCATGGGTGAACCCTCTGTAGCTCGCTGAAGGTGAACGCGTGGGCGTGGCGTTCGTCGGCGGGATGATATTCCTTCGCCACCTCGCGCCATTCGCCTGAGGGCAGCTCGGGAAAATAAACATCGCCGGGCACGATGGCATGCACTCGCGTCAGGTGAATAGTCTGCACCTTCGGCAGCAGCTGGCGATAGACATCTGCGCCGCCGACGATGACGATTTCATCGACGTTGCCCGCGGCTGCGACCGCCTCGCTCACCGAAGCCACGGTGGTGCAGCCGGGAATCTGCAGATCGCCGCGTCGGGAAACGACGATATTCAAACGACCTGGCAACGGCCGGCCGATGGAGTCGTAGGTCTTGCGTCCCATCACGATGGGCTTGCCCAAGCTCAGCGCCTTGAAGCGTTTCAGATCGTCGGGCAAGCGCCACGGCAGCTGATTGCCGCTGCCGATGACGCCGTTGTCGGCGACTGCCACGATGATGGTGAGCTTGGGCATGAGGCCTCGCTATCCTTAGCGTCGCGACTTTTTCTTCGCCTTTTTCTTGACCGCCTCGCGCTTGTCCGTCGGCTCCTTGTCGAGCATGGTGCCGCGGCACTTCTTGGCGCCACAGCGGCACGCATACAGCGCGAGCTCAGCGGGATCGTCCGTGCTTTCCCAGGTGAGCTGATAATCGTAACCGAGCTCCTCGCCCGGCTTGATGTCGCGGATCGCATCGATGAACACGCGGCTGTTCTCGATCACCGTTTCGCAGTTGGGATTGCAACTGTGATTGATGAAGCGCGCGTCGTTGCCGTCGACGCCGGCGTCGATCACGGTGCGATTGCTGGCGATGAACAGGAACGTATGGCCGTCGTCCTCGCCCTTCTGCTCGTAACGCGCGTCGGCTTCCGCATGCGAAATGCGCTCGCCGAGATATTCCATGATCCGCATGCCCTTCTTGATCGGCAGCACTGCATACACGCCGCGGCCGTGAATCTTCGAGTCGCGCGCTTCGACCAGCGGCGAATTCGCCGGCGACGCCTTCTTGGCGCGCACCGGACGCCGAGCCTTGCGGACGGCTTTCTTCTGCGATCGGGACGGGCGAGCGGTATCGCGCGACTGAGTGCGACGGTTCTGCTTGGGCATGAGCGACTCTGGATCTCTTGGAGAATCTCTTGGACAGCGATTAGACAGCGATCGGGGCCTTGATCGACGGATGCGCCTGGTAATCCTGGATCTGAAAATCTTCGTTCTGGTATTCGAAGATGGACGGCGGCTTGCGTTTGATTTCCAGCCGCGGCAGCGGATAGGGCGTGCGCTTCAGCTGCTCGTCGGCCTGATCGAGATGATTCAGATACAAGTGGCAGTCGCCGCCGGTCCAGATGAACTCGCCCGGCTCGAGGTCGCACTGCTGAGCAAACATATGCGTGAGCAACGCGTAGGAGGCGATGTTGAACGGCACGCCGAGAAATACATCGGCGCTGCGCTGATACAACTGGCAGGACAGCTTGCCCTCGCCCACCCAGAATTGAAACAGTGCGTGGCACGGCGTGAGCGACATCTGCTCCAGTTCGCCGACGTTCCAGGCGTTGACGATGATGCGGCGGGAATCGGGATTGCGGCGGATCAGGTCGATGGTGCGGCTGATCTGGTCGATGCTCTTGCCGTCCGGCGCCGGCCAGGAGCGCCACTGTTTGCCGTAGATGGGACCGAGCTCGCCGTTCTCATCGGCCCACTCGTCCCAGATGGTCACGCCGTGGTCGTGCAGATATCTGACGTTGGTATCGCCCTTGAGAAACCACAGCAGCTCATAAACGATGGACTTCAGGTGCAGCTTCTTGGTCGTCACCAGCGGAAAGCCCTGGGACAGATCGAAGCGGGCTTGATAGCCGAACACCGAGCGCGTGCCGGTGCCGGTGCGATCCGTCTTGACGACACCGTGGTCGCGGATGTGACGCAGCAGCTGCAGGTACTGATTCATGGCGCCGTCAAGAGGTGGCCGTGACGAGCCGCTTGGCTCCGTAATTGCCGCTGGCCTGCTGCTGACGGTATGCCCAGGCCATCAGGACGACGCCGGCAATGATCATCGGCAGCGACAGGATCTGACCCATGGTCACCCAATCGAAAAACAAATAACCGCGGTTTTCGTCCGGCACGCGCACGAATTCCACCGCGAACCGGCACACGCCGTAGATGATCAGGAACAATGCCGACGGCGCCAGCCTCGGCCGCTGCCTGCGAGTGAACACCCACAGGATTGCGAACAGCAACAATCCTTCGAGCGCTCCTTCATACAGCTGCGAAGCATGAACGTGCAGCACGCAGGGATCGACGCCGAAACGCTGGCACAGCCGCGTCGCTTCCGCCGCCTGCACTGGATACAGCGGCGCGGGATCGACGATGAAGCCCCACGCCACCGACGTTTGTTTGCCCCACAACTCGCCGTTGATGAAGTTGCCGATGCGCCCGGCGAAAATGCCGATGCCCGGCAGCGGCGCCAGGAAGTCGAGCACGTCGGGGAAGCGGCGCGCACGCTGACGAGAGAAGATCAGCACTGCGATGACCACGCCGATGAAGCCGCCGTGGAACGACATGCCGCCTTCCCAGATGCGAAAGATGGTGAGCGGATCCTGCAGCACCTGCTCGCCGCCGTAGAACGTGATCCAGCCCAGCCGGCCGCCGAGAATCACGCCGATGGCGGAATAGAAAATCAGGTCGTCGACCTCGGTGGGCTGCCAGGTCGAGTCCGGCCGCGCGGCGCGCCGGCGTGCCAGCCACCAGGCGGCCGCAAAACCGATGACGTACATCAGGCCATACCAGCGCACCGCCAGCTTGCCCACCGAGAAGATGATCGGATCGATCGCGGGGTATGGAATCATTGTCGGGCGAGTATAACGTGAGCCGCGGCGCCGCCTATTCCGAGACGACGCGGCAGAAAAACGCCTTGAGATAGCGCGTTTCCGGAATCGCCGGATGGATCGGATGGTCGGGCGCCTGACCACCGACTTCCACCACCTGGGCAAACCGGCCGAGATGGCGCGCGGCGCGCTGGATGGCGGTCAGCAGGTGATCGGGTTCGAGATGATACGAACAGGAGCACGACACCAGGATGCCGTCGCGCTCCAGCAACTGCATGGCGAGCTGATTGAGCCGCTTGTACGCGGCCTCGCCCTTGGGCACGTCTTTTTTACGTTTGATGAAGGCCGGCGGATCGATGATCACGACATCGAAGCGGCGGCCCTGCGTGTGCAGCGATTCCAGCACGTCGAACGCGTCGCCCTTGATCACGCCCGGCTTCAAACCGTTCGCGGCCGCGCTCGCCTGCAATTGTTCCAAAGCCGCCGCGGACGAATCGACGCACGTCGCTTCGGTCGCACCTGCTTTGAGCGCACCCAGGCCCCACGCACCGAGATAGCTGAACACATCCAGCACACGCGCCCCGCCGACGTATTTGCGCAGCGCCAAGCGGTTCGAGGCCTGATCGAAAAACCAGCCGGTTTTCTGGCCCGAGCCGAGCGGCACCTGGAAATTGACGCCACCCTCGTCGACCGTCACGAACTCGGGCACATCGCCGAACACTGTTTCCACGTAGTTCGGCAGCCCTTCGAGCTCGCGCACGCCGGCGTCGTTCTTCCACACCAGTGCCGCCGGCGCGATGACCTTTTTCACCGCCTCTTCGATCTGCGGACGCAGCGCCTCCATGCCGGCCGTCGCGATCTGCCCGACGATGACATCGCCGAAACGATCCAGCACCAGTCCCGGCAACGCATCGGACTCGCCGTACACCAGCCGATAAAACGGCTTTTCATACAGCGAGCGGCGCAGCGCTTGCGCCACTTGTAAGCGATGCACGAATAACGATTTATCCGGCGGATATCTGGCGTCCCGGCCGAGAATGCGGGCGCTGATCAGCGAACGCGGGTTCACATAAGCGTAGCCCAGGAACTTGTCGCGGTCGGAAACGATCCGGCATAGCGCGCCGGGCTCGAAGTCCGTCAGCGGCGTGCGGGCGGTGTCCACTTCGTTGGAAAACACCCACAGGTGGCCCGCCGCCAGACGACGGTCTTCGCCGCGCTTCAGGCGCAACTCCGGCAGCTCAAGCTGCGTAGATCTCGATGTGTCGGTTGAGGTGTTCATTTAAAGTGGGCGCATTCTATGCACGATTCAACACACCGCAACCGCCCGTCGAATCGACTGGCGGCTGAAACCAGCCCCTATCTGCTCCAGCACGCCGCCAACCCGGTCGACTGGTATCCGTGGGGCGAGGCGGCGCTCAGCCGCGCGCAGCAGGAAAACAAGCCGATTCTGCTGTCGATCGGCTACTCGGCGTGCCATTGGTGTCACGTCATGGCGCATGAATCGTTCGAGGATCCGGCCACCGCGGCGGTGATGAACGAACTGTTCGTGAACGTCAAAGTGGACCGCGAAGAGCGCCCCGACCTGGACCGCATCTATCAAATCGCGCAGCAGATGCTCACCCAGCGCGGCGGCGGCTGGCCGCTCACCATGTTTCTTTCGCCGGGCGACCAGCGACCGTTTTTCGGCGGCACCTATTTTCCCAAGCACGCCGGCCACGGCCTGCCGGCGTTCACCGATCTGTTGCAGCGGGTGGCCGAGTTCTATCGCTCGCACACCGAGGAGATCGCCCAGCAAAGCGCAGCGCTCAAAGATGCGTTCGATCAACTGCAAGCGCCGCCCGCCTCCGGCGACACACCTCTCACTGCCGAGCCGCTGCGAGCGGCACGCGAACAACTCGCAGGACAGTTCGATGCTGAATTCGGCGGCTTCGGCAGCGCGCCGAAATTTCCTCATCCGACTCACATCGATTTTTTGATGCGCCAATGGCGAGCGACTGCCGGCAGCGACGAGCCCGATCTGCATTCGCTGTACATGGCAACGCTGACGCTCAAGCGCATGGCCGATGGCGGCATGTACGACCAGCTCGGCGGCGGCTTCGCGCGCTACAGCGTCGATCAGTATTGGATGATTCCGCACTTCGAGAAGATGCTGTACGACAACGGCCAGCTGTTGCGCAGTTATGCCAACGCCGCGCTGGCCACCGGCGAACCGTTGTTCAAGCGCATTGCTTCGGAAACCGCCGATTGGTTGATTCGTGACATGCGCGCGCCCGAAGGCGGCTTCTGGTCGGCGCTCGATGCGGATTCGGAAGGTCACGAAGGCTGGTTCTACGTGTGGCAGCCGGATGAAGTCGTGAGCGTGCTCAGCCGCGACGATTACGAAGTGTTCTCGCGCCGCTTCGGGCTCGACCGCGAAGCGAACTTCGAAGGCTCGCACTGGCATTTGCACGTGTTTCGTTCCGAAGAAGACATCGCCGGCGAATTGCACCTGGACGTTGCTGAAGTCGAGCAGCGCTTGAATCGCGCCCGCGCCGCTCTGCTCGATGTTCGCAATCGTCGCGTGTGGCCGGGCCGGGACGAAAAAGTGCTCACTGCCTGGAACGGACTCACGATCAGCGGCATGGCTGTCGCCGCGCGAGTGCTGAATCGCAGCGACCTGGCGGACGCCGCCTGTCGCGCAGTCGATTTCATTCGCACGACTTGCTGGCAAGACCGGCGCTTGCTCGCCACATACAAAGACGGCCGCGCCCGCTTCGCCGCTTATCTGGACGATCATGCATTCCTGCTCGATGGCTTGATCGAGCTGCTGCAAACCCGCTGGCGCAGCGCCGATCTGCAATTCGCCATCGAGCTTGCGGACGCGCTGCTGGAACACTTTGAAGATCGCGAGCACGGCGGTTTTTACTTTACTGCCGACGATCACGAGCAGCTCATGCATCGCTCGCGCTCGTTCGCCGATGAAGCTGTGCCTGCGGGGAATTCGATCGCTGCGCAGTCGTTGACCAAGCTCGGGCTGCTGCTCGGAGACACGCGCTACCTGGACGCAGCGGCGAAAACGATTCGCGCGGCGTGGCCTGCTTTGCAGCACTATCCGCACGCTCACACTTCGCTGCTGGTCGCGCTCGAAGAACATTTGCAGCCGCCGGAAGTGGTGATCGTGCGCGGCGTCACCCGCGAGGTGGCCGAGTGGCGCGACGAATTAGCAAAAATGTATGCGCCCCGACGGCTGGTCTTCGCAATTCCTGCGGACGCCGGCGCGCTGCCGGCTGCGATCGCTGATAAAAAACCCTTAGCGGAAACGGCAGCATATGTCTGCCGCGGCATGACGTGTTCAGCGCCGGTACGTTCGTTGTCGGCGCTGGCAGCGCTTACTCGAAACTAGAGCTTTTTAACGGCCTTTTGTTTTTTCTTCGCCTGTTTCATGTGGCGGGAGCGTTCGATGCCGGCGAGCTGCTTGGCGCGTGCCGATTCGATGGCGGCGTTCAACGCTCGCTCGCCCCAGACCTTGAGCTGCTCGGCGTCGTTGACGATGTCCGGCGGCACTTCGTGATGATCGGTGGTGAGATCGAACGCGTTCGGGTACGGCTTGAACTGCTGCATGCCCCGCGCGACATAATCATCGAGATTGCTCTTGTCGGTGTGCAGGTACAGCTTGTCCCCCATCACGATGCCCAGCAATCGCTCGTCGATGAACACGCCTACGCCGCCGAAAATCGCACGACTGGAAATTCGCCCGAGCGGCGCGAGCTGTTCTGCGACGTAACTGGCCAGGCTCGACTTGACGCGCATATCGAGCTACTCACTCTTCCTGAATGCTTCCGAGCACGGCCGCGAGTTTACATCGCAAGCCCTCGCTGTAAACCTGCGATCGTCACTAACTGGCGACAGTGTGCGCCAATCGACACGACCAAACAGGACCGAAAGGTTAGGTCTTGGGGTGAATTTGCGCCAGCTGTTGGCGAATTAAGTCACGCATCGGGCCATGCGTGGCTGGGTCGAAATCCGGTGCCTGCTGCCAGTCGTAAGCCCACGGGTTGTTGGTGCGCATGGCGAGCGGCTCGTGGGTGTAGCGCGGGTGAACATGCGCATGCAGCGCTGGTTCGACGTTGCCGAAGATTGCGTAATTGATCCGCAGCGCGCCAGTCACGGCCAGCACCGCGTCGCCCAGCAGGCCGAGCTCGGACATGAACTGATCGCGATCGCGCGGGCTGAGCGCGTTGAGGTGCGGCACCACCGGATCGGGCAACAGCAAACAATAGCCTTCGAGCACTTGTTTGCGGCCCATCACCGCCCAGCCCGAGCGCAGGCGTGCAATGACGGTGGGATCGCCCTGGCGGCAGCTCTCGACCCACCGATGGATGGCAGTGGTCATTTGCGAAACACGAAATAAACGGCGCCCAGCATGCACAGCGCCGCCCACAGGTAATCGAGCTTGAGCGGCTGGCGCATGTATAACATCACGAACGGCACGAACACCGTCAGCGTGATCACTTCCTGCAGGATCTTCAGCTGCGGCAGCGACAGCACCGTGTAACCGATGCGGTTCGCCGGAACCTGCAGCAGATATTCGAACAACGCCACGCCCCAGCTCAGCAGCGCCGCGACCACCCACGGCTTTTGATTCAGGTGCTTCAGGTGCGCGTACCACGCGAACGTCATGAACACGTTCGAAAACGTCAGCAGCACAATTGTCCGGACAACGGGATTCATACGTCGATGCGGCGTAAACGAGGCGGCGCGTGCGAGCGATCGAGCTGCAGGACGAAGTCGAACACATCGACTCGCGTGCACAGCTCGAAGTCGCGCTCCGGTGCGAAATCACAGGCGGGATCGAAAAACTTCTGCGCGCTGGAGGCGCCACGCAGGCGCTCGCGAATGCCGTCCGTCGGCATCGGATCGCCCATCAGCCGGGAACGCAGCAACTCGGCGCAGAGATCGTCTTCATCTGAATTCTCACGCGCTTCGTGGCCCATGCGGACGATGGTCACGATCTGCGGCTGACGCGCTTGGATATAACGCACGATCGCGGCGGCGTTGACCAGTGCACCGGTGATCACTTCGTCGGCCTGCAAGGCATTCGTCAGGCCCTGCGTGCCGGCGTGCGTGGTGTGAATGAGCGTGCGGCCGGCAACGTCGATTTGTTCCAGGTCGCTGGGTGAATTGCCGCAGTCGAAGCCAGGCAGCTTGCGGGCGTGACGTTCGCCGATCAGCAGCCAGTCCGGATGCTGGCGCTTCAGCTCGCGCGCATCCTCGACCGCTCCGACGGGAATGACGGCCGCCGCGCCGCGTGAGAACGCGTACGCGGCGACCGAGAAGGCTCGAAACACATCGATGACGACAGCGATGCCCTGCGCTGCCTGAGCGCCGGGAACCCGGTCGACGACTCGAACTTGCACTACGCCCGAGCGCCGCCAGCCTTACGCTGCAGGCGGACCACGCGGCGCGCGTCGGCGTGCTCGTTCATCACGACCACCTTGGCGCGCTTGAAGAAGTTGAAGTCCGTCGCGCTCGCCCAGGTGTACGCACCCATCATGCGACCGACCACCAGGTCGCCGACTTCCAGCTCCGGCAACATGATGCTTTCGTCGATCACGTCGATGGAGTCGCAGGTCGGACCCGCGAGCACGCTCTCGTGCAGCTCGCCGCCCTCGCGCAGCACCGACAGCGGGTACTTGGCGTGGTCGAACATCTGACCGCTGTACGAACCGTACACGCCGTCGTCGAGGTAGTACCACCAGCGACCGTCGCGCTTGGCCTTGCCCATCACCGACGACACCGCAATCGCGGCCGGCGCCGCGATGAAGCGGCCGGGCTCGGCGATCACACGGACGTGCGGCGGCAGCTTGGCCAGCGCGGCACGGATCGGACGGCAGAATTCTTCGATCGGCGTGACGCTGTCGTTGTAAGCGACCGGATAGCCGCCGCCGATGTCCAGCACGTCCAGCGACGGCAGGCCCGCGAGCACCGCCTCGGCCATGATGTTGGTGCAGGCGTGGACGGCTTCGACGTACTTGGCCGGATCGGTCGCTTGCGAACCGACGTGGAACGACAAGCCACGCACGCGCACGCCCATGCGGCGGGCCATTTCGATCAAGCCGAGCACGGCGCCGGGCTCGCAGCCGAATTTCTTCGACAGGTCGACGACCGCGTTGGGGCTGCGGAACGACACACGCAGCAGCACTTCCACACGCTTGCGATAGCGCACGAACTTGCGCAGCTCGTCCGGGTTGTCGGCGACGAAGGTGGTGACGCCGTAACGAAGCGCGTCGCGAATGTCGCTGTCGCGCTTGATGGGATGCGTATGAATGCAGCGGCTCGGGGCGATGCCCTGCTGCTTCACCAGCTCGACTTCGCCGGTGGTGGCGAGGTCGAAATAAGCACCTTCGTCGCGCAGGCACGAAACCACTGCAGCGTGCGGCAGCGGCTTGAGCGCGTAGTGCAGGTCCACACCGGGCAGCGCCGCCTTCAGCGAGCGGTACTGACGACGGACCTGTTCACAATCGACCACCAATAACGGCGAACCGAACCGGGCGACGAGCGCGCGGATCTCGGCTTCAGTGAGCGTGGTGGAGTCGAAAGAATGCGCCGGAGAAACGGCGAGGGAATGCTTGGCCGCGCGGGGCAACACCTGTTGGGCACCTCTCAAAGCTGCGAACACTTAACCAACCAACAAGAGCTCAACGAGTTCGATTAACGCCTCAAGCTCTCACAAGTTCTGGTCGAGCGGCACTGCAGCTTACGCATGGTGCTCTCTTACACAGGTCGGCGCGAAATGTAGCAAAAATGTCCGGCGATGCAAGAAGCGCGTCACAGAATTCGGCGCTGTCACCAAAAAAATTTGCGTCACGTCGCTCTTCGACACGAGCCCATTCGGCCGGCAGCCGGAATCGGATCGCCGTCGGCATTTCGAATCGCCTCAGTGTTGTAGAGTCGGCAAAATTCCAAACCCAACTTCCAAACGATGGAGCTCGCAGTTAGTTCGTGAACGCCGTAGCCGACACGCGCAGGGAACTGGAAGCGCTGCTGAAGAGCCGCGTGCCGCTGATCGTCATCGAAACGCGCGACGAGGCTCGCGCGCTGGCGCTGTTCGCCTCGATGGCGGTCAAGCTCGCCTCCTCCGCGCACACGCCGGTGTTTCAGTGGACTGTCACGGAAGGTTTGCGTCGTCTCGACGTCAATCTGGGCGGCGCGCAGCAACACAATGCCGAGCCGGACGCCGTGCTCAAGTCGATGCGCGCGACGCCGACCGCCGGCATCTACGTGCTGCTCGACTTTCATCCGTTCCTCAACGATCCGGTGAACGTGCGGCTGCTGAAGGACATCTGCCAGGACTACGACCGCCTGCCGCGCACCGTGGTGCTCATCAGTCACGAGATTCAGCTGCCGCGCGAGCTCGATCATCTCAGCGCCCGCTTCTCGCTCGCCTTTCCCACGCGCGAAGAGCGTAGGGAAATCGTCGAGCGCGTCGCCTCCGACTGGGCTCGCGCCCACGGCCAGCGCGTCAAAACGGATCGCAAATCGCTCGAACTGCTGCTGGAGAATCTGCGCGGCCTGTCGACCGGCGACACTGAACGGATCGCGCGCAAGGTGATCTTCGACGACGGCGCGCTGCTGCCGACCGACATCCCGGCGGTGATGCAGGCGAAATATGAATTGTTGAACCGGGGCGGCGTGCTGGCGTTCGAGTACGACACCGCGCAGTTCGCGGACCTCGGCGGCATGGCGCGACTGAAAGAATGGCTGCGCCGTCGCAAGCCCGCCTTCGACGGCAGCGCGCCCCAGCTGGACGCGCCGAAGGGCGTGCTGCTGCTCGGCGTACAAGGCTGCGGCAAGAGCGTGGCGGCGAAAGCTGCTGCCGGCATCTTCGGCGTGCCGCTGCTGCGGCTCGACTTTGCGGCCATTCACAACAAGTACATCGGCGAGTCGGAGCGCAATCTGCGCGAATCGCTCTCCACGGCGGAGATGATGGAGCCGTGCGTGCTGTGGATCGATGAGATCGAAAAAGGCGTCTCCACCGGCGAGGGCGACAACGGCACCTCGCGCCGCCTGCTCGGCACGTTCCTGACGTGGCTCGCCGAGAAGAAATCTCGCGTGTTCGTCGTAGCCACCGCCAATGACATCTCCTCGCTGCCGCCGGAACTGGTGCGCAAGGGGCGCATGGATGAGATCTTCTTCGTCGACCTGCCGAGCGCCAGCGTGCGCGAGGATGTCCTGCGCATCCACGCCAAGAAGCGCAACCTGGCGCTGGCCGACGCCCACGTGAAGCAACTGGCCACGGGTTGCGAAGGATTCTCGGGCGCGGAAATCGAACAGGCGGTGGTATCAGCCGTATACGCGGCTCACGCGACCAATGAGCCGGTCGGCGCTCAGCACATCCTCAACGAGATCCGCGCCACGCGGCCGCTGTCGGTGACGATGGCGGAGAAAATTCTCGAGCTGCGCGCCTGGGCGAGCGATCGGACTGTACCCGCCGACTGAGACATCTCACACTGCGCGCATGACAGACAAAGCCGGCGCACCTGGCGCATCCGCACCCACGCGTTCCAATCGCTTTGCAGCCGCGCTGATCACCGCAGGCATCTTTCTCAGCCGGATCGTCGGCCTGGTCCGCGAGCGCCTGGTCGCCATGTATTTCGGCGCCGGGCTGCACGCGGACGTGTTCAGCGCCGCCCTGCGCATGCCCAATGTTTTGCAAAACATGCTGGGCGAGGGAACGCTCAGCGCCTCGTTCATTCCGGTCTACTCGGAGTTGCTGGAGCAAGGGCGGACGCGCGAAGCCGGCCGCGTGGCCGGTGCCATGTTCGCGCTGCTGCTGGCCGTCGCCGGCGGCATCTCACTGCTCGGCGTGTTGCTCGCGCCCTGGCTGGTGACGTTTTTCACGCCCGGGTTCACGGGCCAGCGGCGCGAGCTGATGATCGTGCTGGTGCGCATCCTGTTTCCCATGACCGGCGTGCTCGTGCTCTCCGCCTGGGCGCTCGGCATTCTCAACAGTCATCGCAAGTTCTTCGTGCCCTACTTCGCGCCGGTGCTGTGGAACGCGGCGATCATCGGCGCGCTGATTGCGTTTCACCAACGCACGGAGCTGGACGGATTGCTGTTCGCGGCAGCCTGGGGAGCGCTGCTCGGCGGCTTGCTGCAGTTCGGCTTTCAGCTGCCGTGGGTGCTGCGGCTGGAAAGAAACATCAGCTTCAACAGCGGCCGCACTGAACCGGCGTTTCGGGAAGCGGTGCGCACGGCCGGTCCCGCGATCCTGGGGCGAGGCGTCGTGCAGGTCAGCGCGTACGTCGACATGGTGCTCGCCAGCCTGCTCGCAATCGGCGCGGTCGCGAGAATGCGATATGCGCAGACGTTGTACGTGCTGCCGTTGAGTTTGTTCGCAATGAGCGTGGCGGCCGCCGAGCTGCCGGAGCTGTCGCGGAATCGTGAAAGCGCGATGGGCGTGCTGCGTGAACGTGCCATCGCGGCTGTGAGCCGCGCTTCGTTCTTCGTGGTGCCGAGCCTGGTGGCGTTCGTGCTGCTCGGAAATGTTTTCGTGGCGGGCATCTATCGAGCAGGCGAATTCGCCGCGTCCGACGTGAAGGTCGTCTGGCTCACGCTGATCGCGTACAGCGTCGGACTGCTGGCGTCGACCAGCGCTCGCATATATCAATCGGCATTCTTCGCCCTGCGCGACACGCGGACGCCCGCTCGCATCGCTGGGCTGCGCGTCCTCACCTCCGCGCTCGCGGGAACTGCGCTGATGTTGCAGTTCGAGCCCGTGACCATCGGGACCATGACGATCGGCGCCGGCTTGTTCGGCAATGTCACAGTCAATGCAATCCCGCTCGGGCCGGTGGGGCTCGCGCTCGGTGCATCGCTGGGCGCGTGGTTGGAATGGGGGTTGTTACGCAGCTCGCTGGTCCGCCGCATCGGAACTGTCCGCGCCCGCGACGGCCATCTGGTACGCACATTCGGAGCTGCTTTGCTGGCCGCCGCGGCTGGATATGGCGTCAGCCTGGTCGCGAAATCTGTGCATCCCCTGCCCGCTGCTCTACTGGTCGCGGCAGCCTTTGGCATTGTCTATTTCACGACCGCGCATCTGCTGGGTCTTCAAGACGCCCGCGCAGTCACGGGCGCGCTCTCGAGCCGCTTACGCCGGGCGTAAGCGAAAAAGCTCAGCCGGGAGGGTTGCCTTCTTCGCCGAAGTCGGCGACCCAGGCGGCGATGTCTTGATCGTAGGTGACAATGTTTTCAGCGCTGGCGGCGCGACGCAGGCGGTCGCGCACGGCGTCCCACTTCTCGCCCTCGGGCACTTCCTCGACCAGGATGATCTTCGCGCTGGCCTTATCCAGCGTGCGCAGGTGCGCGTACAACTGGCGCGCATAAACATCCGGCCGGATGCCGGCATTGATCCATGTCATGTAAGGATTGGCGGTTCCGGGCGGCCGCTGCGCGAGCACGGCGACCTTCTCGTGATTGGCGGTGAACTCATTCATCACCTGCTCCAATCGCCGGCTCGGCACCACATTCACCGGCGTGGCCGGCGAATAGTGCCGTGATGTAGAGCCCGGCACGCGGGGCGCCGTGGGATTTGCTCCCATGACGATCGTCGGCACCACCGCCTTCAACTGCGACAAGCTGATGCTGCCCGGACGCAGCACGCGCGGCCCGTCGCCGAGACAGCTCACAATCGTCGATTCGAGGCCGACTTTGCAGTCGCCGCCATCGAGCACGAATTTCAATTCATCGCCAAACTCATCGCGCACGTGCTCGGCGCGCGTCGGGCTCACGTGACCATATTTGTTCGCCGACGGCGCAGCGATGCCGCCGCCGAATGCGTTGAGCAACTGCTGAGCGACCGGATGATTCGGCACACGAATCGCGACCGTGTCCTGGCCGCCAGTGATCACATCGTTCACTGCCGGCGCGCGCTTGGCGACCAGCGTCAGAGGTCCCGGCCAGAATGCATCGGCGAGCTTCTTCGCCTCCGGCGTCATCTCGCGCACCCAGCGCTGCAGATAGCGCGGGTGATCGATGTGCACGATGACCGGGTGCGTCGAGGGCCGACCTTTGACGCGGAAAATCTTACGCACCGCATCCGGATTGTTGGCGTTCGCGCCCAGCCCGTAGACCGTCTCGGTAGGAAACGCCACCAATTCGCCGGCGCGGAGTGCTTCCACAGCCTCCTGAATTTCCTGTTGTAAAACTCGTCCTATAGCCATGGGAACAATGATACCAAGAGCCGTTATTCAAGAGCCGTGCGAGTCCAGCCCTGCGCGGTCCGGCGCAGCTCATACGTCGGCCAGAAGCGTTTGTCGAGCTTCAGTGTCATGACTTCCACCGAGCCGTTCCAGGTCACAGTGCGCAGTCTGAGCGAGCTGCGATCTTCACGCCCCGAGACGGCGCGAATGAACGCGTCCAGATCCGGCACCGGTGTGCCGTCCACTTCGACGATGCGCCGTCCGGCCCACAATTGATAGCGCGTGGCCGGCGAACCGTAGGAGAAGTAAGCGACGAACACGCCTTCGGGTTCGATTCCCCGCTGCGCGGCCAGCGCGCGATGTGGTTTTTGCAAAACGGCGCCGGCCCACACCACGATGCGGTCGAGATCGCGCCCGCCGAGCTCCACGGTCGGTACTTCGATCACTTGCGTCGCCTTGTCGCGCCACACAGTCACCCGTACCGACGGTTTCTGCACGCTTCGCTCCACTTCACGGAAGCGATTCACGATCTGACCGTCGACATCGAGAATGAGATCGCCCGAGCGCAACAATCCATCCGCAGGCGAGCCGCCGACGGTGCGCACCACGCTCAGCACCTGGCGGCGATCCGGGCTGTGTTGCTCCAGGCGACGGATCCAGTCATCCGGCAGATCCTGCTTGCGTGCGACTGCCAGCGGCAGCGGCTGCAACTCGGCTTCCAGGGAATGCAACGGCCGGCCTTCGCGCAGCAACGGCAACATCTCCTGGATCAGCTCGGCAGAAACACCGCGATTTTCCTGCTGGATCTCGCGGCCCGCCTCGTACGCGAAGCTCGCCCACGTCGCAACTACTGCGCCGCTCTTGTCGACCAGCACGCCGTCGTAATCGCTCGGGCCGTTCACCAGCGCGGTTGTTTCCAAATTCGATTCGCGAAACTGCAGCGTGCGCGACAGCGGGAACGACACCGGGTCGACCGACGCCACCGTCGCCGAGCGCGATTGCACTTTGCCGTCGACGCGCATGCCGACCGCCCACACTTCCTGGCCCGGCTGCAGATCGACGCTCTTGAGCACCGCCGCCTTCGCCGGCGTCGCGCCGATCAGCTTCGGGTCATAAGAAATCGCGGCGAGATTGTGCAGCGGATGAATATATTCCACGCGCCCCGGCACTTCGATCGAGCCGGCGAACGTCAGGCGCACATCGCCCAGCGGCGCCGGCACGGTGTTGCGATCGACGATCACCAGGCCGCGCTCGGCATCGACGATCAGGCCGGTGCCGTAATAGCTGCGCTCGGTGATGCCCGACACGGAATACGGCATGTCGAAATTCACCAGCACCAGCGACGGCGCCAGCTTGTTGATCAGCGGATCGGAGGTCTTGGCGAAGCTGGTGGTCGCAGGCTCCGGCGATTTCGAACCGCCGTCCTGGCCCCACGGCGTGCACGGCCACGTGCCCAGCTTGTCGTCACGTTTGCAAATGCGAGCCGGGAACCAGCGGCGATCCATGCGGACGCTGCGCCATTGCGCGGTCTTGGGATCGTCGATGGTGAAATAACGCAGCGTGATGCGCTCGCCGTCTTCGAGCTTGGACAACACCTTCTCGAAGTCGCCCAGGTGCCCGATCTGCTCGCCGCCCGCTTCGCTGATCACCGCGCCGCGCGGCATGCCGGCTGCGCCGAGCACATAACCGGGGTTCGCAACGTACACGCCCTTGATCGGCACATTGATGTGACGCGCCTGTTGCCACGACAAGTTGTGGACCACGGCGTCGCCGAACTCCAGGAACTCATCCGGCATCACCGAATACATATCCTGGATCGGCAGCTCGCGCTCGAACACCTGGCCGCCGCGTTCGACCGTCAGCTTCACCGACTTGCCGACGCCGTCGTCGAGCGTGCTCGCGAGCAGCGAGAAATCGGCGGTGACCTGGCCGTTGATCTTCACCAGCACGTCGCCGGGTTCGAGCACGCCTTCGGCCGGCGAACCGCGCTGAACTTCCGACACCACCAGCATGCCGGTGTTGTTCGGGAATTTCTTGCGCACGTCGGACTCGGACGCTTCGCGCAGGCCGAGGCGGCGCACTTCATCGAACGGCGTGTAAAGAAACACGGTTTGCAGCGTGCCGCGCGTCACCGGCTTGCCGTCTTGAACCGCTTTCAACGCGCGCGTCACGCGGTCGAGCGGCAGATAGAAACTCGACGCTGCGGCCGAGCTGCCGCCGGCGTTGAGCGCCAGCACTCGCCCGTCGATGTCGATCACCGGCGAGCCCGAAGAGCCGCCGGAGGTGCTCGACGCCGCCTGGTAATAGAACGTGTTGAAGTCGTTGTATTTGCCGAGGCCGTAGTTGGGCGCTTCGCGATCGAGGCGCGCCAGCGTGCCGGCAAGAATCGACAACTGCTCACCGGCATCGTTGCCGATGACGCGTATCTCACGACCGACCGTGGCGCCTTGCGGATATAACTTCAGCTCGGTCGGCTTGATGAAACGCAGCTTGGAAGGATCGTAGCGATAGAAGCCGAAGTCGTGCACCGGGTCGCGATAGACCGGATACAACGTGACTTCCTCGCGATTGAGGAACACCGCGGTGGCCGTGACCGGGCCCGGCGTCACCACGTGACGATTGGTGAGAATCAGCCCGCGCTGTGCGTCGACGACGAAGCCGGTGGCCTGACTCGACATATTCCATTCGGTGTCGAAGGCGCGCGCCAGGTCGACTTGAATGGTGACGACGCCGCTGGCGACGCGCTCCAGCGTGCGGGCCCAGCGGGAATCTTCGACATCGGGGACCGGTACCGCAGTTTGCGGTACCGCGCCCGGCCCAGGCGGCGGCGGAGCCGGCACCTGCGAGTGCGAAGGTAGAGAGGCGAGCAGCAGCAGTCCGGCAACGGCAAGAGTTCTATGCATGAGTGAACCGCGTTCGAGCAAGCTTTAAGGAGCCGCGGGTCCGGCGGCAAGATCAGCTTGCCGGACGCCCGCATTCCCACCAAAACCGTCTGTTCGTGGGAACGGGGCATCCAGGTTCCAGCATTTGCGCCCGATTGGCGCATGTGGGCTCAGTTAGCCCAGCAGCAGGAACCCCCAGACCACCATCAGGACGGCGAAGGATAGCAGTACCGCGGTCGAGCCGACGTCCTTCGCCAGCCCGGACAGCTCGTGGCGTTCGAGACCGATGCGGTCGACCACGGTTTCGATGCCGGTATTGAGCAATTCCACGATCAGCACCAGCAGCACCGAGCCGACCAGCAGGGCCTTTTCCACCGGGGTTTTGCCCAGGTAGACGCCGAGCGGCAGCATCACCACCGCCAGCGCCACTTCCTGCCGGAACGCAGCCTCGGACCGGAACGCACCCCGGAACCCTTTCCATGAGTTGACAAAAGCCAGCAGCAGCCGGCGGACGCCCGCCAGCTTGGGCCGGTCGATTATTGGACTATGGGCGGATCGGGCCGGCGGAGTGCGCTCTGCGGAGTTCATTCGGTGCTTCTCATCCCGTACGTCAGATCGAGTTGCTTGGCGGCGCGCACGTCGTCGAGACGCCGCACCGGCAGAGTATAGGGCGCGCCTTTGACCTTGGCCGCATCCTGCTCCGCTTCGGCTTGAATCGCGACCATCGCCGCCACGAACCCATCCAGCTCATCCTTCGCCTCGGTCTCGGTGGGCTCGATCAACAAGCACTCCGGCACCAGCAGCGGGAAGTAAGTGGTCGGCGCGTGGAAGCCGTAGTCGAGCAGGCGCTTGGCGAAGTCCATCGCGGTGACGTTAAGCTCTTTGGCCTGGCGCTTCACCGTGATGATGAACTCGTGGCTCGCGCGCCGCTCCGGATACGCCGGATCGAAGCCCGCTTGTTTCAAGCGCGCCAGCAGATAGTTCGCGTTGAGTGCAGCGAACTCGGCGACGCGATGCATGCCTTCGCGGCCGAGCATGCGCATATAAACATACGCACGCAGCAGCACGCCGGCATTGCCCGCGAACGCGGACAGGCGGCCGATGGTCTGCGGCAGATCTTTTTCATCCAGGAAACGGAAGTTGTCTCCATCTTTGCCAATGACTGGAATGGGCATGAAAGGCAGCAAACGCTGATTCACACCGACCGCACCCGAGCCCGGCCCGCCGCCGCCGTGCGGCGTGGAGAAGGTCTTGTGCAGGTTCATATGAATCACGTCGAAGCCCATGTCGCCCGGGCGCACCTTGCCGAGAATGGCGTTGAGGTTCGCGCCGTCGTAATAAAGCAGGCCGCCCGCTTCATGGACCAGCTTGGCGACTTCGTGGATGCGCCGCTCGAACACGCCGAGCGTCGAGGGATTGGTCAACATGATGCCGGCGGTCTTCGGACCGAGCGCGCCTTTCAGCGCGTCGATGTCGATGTCGCCGTTCGGCAGCGACTGAATTTCCACCACGCTGAAACCGCACATGGTCGCAGTCGCTGGGTTGGTGCCGTGCGCGGCATCCGGCACGATGACCTCCGTGCGTTGCAGATCGCCGCGAGCGCGGTGATACGCACGAATCATCGCCAGGCCCGCGAATTCGCCCTGCGCACCGGCCATCGGCGTGAGCGACACGCCCTTCATGCCGGTCACTTCCTTGAGCATTTCCTGCAATTCAAACATGCATTCCAGAAAGCCCTGGCTGGCCGACGCCGGCGCCAGCGGATGACGGCTCAACAGTTCCGGCAGCATCGCGAATTGATTACAGGCGCGCGGGTTGTACTTCATCGTGCACGACCCGAGCGGATAGAAGTGCGTGTCGATGGAGAAGTTCAGCTGCGACAGGCGCGTGAAATGACGCACGGCCTGCAGCTCCGACACTTCCGGCAGTGCTGCCGGCTTGCGGCGTCGAAATTTCTCGGGAACGTTCGCTGCGGCACCCTGCGGATATTGACCAGCGGCGCTGCGACCGGAACGCGAATGTTTGAAGATCAAAGGTTCGGGAGTTCTCATGGTTAGCGCTCCATCACCGCAGCGAGGGCGGTTGCGTAGGCATCGAGGTCCGCATCGGTGCGCGTTTCAGTCGCACACACCAGCAATGCGTTGCCCAGCTCCGGATACTGTTTCGACAAGTCCAGCCCACCAATGATGTTGCGCTTGGCCAAGGCGTCGAGCACGCCGCTCACCTGGCGATCCAGCTGTAACACAGCTTCGTGAAAACGGTAACCGTCGAACATTAATTTCACGCCAGGAATACGCGTCAGTTTTTCCACCAGCTTCGCGGTCTGCTGTTGCGAGGCCGACGCCACTGCTTCGAGACCTGCTGCGCCTAGCAGCGACATATGTATCGTCGCAGCGGTGACCAGCAGTCCCTGGTTGGTGCAAATGTTGGACGTCGCTTTGCTACGACGAATGTGCTGCTCGCGAGCCTGCAGCGTCAGCGTGAAGCCTTGCTTGCCGTCGAGATCGACGGTGCGGCCGATGATGCGGCCGGGCATCTGGCGCACGTGTTCCATGCGCGTGGTCATGAAACCGAAGTACGGACCGCCCGAAGACAGCGGCACACCCAACGGCTGACCATCGCCGACGACGATATCGACGCCCTTGGTGCCCCACTCGCCCGGCGGCTTGAACAACGCCAGCGACAGCGGGTTCACCACAGCGATCACCAGCGCGCCGTTCGCATGCGCCCAGTCGGTGATCGCATCGACGTCTTCCATCAGGCCGAAGAAATTCGGCTGCTGAATCACCACGGCGGTGATGTCCTCACCTTTGTGAGCTTCGAGCTTCGCGAACTGCAGCGTGCCCTTGCCCGATTCATACGGCAGCACGTCGAACTTGAGGTTCTGACCTTCGGTGATGGCACGCGCGACCGACAGGTAGGTCGGATTCAACGTCGCCGGCACCACGATGCGCGCCGACTTCGACTTGCGATGCGCACGCACGGACATCAAACACGCTTCCGCCAGCGCCGAAGCGCCGTCGTACAGCGAGGCATTGGAGACTTCCATGCCCGTGAGGCCGCTCATCATTGTTTGATATTCGTACAGCAGCTGCAGCGTGCCCTGGCTCGCCTCCGCCTGGTACGGCGTGTACGCGCTGTAGAACTCGCCACGCGTGACGATGGCCCACACGGCCGCCGGAATGTGATGTTCGTAAGCGCCAGCGCCGAGGAACAACAACGAGCGGCCGTCTCGTTGGGCGCGGGCCTGCATCAAGCGGCCCACTTCCATTTCGGTCAGTGCTTCGGGAATCGCGGCCAGCGATTTGATGCGCAACGCCGCGGGAATTTCATCGAACAGCGCGTCGATGCTCGGCGCGCCGATGGCGGCCAGCATCTCCTTGATGTCCGTTTCAGTATGAGGAATGAACGGCATGGTGCGTGCTCAGTGGGCGTCCGCGACGACCTTTTCGTAGGCCTTGGCGTCGAGCAGCTGCTGCAGCTCGCCGGTGTTGCTCGGCTTGAGCTTGAACAACCAGCCGGCGCCGTACGGATCGCTGTTCACGAGTTCAGGCGAGGAGCCGAGCGAATCGTTCGCGGCAACCACTTCACCGGACAGCGGGCTGTAAACATCCGACGCCGCCTTCACCGATTCCACCACCGCAGCCGCGCCGCCTTTGCTCAGCGACTTGCCGACTTCCGGCACTTCGACGAACACCAGGTCGCCGAGCGCGCCCTGTGCGTGATCGGAGATGCCGACGGTCACGGTGCCGTCGCTCTCGACGCGCGCCCATTCGTGAGAATCCAGATACTTGAGATCGGCCGGGATGTTAGCCATGGTTGAACCCTGCGATGAAAGTTGCGGATCGAAACTGTTAAACGAGTGCTTTGCCGTTGCGAACGAACGGATATTTCACGACGCGGGCGGGAAGTAACTTGCCGCGGATGTCGACTTCGACCCGCTCGCCGGTGGCGGTCGGAACGCGAGCGAAGCCGATGGATTTTTCCATCGTCGGCGAGAACGTGCCGCTGGTGAGCTCGCCGTCGCCGGCGGAAGTCACAACCCGTTGATGACTGCGCAGCACGCCGCGCTCTTCGAGCACGAGGCCGACGAGCTTGCGCTTCACTCCCGCTGCACGTTGCGCGTCGAGCGCGGCACGGCCGACGAAATCACGCTCCGGCGGATCGAACGCGACGGTCCACGTCAGCCCCGACTCCAGCGGCGATAAGTTTTCATCCATGTCGTTGCCGTAGAGATTCATGCCGGCTTCCAGGCGCAACGTATCGCGCGCGCCCAGGCCGCATTCGGCAACACCGGCCGCCTTCAGATCGCGCCAGAATTTTGGCGCATCGGCAACCGGCAACATGATTTCCCAACCGTCCTCGCCCGTGTAACCCGTGCGCGCGATGAAATAAGGCCCGAGCTCGCGACCGAAGAATGTTTTCAATTGCAGTGCTTCGTTGGCATGCGCACCGATCAGCGTTGCCGCTTTGGCGCGAGCGTTCGGCCCTTGCACGGCGATCATGGCGAGATCGGTGCGAGGCTTGATCTGCACCTGGAATTTATCGGCGAAGCGCTGCAGCCAGGCGATGTCCTTTTCGCGCGTGCCGGCATTCACGACCACGCGGAACCAGGACTCGTTGATGAAATAAACAATCAGGTCGTCCACCACGCCGCCGCGCTCGTTCAGCATGCAGCTGTACAGCGCCTTGCCCGAGTCCTTGAGCTTGGCAACGTCGTTGGCGAGCAGATAACGCAGGTAATCCCGCACGCGCGCGCCAGTCACATCGGCGATCAGCATGTGCGAGACATCGAACATGCCGGCGTCGCGACGCACGGCGTGATGCTCTTCGATCTGCGAGCCGTAGTTGACCGGCATGTCCCAGCCGCCGAAATCGACCAGGCGTGCGCCGGCGGCGACATGGGTATCGTACAGGGGTGTTTTATGGCCCATTAGAATGCTCCGGATTGCCAAAGGAATGCGGTGGACGCCTCGCGGCTTCCAACGCCCCTCTGTCCTGATGACCTGAGAGATCCGGCGGCACTCGAGCGAGTACGACCTCTCCCCTTCGGTGAACTGCCGACTTATTCAGCAGCAGCTACTCTCCAGAGCCCGCCGAGTGATCCAGTCGAATGCTGGGGATCACAGGGGCACGCCGTTCATTTGCCTGAGCGTTTCCGGGCGGTTGCGCCTTCGGCGGCGGGGTTGCAACCCGCTCTCTCCGGCCGTGCCTTGCGATGGGTGCGCGTATGGTACCCGAAGACCGATAGAATATGCGCGCTATGCGTTTACCCCGACGTTCCTCCATTCCCGTTCGCATCGGTTCAGTCACGGTGGGCGGCTCCGCCCCCATCGTCGTGCAATCGATGACGAATACCGATACCGCCGATATCGAATCCACGGTCGCGCAAGTCAAAGCTTTGGCGCGTGCCGGCTCCGAGTTGGTGCGCGTGACCGTCAACACCGATGAAGCCGCCGCCGCCGTGCCGCACATTCGCGACCGGCTCGCACGGATGGGAATTCACGTGCCCATCGTCGGCGACTTTCATTTCAACGGTCACAAGCTGCTCAAGGCGCATCCCGCCTGCGCCGAGGCACTGGCCAAGTATCGAATCAATCCGGGCAATGTCGGCCGCGGCAGCAAACGCGATCCGCAGTTCGCCGAAATGATCGAGGTCGCCTGCCGCAATCACAAACCGGTGCGCATCGGCGTGAACTGGGGCAGCCTCGACCAGGATCTGCTCACCCGCTTGATGGACGAGAACTCGAAGGCGGAGCAGCCGCTGGATGCCAACGACGTGATGCGCGAGGCGCTGGTCGTCTCGGCGCTGGAATCCGCCAAGCGCGCCGAAGAGCTCGGGCTCGGTCACGACCGTATTGTGATTTCGTGCAAGGTCAGCGGCGTGCAGGATTTGATTGCGGTGTATCGCAACCTGGCGCAGCGCTGCGAATACGCGTTGCATCTCGGGCTCACCGAAGCCGGCATGGGTTCCAAAGGCATCGTCGCCTCCACGGCCGGCATGGCCGTGCTGTTACAGGAAGGCATCGGCGACACCATTCGCGTGTCGCTCACGCCCGAGCCCAACGGCGATCGCACCCAGGAAGTCATCGTCGCGCAGGAAATATTGCAGACCATGGGCCTGCGTTCGTTCATGCCCATGGTGGTCGCCTGCCCCGGCTGCGGCCGCACGACTTCGACTTATTTCCAGGAGCTGGCGCAGAAGATCCAGACGCACATTCGCCACCAGATGCCGGAGTGGCGCAAGCGCTATGTCGGCGTCGAAGATATGACGGTCGCGGTGATGGGCTGCGTCGTGAACGGCCCCGGCGAAAGCAAACACGCCAACATCGGCATCAGCCTGCCCGGCACCGGCGAGCGGCCGGTTGCGCCCGTGTATGTCGACGGCGAAAAAGGCCCGACGTTGAAGGGCGAGCACATCGCCGAGGAATTCCAGGCGCTGGTCGAGGATTACATCGCCAAGACCTATTCTCCTCGCCAGGCCGTATGAGCGAGTTGGCGCAGCAGCGTTGCAAACCCTGCGAAGGCGGCGTCACGCCGCTGTCGCTGGACGAAGCCCAATCGCTGATGAAACAACTCAGCGCCGCCTGGCAGCTCGCCGCCGACGGCCTGAGCATTCGCGGCGAATGGAAGTTCCGCAACTTCTATCACGCCATGAGCTTCGCCAACGCCGTCGCTCACATCGCCAACACCGAAGATCATCACCCCGACCTGCAAGTGGGCTGGGGTTACTGCCGCCTGACCTATAACACCCACGCCATCGGCGGCCTGTCGCAGAACGATTTCATCTGCGCGGCCAAGGTCGACGCCCTGCCCCGCTGATCAGGCGTCCCCCGCCGCCGTTCTCCGGGGTTTGCATGAACTCCTGGTACGTCAGCCGGTGCTAACATCGATGCGCCGCGCGGGGGCGGCGGCACCTCGATTGCCCTTCATCCAAACAATGTTTCAACGGAGTGAACTCAATGATTGCTAACAAGTACCTGCTGGCGATGTTCCTGGCTGCAGCACCACTCGCGGCGCAAGCGGCCGACACTTATGTGTTCGACAGCGTCAGCAGCGTCCAGTACCTCCAAGACAGTTCCATTACCGGAGTTCTGGTCAACGGCTCCGCCGCAACGGTGACGTTCCCCAGCAGCGCCCCCGACCGTTGCTACCGGTTCTTCGAAGTGATGCTCACCCAGCCTGGGCTGTACACGCTGAGTGTGGCCACAGAAGTCCGTGTCGAAGGCCCATACTTCCCCGGCGGACCCACCATCACGACCACGGTGTTCCTCGGCTGCGCTCTGCAACACAAATCCTGAGCAACGCTGCCGCGAATCAAAACAGATTGGCGGCACTACGCCGCTGATCGCTGCATCATCGGCTCGTGCATGTGGGCATGGCCAGCGCCACATGCCGGGCCCACTCCCGGTAGCCGCAGCTGGACGGGTGGAAGCGGTCTTCGCACAACATCGAAGTTTGATCGAGCAGGGGAATGCGCAGGTGGCGCACGCGCGAGTCGCGGGCGACGATGATTCGCGAACAGCAGTCGAGCAGCAACGCTTGCGCGCCGATCACGTAGCGCAGCGGAACGGGCAGCAAAGCAAACTTCCATAGCGGTGGGATTGGTGACAGCAGCATCAGCTGGCAGCCCGTGCTCACCTGCAACAGGTCCATGAGCGATCGCAACGAGCGCCGCCAGCGCAGCGGCGAGCGGAAGCGGAGCACGTCGTTCACTCCTATCGCCATCACGACCACATCGGCTTTCAAAGAGTCGGGGGGCTGGCGCGCCAACAGTGCCAGCAGCTCATCGACGGTCGCACCGGACTTGCCGATCGCGGACCAGCGGACGGCGCAACGTGCGCGCTCGCTGTAGATCGCCGCGATGTGTGCAGCCAATGTTTCGTCGTAGCTGCGGACGCCGACGCCCACAGCGGAAGACTCGCCAACCACCAGCAAACGCACGCTGCGCTCGCCCGCGCCAACCGTGCCGGAGGGCCGGCCGATCGGCGACGGCATGGGGCGAACCTGTCGCCGCAGCCAAAGACCCTGCGCAACGGCCGCGACCAACAGCAAACAAATGAATAGAACCGCTGTGAGCAAGACATCACCAACGCAATCCGTGGCGTTGATTCAGCGCATGGAATGACGAAATTGTTCCGACTACACGGCGCAGTCGCAGACCGACCATGCGGCAAGAAATTTCGCGCTGACTTGGATTAGCCGGCTTCCTGCGCCACGCTCGCGACCGCCTCGGTCGGGAACACGGGGCCGACGGGATGGCGGAACTCGTGTTGCGCAAACTGAATGCGCTCGGGCGCTGAAGCTGCGAAATTGGCGCGCTCGTCGCAGATCTTCAAACGACGCAGCAGCCCTTGCCGGTTCGCGATCTGGATCGCAAGCCCGGGGCGCGCGTTCAGCTCCAGCACCAGCGGACCGAGATCGCGATCGAGCACGATGTCGACGCCGATATACCCCATGCCGGTCAGCTCGTAACAACGCGCCGAGATGTCCAGGATCACGTCCCAATCGGGAATCTTCAGGCCGGCGATCGCATGGGTCGTGTCCGGATGATGAGTGACGATGTCCGTGCCGACCACACCGTCGAGGGTCACGCCGGTCGCAAGATCGATGCCCGCACCCACCGCGCCTTGATGCAAATTCGCTTTGCCGTGCGAAGCACGCGTCGGTAGCCGCACCATCGACATCACTGGAAAGCCGCGGTACACGATGACGCGAATATCCGGCACGCCCAGGTAGCTGATGCGCTCGAACAGCGGCGAGAAATGCACCATGTATTCGACGATCACCACGTCCTGCACGCCGCCGAGACTGAACTGGCCGTTGATGGCATTCGACAGGTGGTGAGACAGGAAATCTTCGTCGAGCAGCGTGCCGCTGATCGTTCGATAGCGTGAAGAGCTGCGGCCTGCAACGACGACGATGCCGTCGCCCGCGCTCCCATGCGCCGGCTTCAAAGCGAACTCGGGATGATCGCGCACGATCTCCGGCAGCCGCCGGATGTCATGTTGAGTTTCGATCACGCCATACAGCTGAGGCACGGCGATGCCGGCCGCCAGCGCCAGGCGCTTGGTCTTCAGCTTGTCGTCGACCAGTGGATACAGCCGGCGTGGATTGAAGCGCAGGATATAATCGCCGTTGCGCTTGTTCAGCCCCAGCACGCCTTCCTTGGCCAACCCACCATAACGGCCGAACATTACGGCGCGCTCCGCGACGGCAACAACGCCTTGAACCGTCGCAGCTCGAGCAAGCGATAACCGGTGTAGCGGCCGGCCAGCAGCGACACCGAGATCACCAGCAGCAGCAGCTCGGGGAACACGAAAATGATGTGCTCCAGCCAGACGATGCCCATGACCACGTAAGCGACCGCCGCGACCAGCAGGCTGCCGACGCCTTCCTGGATGGCCTCGGACGCGCCGCGCTCCTCCCAAACGATCGACATGCGCTCGATGGTCATCGACAGGATCACCATCGGGAACAGCGCAATCGACAGGCCGGGCTGCAACTCCAGCTTCTGGCTCAGCACGCTGATGCCGGCCATCAACATCACCACCACGGTGAGCACGGTCGTCAAACGCGGCACCAGCAGCAGTCGCAACTTCTCCAGGTAGAAACGAATCAGCAGGCCCAGCGAAACGATGATCGCAAACAGCACCAGGCCCCACAGCAGGCGGGTTTCGCGAAACGCCAGCGCCACCAGCACCGGCATGAAGGTGCCGAACGTCTTCACGCCGATGAAGTTACGCAACAACATGATCACCAGCGCACCGATCGGGATCATCATCAGCACCGCGTACACCGCTTGAGTCGCGATCGGCAGTGCGAACAGCGAGAAGTCGATGGCGTGCGACTCGGTGAGCTCGGCGCGACGCTCGGCGACCACCATGGAATCGAGCAGGTTTTGCTGAACCGCCAATGTCACATCGAGATTGGCGCCGCCTTCCAGCGATGCGACCGGATCGTCGCCGCGCCACCAGATCAGAAAATCGGGCGGCAATCCCTGCTCCAAGGTCTTGGGATCGAAATACAACCATTGCACGCCGTCGTGCACTTCCAGCAACTCCTGGGACTGCACCGGACCGGCCTTGTGGCGCAACGGCACGCCGTGAGCAACGCGTGCCGGAATCTGTGCTCCGGCCAGGAAGATGGTTGCAAGTTTGGCCGCGTCCGCCGGCGAGCTGCCCCGGCCCATGAACGCCCTGACATAGGTATCGCGCTCGCCGTGATTGATGTGACGAAGCAGCTCGGTCGTGAAGCTCGCCACATCGGCAGACTGCCGACGCACTTCTGTGATCAATCCTTCCATCGCCGCGCGCGCGGGCTCATCGAGCTCCGGCGGTTCCGGAAACGGCGGCGTCGTATCCTCGGCGATGCGAGTCTCATCGCGATACACCTGCGCCCGGTAATAAAGCGTCTGTGAGCCGGTGGCCTGGCGCAGCGTCCATTGCGACTCGCGCCCGTCCGGGCCGTTGCGAATGGCGTGGCCGAAGCCGCGCGAAATGAAATTCTCATCCAGGATGGAATAACCGGGCGTCAGCGTCGGAATGCGCAACGTCGCCTTCACCGCTGCCGGGCCCGCATCGAAACGCAGCGCCGCCTCCACCGTCCACACCCGCGTCTGCTCCTGCGGCTGCAGCGGAAAGCCCAGCACCTGCGACTTGTACGCGAACAGCGCCAAGCCGATCAGCGCCAGCACCGCTGACAGCACGTAGATGTGACGGTTGTTCATTCGATCAGGCGGGCGGAATCTTCGCTGTTGATATCGGTAAGCAAATCGATCGGCGCGGCCGCGAACCGACGCACCGCCGCCAGGTGCGTGTCCTGGGGAGAAGCGTCGGCCACCAAGTCTATAACCTGGGCAGCGTGCTCGATCAGCAGGGACAATTCCAGTGCGCGACCCATCGTCATGGCGATACGCCGGGCATGCGCCTGCAACCTTCGCGGGTCGTCATTGTTACTCAACCATGCAAACACGTGTTCGATCGCAGCCGACGCCTGCAGGCTGGCCGCTGCCAGGCGCTCATCGCCTTTGGCAGGGCTGATAGCCTGCTCGATGCGCGCACGCAATGCCGGCAATCCGGCGCTCAATTCGCCACGGAGCACGGTATCCAGCGCCAGCACATTGGTGGTCCCTTCCCAAATCGGCAGCACCTGCGCATCCCGCAGCAGTGCCGGCAGACCGGTATCCTCTACATAACCGGCGCCGCCAAATGCTTCTATGCATTCGCTCACAACGGCGACAGCCTGCTTGGCAGTCAGCAGCTTCGCGATCGGCGTAATCACCCTCAGCAAAGCGCGTTGTGACTCGTCGAGCTCGCCGGCTTCCTGCCGGCCCAGCAGTTCGACCAGCTCGAACGCCAGCAGGAACGCACCTCGCGTCTCGGCTTCCAGCCCTGCCAATGTATCCACATGCAATGGCAGCTCCTGAAGCCGGGCGCCGAAGGCGCTGCGCTGATGCGCATATGAACGAGCCAACGCCACCGCCCTGCGCATGAAGCTCACCGATGTCACGCTATTCCAGGCGCGGGTGACGGTGAGCATGGGCTCGATGTTTCGAGTGCCGTGACGCGTGTCGCCGACCAGCTCCGCTCTCGCGCCATCGAGCGTCAGCTCTGCCGTCGGCACTTTGCGCGTGCCGAGTTTGTCTTTCAGACGCTCGACTCGAATGCCATTCAAACCGCCGTCCGCATCGTGAGTTTCGACATAAAACATGGCGAGGCCGGAACCGCCAGGGCCATTGCCTTCCGGCCGCGCCAACGTCAGCGCCATTTGCGAGGTGATGGCCGATGTGAACCACTTTTTGCCATACAACCGCCATTGGCCGGAGTCATCGCGAACGGCGCGCGTGAGCGAGGCACCCACATCGGATCCGCCGGTCGATTCCGTCATCCACTGCCCGCTGGTCCAGGCTTGAGCAGGATTGCGACTCGTCAGCCGAGGTACGGCGCGTTCGATCAATCGTTGATTGCCGGAAACGGTGAGTGTGCGTGCGGCACCATCGGTCATCGCCAGCGGACAGGTATAAACATCCGACGATGCGTGGAACAGGTAGACGGCCGCGAACTGATGAATGCGCGAGAAGCGCCCGTGCTTGCGTTCGTAGGGAATCGCGATCAATCCGCTGCTCGCCGCGATGTCCGCGGCCCGCCGCCACAGCGGCGACACTTCGATCTTATCGATGCGATTGCCCCACGCATCCCACTGCGTCAGGGTGGGCTCGTTGAGCCGATCTTTCAGCTGCAGCTGATACAACTCACCGCCTGCCAGGGCGCCGAGGTCGGACAACTCCGCCTCGATCTGCGCCAGCACCGGCGCCGGCAACTTGCGGCGCAGATAACTTTGCAGGAAGGCGTCGTCGCTAAACTGGTTTCCCAGCACCGGCGGGGTTTGGATGAAGAGCGTGCTGTGCATCCCCGTCCCCCCTTTCCGATCTGACTTATCGTTGTGCGCGAACGAGGGCCGGTGCGTCGCCTCGCACCCCCATGGCGCGCCCCATCAAGAAACGTTTGGCGAGCGTGCTGCCGTCGACCGCGCTCAAGCCGATGCGCCTGGCCCAGCCGAGCAGTGAGTCCCGGCTGCCGAACAGTTTGTTCAAGCCGTCGACCAGCCCCAGCGCGAGCGCATTCTCGCTCTTTCGCCAACGTTCGTAACGACGCAGGATGCGCCGCTCGCCCAACACTTCGGGACGCACGCCTCGCTGCAACTCGTTCGACAACACTTCGAGCAAAGCCGCGCAGTCGAGGAAACCGAGATTCACGCCCTGGCCGGCCAATGGATGAATGGCATGGGCGGCATCTCCCACCAGAACAAATCTTTCCCGGCAGTAATTTTTGGCGTGCGCCAGTCGCAGCGGGAATTGTCCGCGCGGTCCCTCGATCTCAACCGTGCCCAAGACTCCATCGAGAGCGGCACTCAGCTGTGCAGCGACCTGCTCGGGCGATTCCGCGACCAAACGTTCGGCATGCTCGGGCGTCGTGCTCCAGACAATCGAGCTGCGGCCGTCGGCGAGCGGCAGGAATGCAATCGGACCGGCAGGCAGAAAACGCTGCCAGGCAGTGCGCTGATGCGGATGTTGAGTGCGCACGTGAGTCACGAACGCGCGCTGGTCGTAATCCCAACCTTCCGTCTCGATCCCCGCGAGCTTGCGGCTCACCGAGCCCGAGCCATCGGAACCGATGATCAACCCGGCTTCGATGCGCCGACCGTCGCTCAAGATCGCAGTCGCATGCTCGTCTTCAAATTCCAGGCCCGCGAGCTCGCCTCTGAGCAGCGTCACGCGATTCCGAAACGCGGGCGAATCGTAGATCGCCCACAGCACGCGACGGTTCTCGACGATGTGACCGAGATTCGGCTCGCCGGACTCGCCGGCGGAAAAATGAATCGAGCCAGCGCCGCGAGCTTTGCCCTGCGCATCCCAAACGACCATGTCCTCGTAACTGGACAGATGCCGGGGCGCGATCAGCGGCCACGCACCGATCTCAGTCAGAATTCTTTCCGAAGCGCGCGAGATTGCGGACACCCGCAGATCGACATCGCCTGCTGCATCCGGAGGCGGCATGCTGGGCGGCTGCGCTTCCAGTACGGCAATGCGCAGATCGCCAAAGTAACGATTGGTTGCAGCCAGCGCAGCGACGCAGGCTCCGACCATGCCGCCGCCGATCACCAGGATGTGAAATCCTGTTTTCATGTTCATCGCTCCAGCCGGGCGCCCCGCGCCAGGCGAGGCACACGACCCGCCGCGCCCAATGAAAGCTGCGACAGCGCATCCTTCGCCGAAGGCATCAAGTCGAACGCGAGCATGCCGACGTTGCGTAACAGCTTCAGCGGCCCGAGCGGCTGCGAGAACAATCGCACCAGCCCGTCGGTGAATCTCACGATGTTGCCTCGGTCGGCGGCGCGCCACTCGCGATATTTCTGCAGCCACATACCGTCGCCGGCATCGAAAGCGTCACCGGCCTGTGCACGGCCGTCGGCCAGCACTTCAGCCAGGCTCACTGCGTCTCGCAGACCGAGATTGAATCCCTGACCCGCGATGGGATGCAGCGTCTGCGCGGCGTTGCCGACAATCGCCAATCGGTCCGCAACGTATTCATCCGAACGCGTGAGGGCCAGCGGATAGAGCTGCCGGCTGCCGATGCGACTGAAGCGGCCGAGCCGAAATCCGAATGCATCCTGCAGGCGTGCCAGAAAAGCTTCGTCGCTCAGCTGTGCGACTTCGTTGGCGAGCTCGGGTTTCAGCGTCCATACCAGTCCGCAGCGACCTTCCGTGAGCGGCAGCAACGCGATCGGACCCGACGGCGTGAAGCGCTCGTAGGCGACGTGATTGTGAAAGTGCTGGGAGAAAACGTTGCTGACCAGCGCGACCTGCTCGTAGTCCCAGCTGCTCGAACCGATGCCAGCCGATTGTCGTAACGTGGAACGCGCGCCATCCGCCGCCACCGCGAGCTTGGCTTCGACGATGCGGGTTGCGCCGTCGATCTCGCACTCCAGCCGCTGCACGTCGTGTTGCAAATTCATCGCCCGAACTTTGGCGGGCGCCAGCACGGTGATGGCGGACTCCTCGCTCAAACGACGCCACAGCGCCGCACCCATCACGCGATTCACGACCACGAAGCCGAGCGCGTTCAGGCCCTGCTCCTTCGCGTCGATGCGCGCGAAGCCAAAGCGGCCTTGATCGGAAACATGAATGCGACGAATCGGCGTGGCCTCGCGCTCCATCAGCGACCACACACCGAGCTGCTCGAAAATGCGTCGACTGCCATTCGACAGCGCGGTGCTGCGTTCGTCGAAGCTCGGCTGCTCGGCGGCACCGAACGGCGTCGCTTCGATCAGCGCGATCTTCAGCTGCAGTTTCGCCAACGCGAGCGCGAGACTGGCGCCGACCAATCCGCCGCCTGAGATCGCAACATCGACGCGCAAGCCGTCGGTGTCGGTGGCAATGACAGTGCTCATGCGTTCATCAGCTTTTCGATATCGTCGACCTGCTTGACCAGCGCGGCGGTCAGCACCTCGTTGCCATCCTTGGTAACAGCAACGTCATCCTCGATGCGCACGCCGATATTCCACCAGCGCTTGTGCACGCCCTTGCTGCCGGCCGGAATATAGATGCCCGGCTCCACCGTCATCACCATGCCGGGTTCGAGCACGCGCCATTGATCGCCGATGCGATAGTCGCCCACGTCGTGCACGTCCATGCCCAGCCAGTGACCGGTCCGGTGCATGAAGAAACGTCGGTACGCACCTTCTTTGATCAGATTCGGCACTTTGCCCTTGAGCAGGCCGAGTTTCACCAGCCCCTGGGTAATCGCCTTCACTGCCGCATCATGCGGCTCGTTCCAATGATTGCCTGGCTTGGTCTTCTCGATCGCCGCGTACTGCGCATCGAGCACGACCTCGTACACCGCGCGTTGTTCCGGCGTGAAGCGGCCGCCGACCGGAAACGTCCGTGTGATGTCGGACGCGTACAGGTCGTATTCACAACCGGCATCGATCAACAGCAGGTCGCCGTCGCGCAGCTCTTCCGAATTCTCGTGATAGTGCAGGATGCAGGTGTTGGCGCCGCCGCCGACGATGGGGTGATAGGAAATGTCGGCGTTATTGAGACGAAACTCGTGCAGCAGCTCCGCCATCACCTCGTATTCCTTGCGCCCCGGCCTCGCGAATTTCATCGCGCGCTGGTGCGCAGAGCAGGCGATTCGCGCCGACTCGCGCATCGAATCGATCTCCGGTCGCGACTTGAACAAGCGCATGTCGTGCAGCAGGTGATCGAGCGCGACGAATTCCTGGGGCGGCTGCACGCCGCTGCGTGCTTGCGATTTCAACTCGTTGACCCAGCCGACCACGCGATGATCGAACTCCTGGTGCAGGCCCATCGTGTAATAGACGCGCGAGCAGTTCTCCATCAGTCCCGGAAGGATGTCGTCGATGTCGTTGATGGGGAACGCA
>CAMLEO010000046.1 GCA_946478975.1 uncultured Steroidobacter sp.
CCGACTCCACGCTCGGCCGCGTCGCCGTTCACTATCAACATCACGACGGCTACGGCATTCACACCGGTACCGGCAAGGACATCGATGACCTGAACGTCATTGCCACGCGCGGCCACCTTGAATTCAAGCTGGGCGAAGATCTCGATCTGTTGTTGAGCGGCGAGTACGCCAAAGAGGACGATCACAGCAAGTCGGTGCACTTCATTGCGCCGATGTTTCCTGTGCCGCCGGTGCCGAGCCTGCGAGCTTCGGGCCTGCCGAATGTGCAGCCGAATTCGCGTAATGCCGGTGGCGATTTCCGCCCGTCGTACTGGAGCGAGACCTGGTCCGGCACCGCTACGCTCACGTGGCAGGCGACCGAGGATGTGTCTTTCAAGTCGCTCACCAACTATCGCGAGTTCGACGATCGGCTGGTGCAGGACTTCGACGTGTCCGATACGGTCAACGGCACCTTCCCGCCGTCGCCGACCTCGACCAATCAATTGCAGTCCATCGGCGACGATCAGTTCTCCGAAGAGCTGCAGTTCATTTATGAAGGCCAGAAGCTGCACGGCATCGCCGCGGCTTATTACCTGACCGAAAGCATCGACAGCCTGGTGCTGCTTGGTCGCGATCCGGTGGGTGCGCCGGACCGCTCACGGGTGAAGGTGCCGGCGACGCTCGATGTGGACGCGTGGGCGGTCTTCACCAATTTCACTTACTCGTTCACCGATGTGTTCGCCGTCAAAGCTGGTGCGCGTTACAGCGCGGAGAAGCGCACGGTCGACAATACGTTTGCAGTCGCGAGTCCGGTGGACACAGCGGCCGTCGCCGATCCGCCGCGCCACAAGTCGCGTGACTACTCGAACTTCTCGCCGGAGCTCGGCGTGGAGATCCGGCCGAACGGCAATGTGATGTTGTATGCGACGTATTCGGAAGGCTTCAAGAGCGGCACGGCCAATCTCGGCGAGCGCGTGCCGAACCTGGTGAATCCCGAGACGATCCAGAACTACGAAGCCGGCATCAAGAGCCGGCTGGCGCAAGATACATTGCTGGTGAATCTCGCGGCCTTCAAGTACAAAGTCGATGACGCTCAGTACGACCGCACGTATGCGATCACCGTGCCGCCGTTCTACGCCGCTCGCCTGGAGAATGCCGCGACCACCGATGGCAAAGGCATGGAGCTGGAGACCGACTGGCTGGCGACGGATCACTTCAAGCTGTCGTTCACCGGTACGTATTATCACATTCGGTTCGATCGGTTCCTGTCGCAGAACCCGATCAATCCGGCGCTGTTCGGCCCGGGCGGTTCGAGCCTGCCGCCGGTGGATCTCGCTGGCAATCGTCCGCGCAACACGCCGGATTGGACCGCCGAGTTGTCCGCAACGTATGAATGGTCGCTGACCAGCGGTGCGTCGCTGGCGCTGACCGGATCGGCCGCGAGCCGAGACAAGCAGTACTACACCGAGTTCAACGATGAGATCACCGGCCAGGACAGTTACACGCTGTACGACGCCAACCTGCTGTACACCGCGCCCGGCGGCAAATTCACGCTGAATTTCTGGGGCAAGAACCTGTCGGATGAAATGGTCGTGTCCGGCATCTATGTGACATCGACGTCACGCACCATCACCGGTACATACCTGCCGCCGCGCACCTACGGTGCGACCGTCGGTTACAAGTTCTGAAAAGGTCGAAGATTCGATGCAGCCGGAAACCGTCAGCTACCAACGCACTCGCTCTGTTGGTTTCCTGCTGATCGATTATCCGCCGGTCAACGTGCTTGGCGCGGCGGTGCGTGCCGGGCTGATGGGCGCACTCGAAACGGCGCTCGCAGATGCGGATGCACGAGTCATCGTGATCGCCTGCGCCGGGCGAACGTTTTCAGCGGGCGCCGATATCGCCGAGTTTGGCGCACCGATGAGCGAGCCGTCGTTGCAGTCGGTGTTCGCTGCGATCGAAGCCTCTCCCAAACCCGTCGTCGCGGCTTTGCACGGAACTGCGCTGGGCGGCGGCCTCGAACTCGCGCTCGCTTGTCACTATCGCGTCGCTGCGACCGATGCGAAGCTGGGATTGCCGGAAATCACATTGGGTGTGATTCCCGGCGCCGGCGGTACGCAGCGGCTTCCGCGCATCATCGGGGCGATCGCGGCCCTGGACATGATGATCTCCGGTGCTCCAGTCGACGCGACCAATGCCAGGCGCCTCGGTTTGGTTGATGCAGTTGTCGATGGCGATCTGCAAGCGGGCGCGCTGCAGTTTTGTGAGCAATTGATAGAGCAGGGCGCCAAGCCGCGGCCCACTCGTGATCGCACTGTCGATTCGACGGGATTCGATTCGGCCGGCGTGGCCGCTGTGCTGAACAAACATTCGCGAGCCTTGAAGTGGCGTACGACGCAGAAGTTGATTGTCGAAGCGGTCACCGCGGCGACTCAGCCGGGATTCGACGTCGGACTGTCGGTGGAACGTCATCTCGCGGATTTCTCCATTACGACCACCGAGAGCAAGGCATTGCGTCACTTGTTCTTCGCCGAGCGCCAGGTGGCACGCGTTCCGGGAGTGCCTGCCGATGCCTCGAAAGCGCCGATCCGTCGCGTCGCTGTCATCGGCGCGGGAACGATGGGCAGCGGGATTGCGACGGCGTGCGCCGATGCGGGCGTCGCCGTTACATTGATTGACTCTGCGCCAGAAGGGTTGCAGCGCGGCCTATCTTTAATCGCTTCCAACTACGAATCGAGCATAGCGCGCGGGCGACTCACTGCCGACGCAGCAGCTGAGCGCCGAGCGCGCATCACCGACTCGCTCGATCTCGATGCGGCCGCGAACGCGGATGTGGTGATCGAAGCTGTGTTCGAAGACCTTGCGTTGAAGCAGCGCATTCTCGGGCGAGTCGCCGCAATGACGCCGGCTTCGACGTTACTGGCTTCGAATACTTCCAGCCTGTCGATCGCCGAGCTTGCGAAGCCGTGCCGAGATCCACAGCGCGTGGTCGGGCTGCATTTCTTCAGCCCCGCGCACGTGATGCGTTTGTTAGAAATCGTCCGCACATCTTCGACCGATCCGATGGCGCTCGGCAAAGCGCTGGCTGTGGCGAAGCTGTTACGCAAGATCGGCGTGGTCGCCGGCGACGCGTTCGGCTTCATCGGCAACAAGATGATGCTGGATGGTTACTGGCGCGAGGCAGAATTGCTGATGCTCGAAGGTGCATCGCCCGAGCAAGTCGACAGCGCAATGGAATCGTTCGGCTTCGCGATGGGGCCGGCGCGCGTCAACGATCTGGGTGGGACGGATGTCGGCACCAAGACTCGCATCGAGCTGTTCAAGCGCGAAACGCGCGCCGATCCATACTTCGTGATCGCCGATGCGCTGACGGCGATGAATCGATTGGGGCAGAAAACCGGCGCCGGCTTTTATCGATATGAGTCCGGGGATCGCAAAGCGCTCCCGGACGATGCTGTGACGGCGTTGATCGAGCGGCTTGCGGCCGAGCGTCGCATTGCCCGGCGAACCATCGATGCAAACGAGATCGCCGAGCGCTGCATGCTTCAGCTCATCAACGTCGGCGCACAGGTCCTCGAATCGGGTATCGCCGTGCGCGCGTCGGACATCGATGTCGTTTGGGTGCACGGCTATGGTTTCCCGAGACATCTCGGCGGGCCGATGTTCCATGCCGATACCCTGGGGTTGAAGCAGGTGCTGGAACGCATCGAGCACTATCGGGCTCGGATCAAGAGCGATTACTGGCGGCCGGCGGCGCTGATCGAACAATTGGCACGTCATGACAAGTCGTTCGCGCAGTGGGATAGTGAGCGCGTCGACGCATGAAGAAGTAGCTGCCATGCCAGAACGAACAGCCTCCATCCTGCTGCATCCAAATGCAATCCGCGATCGGGCGGCGCCGACGCGTGGTTTGCCGCCCCGGATCGAGTTGAACATGCGCCAGCTGCGCGCGCTCGCGGCCGTGGCGCAAGGCGGATCGGTTCACAAGGCTGCGTCGCTCCTGCATGTCACACAACCGGCGGTGACACGCGCGATTCATGAGTTCGAACAGGCGCTCGGCCTGGAGCTGTTCGAGCGAACAGCCAAAGGCATGGTCGCGACCGAGGTCGGTGCGATTCTCGTCGAACGCACGCAACGCGCATTCGCGCAGCTCACGCAGGCGGAGCACGAACTGGGGGAGATGGGGCTGTCGCGGCGTTCGTCGTCAGGCATCAGCGTGAAGGTGACGCATCGTCATTTGCGCACGCTGGTCGCTGTCGATGAGCATCAGACCGAAACGGCGGCCGCCGCTGAGCTGGATGTTTCGCAACCCTCGGTCACGCAGACCTTGCGCGAGCTGGAGCGAATCGTCGAGGCGGATTTGTTTCTAAGAACAGCTCGCGGCATGTTGGTGACTCGCGCCGGCGAGGTGATGGTCCGCCGAACGAAGCTGATGTTTCACGAGCTGCAGCAGGCACGTGATGACATCGCGGCTCACCTCGGCAACATCACGGGTCGCATCGTTGTCGGCGCGCTGCCGCTTGCGAGCACATTGTTGGTTCCTCGCGCCGTCACGCGTTTGAAGCAGGAATATCCGGAGCTGCTGGTCACGCTGCTCGAAGGAACCTACGAGTCCCTGCTGGACGAGCTGCGCTGTGGCGATGTCGACCTGCTGGTCGGCGTGCTGCGTTACCCGATTCCCTGCAGCGACATCGTGCAGGAGAAGTTGTTCGAGGACCTGCTGTCGGTCGTTGGTCGCAAAGGCCATCCGTTTGCCTCGGCGAAATCCTTGCGCCTGGCTGATGTGATCAATGCGGAATGGGTGCTGCCGTACAAAGGTGCGCCGTCTCGCAAGGCGTTCGAGCAAGTCATGAATGCAGCGGGCCTGCCGCTGCCGAAGAACGCCATCGAGTCCAATGCATTGGTCGCGCTGCGGGCGCTGCTGATCGAAAGCGATCGGCTCTCGATCCTGTCGCGCAACCAGATCCACTACGAGGAGCTGCACGGCATGTTGTCCGTGCTGCCCATCGACATGCGCGGCAGCGAACGCCCGATCGGAATCACGACCCGAGCGGATGCGAAACGCTCCGTCGGCCTGAATGCGCTGATGAAGCACTTGCGTGCAGTCAGCGATGAGATGAACACACGTGGAGAATCGAAATGAATCTGGAAACGGCATTGAAGCAGGCAGGCAGCCCGGTGCGGATGCTGCGCAACTCGAAGATCGGCGCTTACGTTTACCCCGTGGTGCCGAGCGAGTTCACCAACTTTCGCGACGAGCAGCGCGGCTGGCGCGAAACTGCGGTGCTGTTCGATCAGTCGCACCACATGGCCGAGCTCACCGTCAAGGGGCCGGACGCGCTCAAGCTGTGCTCGCACCTGACGATCAACAGCTTTGCGACCTTCCAGCCGAATCGCGCCAAGCAGATGGTTCCCTGCAGCTACGACGGCTACGTGATCGGCGACGGCATCTTGTTTTATCTGGACAAGGATGAACTGCTGTTCGTCGGCCGCGCACCGACGGTGAACTGGATGCAGTTCCATTGCGAGACCGGCGGCTACAAGGTCGATTTCATTCGCGACGATCGTTCGCCTTCGCATCCGCGCGGCAAGCCGGTGGTGCGTCGTCACTATCGTTATCAGATCCAGGGCCCGAAGGCGGCGCAGATTCTCGCCAAGCTCAACGGCGGACCGCTGCCGGATGTGAAGTTCTTCACCATGGATCGCATCAACATCAAAGGCCGGCCGGTGCGCTGCCTGCGCCACGGCATGGCAGGTGAACCCGGTTTGGAGATCTGGGGCCCGTACGAACAGTACGACGAGATTCGCGAAACGATCCTGGAGGCGGGTGCGGAGTTCGGTTTGGTTCAAGTCGGCGCGCGCGCCTATTCGACGAATACGCTGGAATCCGGCTGGATTCCGTCGCCGCTGCCGGCCGTGTACACGGGCGAGAAGATGAAAAAGTATCGCGAGTGGCTGCCGGCCAATGGTTATGAAGCGAGCGGCTCACTCGGCGGCAGCTTCGCCTCCGACAACATCGAGGACTACTACGTCACGCCGTATGCGCTGGGCTACGGCCCGTTCGTAAAGTTCGATCACGAGTTCATCGGCCGCGAGGCACTGGAGAAAATGTCCAAGGAGCCGCAGCGGAAGAAAGTCACGTTCGAGTGGAACGCCGAAGACGTGGCCAGGCTCTATCACTCGCTGTTCGATCCGGCGCTGCCGAACTACAAGTTCATGGACATTCCCAACTTCAACTATGCGTCGTCGTCCTATGACGCGATCAAGATGGGCGACAAGGTGGTCGGCTTCTCCATGTTCGGCGGCTACAGCTTCAACGAGCGCCGCGTGCTGTCGCTCGGCGTCGTCGATCCGAATATCAACGTCGGCGACGTGCTCACTGCAGTGTGGGGCGAAGAGAACGGCGGCACGCAGAAAGCGACCGTCGAGCGCCACACGCAAACCGAAGTTCGCGTCAAGATCGCGCCGGTCCCGTATGCACGCGACGCGCGTGAGGGCTATCACCAAGGCTGGCGGACGCGACAGGTCTAGTCCGAGGCGAGCAGACGCGAACTACGTCCGGGGCGCGGAGTGGGGCACGCCGTACAATAACGGCGATGAAACCCACTCTCGCTGCCTTGCTCGCGACGCTGCTCGCACCCCTTGCCGCCCTCGGCGCTCCCTATAAAGAAGTGATGAAGGAGAGCGTTAAGTCAAAACAGCCGACCGTCTATGCACGCGCCAGCGAGCACGGCTTCGGCATTCAATACATCAACTACAATCCGCGCGGCGGCGGCAAGCTGGGATTCTTCAGCGGATTGGTGGGTGGGCCGCTGGGCGGAATCGTCGGCAACGAGTTGGATCGCGCCGTCAACGCGGGCCCCGCCGACTTCGCCAAAGAAGATATCGAGTTGCTCGCGCCGCTCTACGATCGCGAAGCCGCTCAGCATCAGCTCGAAACTGCGCTTACGCAGGCTCTGCCCGGCGTAGCGTTGTTCAGCAGTCCGCCGGTCATTAGAACACTCCCGGTGGGGGCGCCGGTGAACGTCAGTGCATTCAGCGACGATCCGGTGCTGATCGTCGAGGTGTATTCGTCATTGCGGGTCGACTATCGGTCTCTGCAAGTGACGGCCGTCGTGTATGAGCTGAGTGCGGCGGAGCTCGCTGCCAACCCGAACGCGCCGACCGCCGGTCGCGTATATCGCAACCGTTTCGACTACGTGAGCGACCTGCTGCCCGCGCCGCACGTGAAAACGCCTGAAGAAATCAAAGCCGACGTGGAAACAGTGAAGGCGAAGTATCGCGGGCGCAAGCTCACAGAAGAGCAGCGCAAGCAGCAGCGCGAGGAATTGGAAGATGCGAAGAACGGTACCACGCTGAAGGAATGGCGTGAGCCGCTGATGCCGGAGTGGCTCGCGAGCGGCGGCGCTCGCTTGCACGAAGCGCAGCAGCTCGGCATCGCCAAAGTCATCGAGCTGCTGGCGACCGACTTGCTGGATGTCAAACCTGTTGTCAGCCGCGATGTCGACAAGCTCGCCTGGCGCACTTTGCGCGACGTGGTCCCTGGCAGCGGCCGTTACACCAGTCTGTTCGTCGGCGGCCCGTTCACCGGCGCGCTGATTTCAGAGCCTTCCGGCTTGAGCTCGGAATACTGTGAGAACACCGCTTTCAGCCAGAGCCTGCCGAAGGAAAACTGGCCGCGCCTGTGCCCCAACGAGCAAGGTCCGCCGAGCGGACCGGGCGGCCCACGCAGCTGATCAGCTCTGCGACCTCCGGGGAGGCGCGTACCAGAGCACGACAGCGACCGGAATTCCCAGCGCGAGCCACGCGAGATAGTCGCCGAGTCCGCCGTCCGAGAGCAGGGCGGCGATCAAGCCGACGGTAGAGATGACGCCGATATAAATCGGCGCCGTCCAGACGCGGATGCGTTCAGGGGTGCTCATGTCGCGCCTTCCGTTTGCAACGTGCCGAGGCGGGCTTCGATAGAAACATTGCGTTTCTTGATCCACAAATACACGCCGCTGCCGAGCACGACGATCGCAATCAGATCGAGCAGGGCCCAGAGAATCTTCAGCGGCAGCCCGCCGTAATCGCCGAAGTGCAGCGGCTGCGAGATCAGCAGCGCTGTGACGTACCACGGCAAGTCACGTTTATCGACGAGGTCGCCGGTGCGCGCGTCGATCAGCACCGGCTTGAGCAGTTTCGACGTGAGCGGCGTCGAGCCGTACATGAAGGCGACGTAGTGATGCGGCGTCGAATATCCATTACCCGGGAACGCCATGAAGCTGATGTCCGAGTCGGGCAGCGCTTGCCTGGCCGTTGCCACGGCGCGGTCGACGGAACGGGTTTGCTCCGGCGGCGCTGAGTCTTTGTAAGCTTTGGTCATGTCCGCCAGCTCAGTCGATTGCCATTGCGCAAAGATCGGCAGCGCGAGCGTGTTGATGACGCCGGTGAGCCCGACCGTAAACAACCACATCAACGTGGCGATGCCGAGCAGGTTGTGAAGATCGAGCCACTTGATGCGCGAGGAGCGCTCGTATCGCACCGAGCCGAAGCGGAGTTTGCGCATGAAAGGTCCGTACACGACGGTGCCGGACACGAGCGACGCCACCAGCAACAACCCCATCGCTCCCAGAAACAAGGTGCCGGGCAGGCCCGTGTACATATCGTAGTGCAGGCGAAACATCACGTACATGAAGCCCTGCTGCAACGGATACTCGTGCAGGAACGCTCCGGTGCGGGCATCGAACATATAAAACGCCGCAGGTTCCGGCGCATTCGCCGTCTCGCCTAAAGAAACAAACCAGGCCGCGGGCTCGTCGGGATCTCTGGAAACATACTGGACGACATGCCCGGGTTTGCGTGCGCGGGCCGCGTCGACGATGTCATCGAGATTGGCTTTGCTGGTGACGCCGGGCAGCTCCGGCGGATCGATGGAGTGGCCGAGCGCGTGATCGATCTCGTGATAGAAGATCAGTGGCAGCCCGGTGATGCACAACATCAGCAGGAACACGGTGCAGACGAGGCTGGTCCATTTGTGGACGACATACCATTTGCGAATCGCCGGTGCGCTCAGCATATCCTAGGGCGGCGGGAAAAGCCTTTTGGCATCAATGGCTTGAGCGTCCCCGTCCACGGTCCGTTGGTTTTGACGCAGCACAGCTTACAGCATTTGCGAACCGTTCGCATTTGCCGGCGTGCGTGTCCACGAACTTCGATTCGTCACAGCGATTTCAAGTATTGCTCCAGGTCCGCGCGCTCCGCAGCCGTCAAGCTGAGGTGCAGGAATTGGTTGTAATGATCGATGACGTCGGCGAGCGTGGCGAAACGACCGTCGTGGTAGTAGCCGCCTTTGCCATGCGTCCACAAGCCTTTGAGCGGCGACGTTCGATAGCGACCGTCCGGCGCGCGTTGCGCTTGAAACGCATCGATGCCGATGTCTTCGGGCAGGTGCATGTTATATCCGGGCTCCGTGAACAACGGCGGCACGTGGCATGACGAGCATTGCCCTTTGCCGTTGAACACATCTCGGCCTCGCCGAGCCTGACTTTGGTTATAACTACCGCGCGGCGCGGGTGGCGCTTTGAGCGCCAGCTGATAGAGATGAAGTGCCGGCAGCGCAGGTGTGATCTGATCTTCCTCCGCAACGATGTGGCCGAAGCGCTCGCGGGCGGCGATTGGAAACCGCGCCGCATCGTCCAGGCGCGGATCGAAGAACGTGCCCTGGCCATGCATTTCGAGATTCGCGACCAGCGCATTCCAATGCGTCACCGAACCCCAGCCGGTCCAGGTGTGCAGATTCACACCCGCGAGTCCGAACGCCGGAGGGATCAGCGTCGCGGCGGACTTGCCGTCGGGACGAAATGCTTTGCCATCGAGCAGCAGCTCAGCGTCGAATTTTCCCGGACCCCAGGACTTCAACACCGTGCGCACGGTGCCCACATCGACGCCCAGCAGCTGAGCGATGGGTTGCAACCGTGGTGCGAGTGCCACGATGCCGCCGATGTTCAAATCACGATTCGCCCAGCCCTCGAGCTCTCGACCGATGCCTGGCGCGAAAGAATCATCCACCGTCGCGTGGCACAGCGCGCATTGAATGCCGACCGCTTTGATGTGTCGATTGTCGCCGAAAATTCCGGTGACACCGACAACCGCGCCGAGCTTGAGCAGCTCCAGTGTGTTCTTGGGATCGTCCAGATTGAGCGCGCCCGACTTGATGGCGCGTCGTACGGTGAAAGGCAGCGCGGTGACATCGACTTTCAAACCCAATGAGAGTGCCGCACGCGGACTGAGTCCAGGACCAACACCGCCGTTGGCTGCGCCGGCAATCGCCTGATGCAACTGCAGTTGACCGCCCCAAAAGGCCTCGCTGCCGAACGTTGCATTCCTGAATGTGTCGCGACCTTCATGAATGGTTCGGATCGCGGCTGCGTCGACGCGCAACTCGTCCAGCTCTCGCTCAGTCTCGTGAGCTCCAGCGTTGAAGGCGATCATGCTACATGCGGACAGCACCGCAGCTCGGAATGTAACGAGGATGTGCTGCATGTTTGTTTCCCTCCCGGCCACGGACGACGCTACTGGTACTGACGAAAATTGTTTTGCTTACGTTCCCGGAAGCGGTGCGTGGGAACGTTTGACCGGCTCGTGTCGTCTGATTGCCAGGAAATCACGGGAGCGGGGCGTGTGTTTCGAACCGTAACGGCGGGCGCCGTCGAAGAATGTGGTTTGGCCCAGCGTGCCGCGGACGGAGATCAAGCGGCGATGTCGGAGATCATGCGTCTCCACAACCAGCAGCTGTTTCGGCTGGCGGTGGGCGTCCTTGCCGATCGGACGGAAGCCGAGGACATTCTTCAGGAAAGTTATATTCGTGCCTTCGCACGGATCGGCGAGTACTCGGGCGAAGGCCGGCTGGGTGCGTGGCTTGCGAGCATCGTGCGTAACGAAGCAATCGATCGTGCGCGCACTCGCAGCCGGCGCACGCAGCACATCTCTCTCGAGGTCGACATGCGCAGCGTTGATGACGATTTCCCTTTGCATCGAGCACGTGCCGATAGTGCTTCGAGTCCGGACATAGCGGCGGAGCGGGCGGACGTGCGGCGGCTGATCGAAGATGAAGTCGCGCTGCTGCCGGATCAGTTTCGGGCTGTGTTCATCCTGCGCGAGGTGGAAGGGCTGAGCGTGGAGGAAACGGCGGAATATCTCGGCATTCCGGACGCAACCGTGAAGTCACGTGACTTTCGTGCGCGTGCGCTGTTGAAGGCGCGCCTGGGAGCGCAGATCGACGCCGGTCTGCCGCAGGCGTTCACGTTTCTCAATCAGGACTGCGCCTCGCTCATCGAGCGGGTGTTGCAAAGAATTTCTGCAGCTCGCTCGTAGTTTCGGTCGCATTCGCTTCGGGAAAGAAATGCCCGCCGGCCAATGCATGGCCGCTGACGTCGTCCGCCCAATGACGCCAGATTCCGAGCGGCCCACCCAGCTTCGGATACCAGGTGTCGAGGCCGCTGCCTCGGGCCCAGAGAACTAACATCGGGCAGGCGATGCGTCGTCCTGCCTGTCGGTCGGCGCGATCCATTTCCATATCGATGCCGGCTGCGGCTCGATATTCCTCGCAAATCGCATGCACCGAGCTCGGATTGCGGAGCGCATCGACATACGCCTGCCGGGCTTCAGCCGGGAAGCTGGAAGGCGAGGAGCCCCACTGACTCAATGCGTCGTCGATCACCGCCTGTGGATTTGCACTGAGCAAACTTTCCGGCAGCGGCTCCGGTTGCGCGAGCAGCGACCACGGCCAGAACGCGAGCGCCAGCCGGGAATCCGCATGCTCGAACGCATCTAACGTTGGGATCACATCGAGAACTGCCAGGCGCTCGATGTTTGCTGGATGATCCAGCGCCATTCGATATGCAACGCGCGCGCCGCGATCGTGACCTGCAACGCTGAAGCGCTCGAAGCCCAGCGAGCGCATCAACTGCACCATGTCGGCAGCCAGCGCGCGTTTGGAATAAGGAAAATGATCGGGCGTGGATGCTGGCGTTCCGCTCGATCCGTAGCCGCGCAGGTCCGCACACACGACATGAAAGTCGCGAGCCAATACCGGCGCGATTTGATGCCACATCAAATGTGTCTGCGGGAAGCCATGCAACAGCAGCAGCGGTCGGCCGGCTCCTTTGCGTCGGCAGAAGATCGTCGTGTCACCGACGTCGATGTGAGCGGAGTCGAATCCTTCCAACATGGATCGAGCTCAACCTTTGCCGATCGCAATCATTTGGGCGTCGTCGAACCCAGTGGCCTCGCCGCGTGCCCGCCATGCGTTGAGCTCAGCGTTGCGAGCAGTGACGGTGCGATTCCACAGCTCATATGCGTCGGCGCCGAGCATCAGGCGCAGCGGCGGAGCGGCGCTCTCGACCGCTTCGATCATCATGTTCGCTGCCTTCACCGGATCACCGGCCTGCTTGCCGGAGTTGCCATAGAGATATTGCTCCAGCGGCTCGATGACCGGTCGATAGGCGGCGATGGTTTGTTTCGGCCGCATGTTCACATCGCCGGCGAACTCGGTGCGAAACGCACCCGGCTCGACGATGGTCACGCGAATGCCGAGCGGCGCCACTTCATCTCGCAAGGCTTCGCTCCAGGCTTCCAGAGCAAACTTCGCCGCGCAGTAAGCGCCGAAGCCGCCGATCGACACCAATCCGCCGATGCTCGTCAGATTGAGAATGTGCCCGGAGCGCTGCGCACGCATTTGGGGCAGGAGCGCACGCGTGAGCTCAGCTGCGGCGAAGAAATTGAGCTCCATCTGTTCGCGCAGCTGCTCAGCTGCAAATTCTTCCACCGCACCGAGCGAGCCGCGGCCCGCGATATTCGCCAGCACATCGATGCGGCCGAAACGTTCGATCGCGCTCTTGACGGCAGCTTCGCGAGCGGCAGCGTTGGTCACATCCAGCGATATCGCCAACGCTCGGCCCTCATGTTTCTGCGCCATCGCATTGAGCCGTTCGGCACGGCGAGCGGTGAGCACCGCACGTTCGCCCTTCGCCAGCACGGCTTCTGCCAGCGCTTGTCCGAAACCGGACGACGCACCCGTGATGAACCACACTCGATCGCGATTTTCCATGACATGCTCCCGTGGGCGGATCTGGGCAAGGATAGTGGATTCGGCGGGCGATGGCGGCGGGCCGATGTGCCTTACGCAATCGCTGCCATCAGCGCGACGGCGGCTCGTGCACCAGAATGCGATGAATCTCGATGCGCTCGGGCAGTTCGATCAGCAGTTCCGGGTCGCGCTGCAAATGATGGACCTTGGTGGGCTCGCCCTTGGTGAACGCGGTCATGGACTCGATGTTGGGCCAGTAGGAAGTGGTCGTGAACCAGGTTTCAGTGTCCCGGTCTTCACGAAACAGCTGCACGCCGAGCGCAGTGGTTCGCAGCGGCGGAATGCCTTCGGCCAGCAGATAGGCCTCGTACTGATCGGCGATTTCGCGGCGAGTCCGGCCGCGCCAGATGCGAGCGATGGTCGGTTGCGTGGGCATCTTGATCTCCTGCGATCTGCTGTAGACTATCGTTACAACTACCGACTTTGTTCCGCAACGATGTCCACCACGCCCACCTCAGTCAAGATTCGACGTGCCACCTCCGACGACGCCGCGGCCCTGGCCGAGCTGGGTGGAGCAACGTTCACTGAAACATTCGGTCATTTGTATCCGCCGGAGGATTTGCAATCTTTCCTGGCCACGACTCACACGCGCGAGAGCTGGGCGCGAGCGCTGGCCGATCCTCGACGCGCGATTTTTCTTGCCGAGATTCCGAGCGGCCGGGCGATCGGCTTTATCACTGTCGGTGGGTGCAAGCTGCCGGTGCAGGATCTCGAAGCCTCCGCCGGTGAGATTCAGCAACTGTATGTGCTCGCTGAGTTCCACAACCTTCGCCTCGGCTCGCGCTTGATGGAGCTCGGCCTGGAATGGCTGGCATCGCAGGGCCGGGCGCCGCTGTACATCGGCGTCTGGTCGGAGAACTACGGCGCGCAGCGTTTCTATGAACGGCACGGGTTCAGCAAAGCCGGCGAGTATGGCTTTCCGGTGGGCAAAACCGTCGATCGGGAGTTTATTCTCAAGCGCTGAGGCGAGGCATCCGGTGATTTCAGTCTTTCGCGGCAGCGATTACATCGAAGCACAGTTGATTGCCGGGCTGTTGCGACAGGCGGGCATCGACGTGTATTTGCAAGGAGCACTCTTGCAAGGCGCGCTCGGCGATCTGCCCGCGACCGGTCACCTTGCCATTTTCGTCGACGACTCGGATCGCACCGCTGCCGAACGCATCATCAAAGAATACGAGCGCGGCGAGCTTGCAATCGATGAGGACAGCGAGCCAGGGACCGACGATCCCAATCCAATGTCATCGTTAGATGTCGACGACGGAGCTCGCTGAAGCCGTCGCCAGGGATCTCTGGCTCACGCTCACGCTGGTGACGAGCGCGATGCTATTGCTTACGTGGATGTGCTGGTACGCGCTGGAGCGATGGGGCAGTCAGGCGTTTGCAGTCGCGCGCACATGGATTCGGCGCACGCCGATCGTTACGTTCAGCGCGTGGCAGGTTGCGCGTCGGCTGGGAATTCAAGCTTTGTTGAGCGCCGCGTTCGCGGTGCTTGCATCGGCAGTGTTCTTCGAGATCGCCGATGAGATCGGCGTCGACGACGATTTCGGCCGCTTCGATACCGCGTTGAGCGCCGCGTTCAGTCGCTACGCCAGCGACGAGCAGCTGGGAACGTTTGCAATCGTCACGCACCTGGGCGACAGGACGGTTCTCGTGCCTCTGGTCGTCATCGTCGCCGTGGTGCTTCTACTTCGGCGGCAAACATTCACGGCGGCCGCCTGGGTCGCTGCGTGCTCGCTCGGCGGTTTATTGAACGGCGTTCTGAAACACATCTTCGAGCGTGCGCGCCCCGAACATATGCACGGCTTCGCGACCGCCAGCGGCTGGAGTTTTCCCAGCGGACATTCGTCGGGCTCCATCATCGTTTACGGCCTGCTCGGATACCTGGCGGTGCTCTACACGCCGAAGTCAGTTCACATTCCGGTCGCGGCCGTCGCGATGACGCTGGTCGTGTGCGTGGGCTTCAGCCGGGTCATTCTGCAGGTTCATTACTTCAGCGACGTGCTCGCCGGCTGGGCTTTCGGTGCATCGTGGGTCGCCGCGTGGATCGCAGGGCTGGAGATGCGCAGAGTCAGGCTTGCACCTGCCACGAGATCATTCTAGTGATCTGGTGAGCGCACCTGCTTTACGACATCCAGGATCGCGTCGATCACGAGCTGCGGCTCGTCGGCCTGGATGTTGTGACCCGCCTTGGTGGCGACGATGAATTTACTGCGGGTCGACAAGTTCGCCAGATTTTTCTGCAGGCGCTCGCCGACTGCATCGATCATCGGCTCCACGTCATCGGGCGCGTACGGATCGTTCCACGTCGGGCTCTGCGTGAGCACGATCAGAGGACGATCGCCGAGATCGCCGATCTTTCGCACCAGCGCGGCATTTGCCTTTAGATCGATCCACTCGCGCGTGCCCGACAGGTCCGGGCCCTCGCGCCAGCCTTTGAGCAACTCGTAGTTCTTGTCGCCAGGCTTGGGCGCGGGCAGCACCTTGGCGATCTCCGAATATTCATCCGGGTGGGATGAATCGACCAGCACGACGCCGGCCACGGTCTCGGGATAAAGATGCGTGAACATGCGCACGTTCATGCCGCCGAACGACTGGCCGGCGAGAACGTAGGGCGGGGCGATGTTTGCTTTATCGAGCAGCGCATGCAGATCCTTCGCCACGTCCAGACTGGTGCGGGGCAGAGGCGCTTTATCGCTGCGTCCCAGGCCGGCGCGATCGTAGGCGCAAACGCGTGTCTCTTTGGCAACGGCGGGAATGATGACCGGCCAGCCTCTGGTGAGATTCCACGAGATCACTGTTTCCAACGACACGCCGCCGCCGGCTTCGATGATGACCGTCGGTGTGCCGGTTCCGATACATTTATAGCGCAGCGAGCGGCCGCCGATGTCGACGCTGGCGAAACCCGGCACCGGCTCCGCCGATGGGGCGCTGGGATCGAATTGCGTCTGTCCGTTCGCTGCGGACAGCAACCCGACCGATAACAGCAGCCCGGCGAGAGTGTTTGTTGTCATTCTGCAATTCCGTTCTTGGCTCACAACATGGCCAGAGCGGCGAAGCTTACATCGGCTGTGCGGCGCAGGTTGTCCTCATTCGGCCGGTGTCCGGCGCGGCGATTGCTCGATATGATGGCGACGGCGAATCGATACGGGGGCGCGTCCCATGCCCAAGCGCCGTTGCCTGATCTCCCGCGCCATCATGTTTATTCTCATGTGTGCTCACGACGCAGACACCGCAGGCGGGCTTTCGAACTACACGGCTGAGCGCGCCGACATGGTGACGCGGCAGATCGCCGATCGTGGCGTTCGTGACCCACGAGTGCTGGCGGCGATGCGCAAAGTGCCACGCCACGAGTTTGTTCCTGACAGCGAGCAACGTTACGCCTATCGCGATACGCCGCTGCCCATCGGCGAAGGCCAGACAATCTCACAACCGTACATCGTCGCGCTGATGACCGAGCTGGCGCGGCCGGAAAAGTCACATCGCGTGCTGGAAGTCGGCACCGGCTCCGGCTACCAGGCCGCAGTGCTCGCGGAACTGGTCGAGCATGTTTATACGATCGAAATCGAAGCTTCGCTCGCCGCGCGGGCGAGTGAAGTTCTGCAGCGGCTGGGCTACGGAAACATCACCGTTCGCAACGGCGACGGCTACGCTGGTTGGGAAGAGCACGCACCTTTCGATATTGTGATCGTCACCGCTGCTCCCGATCACATCCCCCAACCGCTGATCGATCAGCTCAAACCCGGCGGCCGCATGGTCGTGCCCGTCGGCCCCACGCATGCGACGCAGGAGTTGCGGGTGCTGGAGAAGGACGCCACGGGGAAGATCGAGATCAAGACCGTGGCGCCGGTGAGGTTTGTGCCGCTGCGGCGGCGGGATTAGTTGCCCAGTTTCGAGAACACGTCGATCAGGCCGATGACCGCCGGGCCGATCGCCACCAGGAAGAAGGAAGGAAACAGGAACAACACCAGCGGAAAGACCATTTTGGTGCCGATCTTGGCGGCTCGTTCCTCGGCAGCTTGCATACGTTTGTCGCGAAATTCTTCGGAGTACACGCGCAACGCGTCCGCGACACTGGTGCCGAAGCGCATCGTCTGTACCATCAGCGCGGTCATGCCGCGAATATCCTCGAGGCCGGTGCGCTCGGCGAGATTCTTCAGCGCCGCGCCGCGCTCCACGCCGGCACGCATTTCGGCGTTCACCAATGTGAGCTCATCGCTGAGCATCGGATGGCTCACCGCCAACTCGTCGGCCACGCGCGCCAGCGCAGGGGCGAGGCCCAGACCGGACTCGACGCACACCACCAACAGGTCGAGTGCATCCGGGAAACCGGAGCGCAGCGCGCCCTGGCGTTTTGCCACTTGATGGTCGAGCCAGGCGGAACAGGACACCCAACCCACATAGCCGGCCAGCGCTGCGTACAGCATCAGCTTGTTGGTGGTGAGATTAGGAAACAGCGGCGATGCGACCAGCACACCCAGCGGCAAGATCAGCACGGCCAGCGCTTTGATACCGAAGTACACGGTTCGGGCATGTTCCGAGCGGTAGCCGGCATACATGAGCAATCGATCCACACGCTGACGCTCACGCTCGCCGCGAGGTGCGACGAGCGCCGCGAATTTGCTCAGGCCGTCCGCCAGTGCGGCGGTCTTCGATCCTGACGCGTGTTCGACGGAGCTCAGTTGCCCGAGACGGCGTCGAACCGGATCGAGCAGGCCGGCTGCGATGCCCGACAACCCCATCGTCATAGCAAACACCGCCGCGGCCGCGAGCGCAATGAACAGCATTGCACCCTTGCCGCCGTGGCCGATGAAATCCTGCAAGGCACTTAGTACAGGGTCCATGGGCGCTCCTACACTTGAATACGAACCAGCTTGCGAATCCACAGAATACCAACCGAGCCCATCACGACCGCGATGCTGATGAGCTTCGGACCCTGGGGATGCTTGGTGAGCAGGGCGACGTACTCGGGGTGCATCAGCCACAATACTCCGAACAGCACGATGGGCGTCATGGCGAGGACCACGCCCGACAGGCGCCCCTCGGCGGACAGGGTCTTGACGCGCCGTTGAAAACGAAACCGGCCGCGGATCACGCTGCTGATCTTCGCCAGGCTCTCTGCAAGATTGCCGCCGGTCTCACGTTGCACGATTACGGCGGTGATCAAGGCGGTCACCGAGACGCTCGGCACCCGTTGCAACAATCCGAACAACGCGCGGCGCGGATCATTGCCATAACTCAGGTCCGCGAATGTGAGCTCGAACTCCTTGGAGATGGGCTCGCTCATGTCTTCCGCGATCAGCTTCAGGCACTGGCCGAACGGATGTCCCGCCTTGAGCGCACGCTGAATCATGTCGATCGCATCGGGCATTTGTTCCTCGAAACGAGCGAAGCGCTTGGCGCGTGCATGGAAGACGTAAACCAAGGGCAGGCTGAATCCCGCCGCCGCGCCGACCAGCGCAATCAACCACCATCGCGACATGATCCAGGATCCCACACCCGCGACCAGGCACAAGATGAATGCGAGTAACACCACACGATAGGCCGGCGTCTGCAGGCCTGCCTGTTCCAGGATTCGGGCCAGGCGCTCCATGCCTGGCAGCGATTCGAGCGTCCGCTCGTAGGAGGACAGTTCCCGGAGATATTTCTCACGCAGCAGCGAAGTGAATTCCGGCCCTCCGGCGGATTCCGCGAGCTTTTGCAAACGTCCCTGGATGCGCTTGCTCATCTTGCGCGAATCGCTGAATACTGGAACTACCGTTCCCTGCAGCAGCAGCACGACCGTGAAGAACACGAGCAATACGAATATCCACAAGCCGTTGCTCATGATCATTACCTCCGCACCGTGGCCAGATCGTCGCGGAACACCTCGACTGGCAGCTCAATGCCACGTGCATGCACATCATGCAGGAACGCAGGCACGATCCCGGTCGGTTTCAGCTCGCCGAGCACATTGCCTTTCGCGTCGACGCCCCGACGCTCGAAGCTGAACAACTCGGTCGAGGTGATGATGTCGCCTTCCATGCCGTTGATCTCCTGCAGGTTCACGACACGGCGCCGGCCGTCTTCCATGCGTTCGACCTGGATGACGATGTCGATCGCCGAGGAGATCTGAGCGCGCAGCGCCTTGGTCGGAAAACTGATGCCGGTCATCGAGACCATGTTTTCGATTCTGCCGAGTGCGTCGCGCGGCGTGTTGGCGTGAATGGTGGTCAACGATCCATCGTGACCGGTATTCATCGCCTGCAACATATCAAGTGCTTCGCCGCCGCGCACTTCGCCGAGCACGATGCGGTCTGGGCGCATACGCAGGCTGTTTCTCACCAAGTCGCGCTGTGTGACGGCGCCGCGTCCTTCGATGTTCGGTGGGCGTGTTTCCAGGCGCACGACGTGCGGCTGTTTCAATTGCAGTTCCGCCGAGTCCTCGATGGTGACGATGCGGTCGGTTTCGGGAATGAAGCCGGACATCAGATTCAGCAGCGTGGTCTTGCCGGCACCGGTACCGCCGGAGACCACGACGTTGAGCCGGGCCTTCACGATCGCGTTCATCACCTGGGCGATCGCGGGCGTCAGGCTGCCGAGTTGGATCAGGTCGTCGATGGTGAGCAGCTCGACGGCAAAGCGGCGAATCGACAGCACCGGGCCGTCGAGCGCGAGCGGCGGAATGATCGCGTTGACACGCGAACCATCCTTCAAGCGCGCGTCGACCATCGGCGAAGATTCGTCGACGCGCCGACCGACGGCGGACACGATGCGATCGATGATATTGAGCAGGTGGGCGTCGTTGGTGAAAGAGATATTGGTCAGCTCCAGCTTGCCCCGTCGCTCCACGTAAACCTGCCGCGCGCCGTTGACCAGGATGTCCGAGACCGTCTTGTCGGCGAGCAGCGGTTCGAGCGGCCCGAGTCCGAGCACCTCGTCCTCGATGCGGCGGATGATGCGCTGACGGGAAGCAATGCTCAGCGGGGCGCGCTCATCGGCGATGATATTTTCGCAGACCTCGCGTATCTGCCGTCGCGCCTCTCGTTCCTCGGCGCCCGCCAGCAGCGACAGATCGAGCACTTTGAGCAAACGTTGGTAAGTGGTGTCTTTCCACTCGCGCTCCGCCGGTGACAGCGACTGCATTCGATCGTCCGCGCCGTCGGCTGCTTCTGCGCCCGTGGCGCCGTGACGTTTGAACGCCAGATTAGTGTCCGCGCTCATCGAGACCTCCCGGGCAATAAGTTAGAAAAGGTGCGCGCGAGCATGCCGGGACGGGCTTGAGCGGAGGTTCCGCCGAGCCTCGTCTCTAAACTCATGACCGCGCGCGTGATCGCAGTGCTGCCCGCGTAGTCGAGCAGGGCGGTGCCGCTGTTGATGCACTCGGAAACAGATTTGAAGTCGTTCGGCACCAGCGTCGGCGCATTGCAGGCGAGCGCCTTCTGGATGTCGTCCGCAGTCACGTCCGCAGTTTTCTCGTAGCGATTGATCACTACGCATAGCTGATCTTTGGCAACGCCGACATCGGTGCGCAACCATTGCACGAGGCGCGTGGCATCTCGTATGGCGGTGACGGACTGCTGCAGGATCAGCACGATGTCGTTCGCGCGTTGCATGACCGCTGATGTGACAGCGTCGATGTATCGGGGCATGTCGACCACTACGTGATCGTGACTTCGCAATGTGACATCGAGCAATTGATTGACCGCCGTCTTCGACAACGCACCAGGCGCGAGCGGCTCGTCCGCCGCATGGCTCAAAACATTCAAACCGGAAGGGTGCTTGGCGAAATAACCTTCGAGCGCGACTTCGTCGAGCCCCGCGAGATTGTCGAGCGCCTGGGCGATGCCGCGCTTGGGATAGAGATCCAGGTACAGCGGCGCCGCGCCGAACTGCAGATCGAGATCGAGCAGCGCTGTGTGTTGCTTGGACTTCACCGCGAGTACGTGAGCCACGTTACACGCGAGCATCGTGGCGCCGCAGCCGCCTTTTGCATTCATGAACACCGAGATTCGACCGGGGGCCGACGATCTGGCGACGCGGGGGCGTTCCTGCAACGTTCGCTCGATCGCTTGCAACAGGTCCGCTTCGACAAAGGGATGCGGCAGCAGGTCTCGCGCCCCCGCTTGCATTGCGAGGCGCATCACATTCACATCGCTGGCGGCGCCCACGACAATCAACGCCGGCCTGCGTTCCGCGGGACGTGCGGCAATCGCTTCGAGTTCCTCACGCCACAGCTGGCTCAGGTGCAGGATCACCAGTTCGGGCAGGGACTCGATGCCATGCAATGGATCGACGTGTCCGTTGCTGTTGAGCTGGCGTCGCGTGGCGATGCCCGAGGCTGCGAGCATCTGCTCGAGCTGATCGAGGATTTCCTTGCGACGGGAAACGAGCAGGATGTTGAGCGAAGCATTCATGATTTACACCGCCGGACAGGCCGGGAACGCCTGTAACGTGGGGGAGTAGCCGAGGCTTTCTCTCGGCAGAGTCGCTGCGAACTGAGGCATGAGGATTTGCGGCATGATGACTGGAATCAGAAGTCGCATCTGGTAATTGACGATGCGTACGCGCACGTACTGTATCGAGGTGACTGCCGCCGCCGGATTGGCCAGCGTCGCCCCGTTCTGATCGAGATAGGAAACATTGACGTTGGCGGTGGTGAGATCGGGAGCGATGCGACTCACACCGTTGGACCCCGCAAGAATTGCAACTTGCGCGGCGCGCGGATCGCCAATTGGACAAACAGTAGCCACTCGTGCACCGCGACGCGTACTTTCCGCGAGTGAGTTGGCAACGAACAAGGCGCGTCCGAATTCGATCACGCCCAGCAGCACCGTGAACAACAGCGCGCCGACGATCGCGAATTCGACTGTTGTGATACCTCGCTGCTGGCGGAGCATTATAGTGCCCTCATCACGACGGCGGCCGACAATGGAATTCTCATACTGATGGGCGCACGGAAGCCCATGGTGGGCAGCGTTGCGCCGAGCATCGGTTGGTAGGTGTAAGCCGCGGCGACTCGCACGAATCCGTTGCCAGCATCGGTGACCGTGACGTTGGCGGCGCTCAGCCCCGGAAGCAAAGGTGTGCCCGTGCCTGCTCTGTTGCCCGTGGCAACCAGGTTCTGGGCCGCCGTGCGAGTTGCCGCCGTGATGCTCACAATTCTGGTCGTCCCGACGGACGCATTGACAATTGCGTAGCGAGCGCCATCGCGGACCGCTTTGGTCAGAGTGTTGTACTGATACATGCAGCGGCCGACCTCGGCGGTCGCCACCATTAGAAACAACAGCAGCGGAGCGCAGATCGCAAATTCCACCGTGGCCAGGCCGCGACTCGTGCGCACGCCGATGGAGTGGCGCGTTCGTATGTTCATGAGTCGTTGCTCGCCGGGTCGTCGTAGAGCTGGATAATGTCCGGGCCGGTGCCGGCGGTCGGGCTCGGGCCCGGTGTGCCGTTCGCGTCGCAATCCCGGATGAACTGGCCATACACGTACGTGTCATTGCCTTGCTGTTCGGCTGGCTGCAGCAGGAAGAAACAGGCGAAGCCGAGCAGCGGGACCGATCCGGCGCCATTGGTCGTGCCGGTGCAATTGCCGACCGGGACCGCAAGGATGCGCCGCTCGAAGGCACCAGTGCCGCCTTCACTGATCGGTTGATAGTCGTAGCTCGCCGGATTCGCCAGCTGCGCGTTGTATTCGTCGTAGTCGTAGATCGAGCTGATGTTTTGCGCCGTGATGAGCGTGCTGCCCTGGTACACGTCGTAGCCGCTGCCGTTTTCGACCGCGCGGAGCACCGGGTTTTGCGACCTGACGATCACATCGGGCGGGTAGTTCGCCTGTTCTCCGTTCATCGGGCCGCTGTACTGGCCGAAGCGCGTGTTGAGCCCCTGCGCGACGGGACCGGCTTCGTTGCCTGGCTGCGTCTGGATCGTGCTGCCGCTCGTGATGCAGGCGCTGTAGCTGCCGGCCATGTTTTGACGTACGTCGGCCGCGCCGCCGCCCTGACCGCCCAGGTCGACCAGTTGAAAGTTTCCCGGCCCGACGTTGGATGAGCCGCCGTTGGTCGATTTCTTCAATATCTGGGGCGAGTTCAAGGTGTAACCCCAGTTGCCCGCCGCACCCGCCGCCGCATTACCACACACCATCATCGGTGCGATGTTGCAGACGGTACTGCCGACGGTCAGTGTGCGCGGACCGGCGACAGCGGTGGCCGTCACCGTCATTTGAAATATTCCACCCACACGCACCAGCCACGTCGGCATCACGAAGCCCGTCGCACGCACTCGAACGTACGGACCATTGGGCGCGCCAGGAGTGAAGGGCGGCAGCGTCGATGAGTATTGGACCGCGACCTGGATGCTGCCCGTTCCGGATGCGTACGCGTCGCGAAGCTCACGATTGCCTGCCGCACTGGCGTTGTTTCCAAATGCCACCAATGCCTCGGCCGTGGCGAGTGTCGTGTTGCCGGTATCGTCGAGCGTCTTGGCGGCCGCGAGCGCGGCCGCGTCGACCGTGTTTTGCAGCCGCGTTTTGTTGAGGAAGGCGTGGCTCAGGTCGAGGGCCAGGCCACCCATCATGAGCAGCGCAACCATCGCGATCGCAACCAGGACAGCGACCGCCCCTTGCTGAGATTTGCATGACTTGAAGCGCTGCATGACCAGCCTCGTGATTTATTTGCTGCCGATCTCGAACACCACCGGCTGTTTCACTTCGGTGGCACCCTTGGCGACGTCTTTGCGGTAGACCTCCAGCGCGTTTTCCAGGCGCGTGCCATCGGCGTTTTCCGGTGCGAGCTCCGGTGGATTGCTCGCAGCGGCCGGATCCAGTGTTTGCGCCTGGACCAGCTGTTTGACCGAGCGACCGTAGTCCTCGTCGCTGAAGGTGTTGGCGCAGCCGGCAATCGCGAGCGTGGCGATGACGAGCCCGGACTTGTGAATGGCGTTCATGAGAATTCCTGCGGGTTAGGGAGTGGCGGGCTTGCCTTCGATGCGTCCGCCGAGGAAGAACTCGGCGTTGCTCGGATCGGTCACGGAATCGGTCGGCAGCTTGATCTCGGAAGGCTTGACCGGCTTCGCGAGCTTGGGCGTGACCAGGATCACGAGCTCGGTCGCACCTTTGCGGAAGCTCTGGCTGCGGAACAAATTACCGAGAATGGGAATGTCGCCCAGCCCCGGGAACTTGGTGACCGCCGAGCGCATGTTTTCATTCATGAGTCCGGCGATGCCGATGGTCTGACCGTCGCTCAGCTCCACCGTCGACAGTGCGCGCCGCTCGGTCAACGATGGAATGGCGAACACGGCAGTCGTGCCGATGGGTTGCAGCGGAATGGCGTTGGTGTCGGACAGCTCGCTGACGCTGACGTTGAGCTTGAGATTGATGCGCGAGCGGTCGAGGATCAGCGGCGTGAACGACAGCTTCACACCAAAATCCTTGAACTCGATGGTGGTGCGGCCGTTCTCCTGTGCCACTGGAATCGGAAAGCTGCCGCCCGAGAGGAACTGCGCATCCTGTCCCGACAGGGTCGTGAGGGTCGGCTCCGCGAGGATTTTCGCCAGGCCGCGCGTTTGATAGGCATCCAGTACCACGTTCGCCAGAAAATCGTTGCTCAGGAAACTCGCGAACAGGCCGGTATGAGAGATCGTCGCTGTGCTGGGCAGGAACTCGTCGTACACCGGCCCCATCGGATTGTGGGCAGGGTCCGCAAAGATCGGGATGCGCGTGTCGCCAGGCTCGACGTGCACGTCGGGGAAGGTGGCGCCGCCGTTCGCACCACCCGTCGTCCACTTGCCACTGAGATTGATGGCGCTCATTTGTGTGTTGAGATTCTTGATCGCGTCGCGATTTACTTCCGCGATCCTCACTTGCAACATCACTTGATTGGCGCCGCCGACGGTCATGAGATTGATGACCTCGCCGGCCTTCTTGTCTTCGTTGCCGCCGCCTTGCTGCTCCTTGAACATGATCTTTTCCTTGGCGGTTGCCGCCTGCTGCAAATAGGCCTTGGCGACCTGGAGCGCGGCGTCCATCTTGGCCGTGCTGGAGACCTGCCCGGAGAGCACGATGTTTCGTTGCGCGCTCCACATCTCGATGGGCTCCCCCGGCAGCACGGTCATGATTTGTTTCTTCAGGCTGTCCAGGTCGTGAGTGATGGTGATGTTGAGCGCACTCACCAGCCGGTCCTCGCGATCCCACAACATCACGTTGGTCGCGCCCAGGTCCTTGCCGAGCACGTACAGTCCGTCATCGCCCAACAACAGCACGTCGGCGATATCGGGATTGCCGATGGAGACCCGTTTGACCGGGCCGGGCAGGTCGACCACGCGGCTTTTGTATATCGGCACGCTGAAAGTGGTGCTGCGCGTGGCGCGAATGACCTGGTCGGATGTTTCCTGCGTCGTTCCCTGAGCTTGAACCACAGCCGAGGCGGTCGCGGCGGTCAGTCCCAGCAGCAGCGCACACACAGTCGATGTCGGGCTTGTTGGATGCATAGCGGGTCCGTTTGCAGAGTCGAGATGGATGATGGGTTGTTACACGAGCTTCAGGAACTGGTCCGCTCGCTGTCGACCAGCGTGCCGCGGATAATCGTGACGCTCGGCGCAGCGGCCGGGCGAGGAGGCGGTGCGCGACGAATGGGCTTCGCCGGCTCCAGTGCGGGCGCGGGTGCCGGTTCTGGCGTCGCGACGAGTTGCGGGTTCGTCTCGTCCGCCGGGTTGCGCAACGTGAGCTGGATGCGTCCTTCCTCGCGCGCTTTGACGAGAACCTCCGCTTCCTGCGGCGTCATTTCCAGCGTTACGGCGCGCACTACCACCGGATCGTTCTTGTCATTGCTCGTTGTCTGGTCGACTGCGAGCACATTGAGATTAGTCAGCACGGTTTCGGTGGTGGCGCGATCGTTCACCTTGCGCGCGGCGACGACGTCGACGTGGTTGCCCGGCAACAGGAAACCAGCGACGCCCACGACGTCGTCGACACGCACCGTGACAGCGCGCATTTCAGGCTTGATCAGCGCCGCCAGCGTGCTGCCGGCGCCAGCCTTGGTGAAACGTTCCTTGAGCAGGACTTCGCCGCTCAATGCGCGTTGCGTGGAGATGAGTCCTTCGATCTCGGCAATGTTGCTGAAATGATTGCCCAGCGGTGTGCCGCTGGGCACTGTGATGACCTTGACGTGCCGTCCCTCGATCTTGGTTCCGTAGGGAATTTCCATCGCGGCCAGCACGACCGTCGAGCCGGCGTCCGGCGCATTGGCTCGAGCGCGTTGCTCCACCCAGCTCTTGGCTGCCCATGCCGCCGCGACACCGAACACTAGCGACAGCAATACCATCGATACGCCACGACGTTTCATCTTTGCGATCTCCGCGGTTCCACAGATGCGTCACTCATGACGCAGATACGAAATAGTTGTCCCAGGCCCATCTCAGGACATGGGTGCTCAGACACTCGCCCTCGCCGAGGTAAATGGCCCGATCCAGAGCCATGCCGATGAGGTCGCGCGGGTGGCACGGCAGCAGCGGCGTGCTATTGCGCGAATACAAGCAATCGATCATGAACTGGCAGATCGCCGGCTCGTAACGCAGGCCGTTGGTCTCGCACACCCGTTGCCAGATCAAGTGATACTGCTGGGCATCGAGGGCGTGAAAGCCGATCTTGTAACCAATGCGACGCAGGAATGCGTCGTCGACCAGGTCCTGCGGCTTGTGGTTGGTCGAGAACACCAGGATCACGTCGAAGGGCGTGCGGAAGTGCTGCCCGGTGCTCATGCTCAGATAGTCGATGCCTTCTTCCATCGGCAGGATCCAGCGATTCAGCACCGTCGTTGGCGGAACGCGCTGGCGGCCGAGATCGTCCAGGATCAGCATGCCGCCGTTCGCTTTCACCTGCAGTGGCGCCCGGTACTGGCGCGACGCCGGATCGAACTGCACTTCGAGCATGTCCGCCGTGAGCTCGCCGCCAGTGATCACGAGCGGTCGCTTGCACAGCACATAGCGTGGATCGTGACCTCGATTCAGCATCACGACCGGCGAGCTGTCCTGGAACTGATGGTGGACACTGGTATCGAAGACGCGAATGACGGTGTCGCCGATCGCGATCGCGTGCGGGATGAGGCAGGTGTCCGCAAACAGCCGCGCCAGGCGCTGCGTGATAAATGTCTTGCCCGTGCCGGGCGCGCCGTAGACAAAAATTGCTTTGCCCGAGTTGAGTGCCGGCCCGAGTCGATCCAGCATCGCCGGATCGAGCACCGTATCGGCGAAGGCAGCAGTCATGCGTTCGCGAGTCACTTTTTGTCCGCGCACGGATTGCAGGCGCACCACTTCGTTGTAATGAGCCAGCGGTACCGGGGCGGGGCCGACGTATCCACTCACCATCAATGACGCCATCGCGCTGCCACGACCGCGCTCCGTTACGGCATAACCCAGGCCTTGCTGCTCGCCCTGCTGAGCACGGACTTCGATCCGTCCTTCTTTGCGAAGGAATCCGAGCAGTTCATCCAGCAGGCGACCCGACAGCGCGGTGCGGACCACCAGATCGCGCATCGACAGCACGCCGCCTTCGAACAAGTGTTTCTCGATCAGCTCGCACAGAAACGACGTGGGCAGGCCGGTCGCGGCGAGTGTTTGCGGACGCGGCGCGACGTGCATGATTTCAAAACTGCTGTCATCGCTCTGCGGTGCTGGCGTGGAGGCTGTCGACATAATCTGTCGTCCTGTGAGCTCAGTGGGTTTTGATGATCAGCGCGATGGCGACACCGCAAGCGATGGCGATGCCGTATGGAAAGCGCAGCCTGGAATCCGTCGATCGGTTGGACTGGCGCTCCCGAACCGTCGCGGCCGGGGCGAGCAGCATCCCGATCAGCCGGTGCAGCGTTGCACTGGCGTACGCGGGCTTGTGCCACAACATCAGCAGACCGAGCAGCGCTCCGGCGATCAGGGTCAGGCCGACAGCGAGCACCGTGCTCTGCACGCCGAGGAACACGCCGGCTGTCGTCATCGCTTTCACATCGCCGGCGCCGAAGGCTCGCAAGACATAAAACGGAAGAAACATGGCGAAGCCGACTGCGGCGCCGCCAAGGGCACTGAACAGTCCGGCTTCGCCATGCAGCCACATCTGCAGCATCAGTCCGAAGATGGCTGCGACGGCGCACAACACGTTGGGAATGCGGTGAGTGCGCCAATCGATGAATGCCAGCGACACTACGAAGACGATCAGGGTGGCGTGGAGTACGTCTGTGGGCGCTGGCATTTGAGTGGACCTCGTGGGGATGAGGAGAGCACCCGCGGGCAGTGCTCTCCGCTGGAATCGGTCCAGCGATTACGGGCCGCCCAGCTGGGCCGCGAGCGCGGCGATGATGCGTGCGACCGTTCGACCCAGGTCCGTGAACGCGGTGATCACCAACAGGCTGATCAGGCCGCCGGCAACGGCATACTCGACCACCGTCAGGCCTTCTTCTTCGCGGATGAAACTCATCACGGCTTGTTTCAGACTCTTCATAGGTTGATTCCTCAACTAAGTACTCACCCGGAGAAAAGGGCCGGATGCAAACCCCTTGCTTCAACCGCCAGTGCGGTGAGGTGGACTCTCCGGGAATTGCGCTGCGAGTCGCGCGGACGTTGTTGCTGGCGGCTAGGACGTTCTTGCGGAAATCACGCCGGTGTGTGTCGCAGCTCACAGCCGCTACGTGGTCACCACAGTGCGCAGTCAGGCAAAACAGGAATCAAATAGCGCCTGCCGGTGACTGCCGAACGCAAAGTGATGCAATTCACGAAAGAAATATTTCACCGCGCGTAGGCTGAGCTCGTTCTGCAATTCTTCTGGCCGCAATGGGGAGGCTGTCGGAATGTTGTTATGGGTGGACTTGTGCTGCGGCGCGCGCAGCTCTGCGGCCTCCGCGGAGTTTGCCCGCCATTGCGATGTGCGGCCCACCGATCAGCAATACTTGTGGACGGCCCTGTCGCTCGCCTCGACTGCGGATGTGATTTGTTTCGATCTGGATCACCCGGACATGAACTGCCTCAAGTTCATGGCGGACACCAAGGGCAAGTTTCCGTCCGTGCCCATCATCATGCTGATGTCACAACAGTCGGCCGACGTCGTGTTGTGGGCCCTGCGCGCACGCATCTTCGATGTGTTGATGAAGCCGCTGAGTGCACGTGACGTTCTCCGCTGCGTGCAGCGCCTGTCGCCGGTGCTCGAAGCGCGGCGCAATCAGTCGACGCGGAACAATGCGACGGGAGCGGACAGCATTCCCGACGAAACTCGATATCACTCGAAACGGAATTCGCGCGGCAAGCTGGACAGCGTGCTCGGTTATATAGAGAAGAACTATGCGCAGCCGATCAGCGAGCAGGAAGTCGCGAAGGAATGCGGCATGTCGCAGTTCGAATTCAGCAGGGCATTTCGTGCGGCCCACGGCGTGACGTTCCGTGATTTCCTGAGCGAATGCCGGCTGGTGCAATCGAAACGGCTGCTCGGCATCGCCCAGGTGGCGGTGAGCGATGTGGCTGCGATGGCAGGATTCAACGATCCATCCTATTTCGCGCGGTTGTTTCGTAAACGCACGGGCACCTCGCCGACGGCGTATCGCGCTTCGCAGTTGGCCTCGCAAAAAGACTCCGACACATCGTTACATGGCGATGCCGACGTCGAAGCGACTGGCTGAATCCCTTCCTGAATGACCGCGGACGACACCGGTCAATTCGGCCGGTTCCGACTTGTCCGAGAAATTGATTTGCAGTATTACTAGCGCTGTCATTCGAGCAGGATTGAAAAAATCGTCCACGGAAAGGGGGTCCCATGGCTGGGTTGTATCGACATGCCATGCGTCTTTGCATGGCCGCTCTGCTGTTGTCGCCGCTCGCTGCATTCTCTCAAACATTGCCGCCGGCATCGCAGGTTGCAGCTCCGATCACCATCGGTTGGAACATCGGAAATTCCATGGAAGCTCAATGCGGTGAGACCGCATGGGGCAACCCGATGGTCAGTCAACAGCTGATCAACGCCGTCAAAGCCGCCGGCTTCAACGCGGTTCGCATTCCCGCTGCCTGGGACTGCCACGCGAATCAATCGACGATGACCATCGACGCGGCCTGGATGGCGCGCGTCAAGGAAGTCGTCGACTACGCGTATGGGCAGGGAATGTATGTGATCCTGAACATCCACTGGGATGGCGGCTGGCTCGAGGAGCATCCGCTGTACTCGTATCAGCAGGCGGTCAATCAGAAACAACGCGCCTACTGGACGCAGATCGCCAATACTTTCAAGAACTACAACGAGCGCATGCTGTTTGCGGGAACCAACGAAGTTCACGCCGACTACGGCACGCCGACGAGCGAGCACATCACCGTGCAGCAGTCGTACAACCAAACTTTCGTCGACGCCGTGCGTGCGACCGGTGGGAACAATGCGTCTCGTACGCTGGTGGTGCAGACGTACAACACCAACGCGTGGCACGGGCTGAATTATTTCTCGATGCCATCGGACACGATCGCGAACCGGCTGATCGTGGAGATTCATCATTACGATCCGTACGACTACACGCTGAACCCCAGCGGCAGTTGTTTGTATTGGGGCTCGCCGTATCCGGCGCAGAGCGCCTGCTCCTGGGCGCAGGAGGCGTACCACGACGACTTGTTTGCTCAGGTGCGGGCCAAGTGGGTCGCGCAAGGCATTCCGGTCATCATCGGCGAATACGGAGTCGCGGTGCGGCCGAATCTGAATCTGCCGTCGCGCGAGTATTACCTCGAATATGTCAATCGCGCCGCTGCTACGAACGGTATCAAGACGTTCTATTGGGATAACGGTGTGCTGCCGAGCCAGACCAACGGTTTTGCGTTGTTCAATCGCAGCAGCGGAGCGGTAATCGATCAAGGGGCACTCGACGCTGTGAAGCGGGGCGCCGGCGTCAGCAATCCGAACAGCTTTACGCTCAGTGTTGCCAAGGCAGGCACGGGCAGCGGAACCGTCACATCATCGCCGTCCGGGATCAATTGCGGCTCGACTTGTAGTGCGAGCTACTCGACTGGCACATCCGTAACGCTCACTGCCGCCGCAGCGAGCGGTTCGACGTTCGCAGGGTGGAGTGGCGCGTGCACTGGTACTGCAACGTGTACTGTGTCGATGACGGCCGCGCGTTCGGTGACTGCGACGTTCAACGGCTCAGGTGCGACGTTTGCTCTGACTGTGACGAAGGCGGGCACAGGCAGCGGCACAGTCACGTCATCGCCGGCCGGCATCAGTTGCGGTTCGACTTGCAACGCGAGCTATTCGAGCGGCACATCGGTGACTCTCACTGCGACGGCAGCGAGCGGTTCAACGTTTGCTGGGTGGAGTGGTGCATGCAGCGGTACTGCAACGTGTACGGTGTCGATGACGGCCGCACGCGCTGTCACCGCGACGTTCAACACCAGCGGTGGCACTGGCGGCACGTGCTCGAATCCGGTCACGTTCTCCGGCAACTCGGGCAACTTCAACACAGCCGGTGCCGTCTGCTATCGCACCAATGCAACCATCAATGGCTGGGGTTGTTATAACTTCGACGGACGAACCGTGACGGTCGGTGGCGACGCACGCACGTGCGGCCAGATGCCATTGACGCGCTCGTCCGACGGTTACTATTACTTCTCCGTGTCGGGCGGCACGTATCCGTGGGCGGGGTTGTACACCTGGTAATGAGGTTAGAAATCGCAAGGTGACGCGAGTGCCGGCTGTGTGGCCGGCACCGTGTCCCGAAACGCAACGCCTGCCGCGCGCAGGTCCTTCACGCGTTGATCGACAGCGGCCGGAGACAGCGATTGCCCGGCCGCGTGGAACACCCAGTCCACATCTTCGTGGTAGACGCGCTCCTGCTGCGATTTGATCAGGCCTTCGCGAATGAACCAGAGATTGAAGTTGATGGACATATGGTCTTCGGGAAAATACGGCTCGCCGTGAGTGGCGATGAGCTGGCCGTCGAGGAAGTAACGCACCTCGGGTTTCTTGACCTGCATCACCAGCGTGTGCCAGCCATCGAGGCTGCCGCGCTTTGCGCTCGATGCGCTGACTTGTTCCCACGGCTCCAGACGAAACGTTTCCCACGTGGTGGTATGCATCGCCAGGTCGGTGCCGCCCCAGCCGCCGTTGGGAAGATATTCGAAGTCCTGCTCACTGTAGTCGGGATCGAGCGAGGCTTTGAGCGGCGCGATGTTATAGAACGTCTCGACCACCTGATCGCCGTCCGGCCCCGAGACGGGTTTGTCGCTGAAGCGCACGCGCGCGGCGTAGGTGCCTTCGAGATATTTTCGTTGATGACAGAATTGCGCCTGGCGAGTGGTGCGGCCGTCGGTCTTGGCCATCATGCGCACCAGCCGATTGCCGGGCTGATGGTCGTCGTCGATGAAAGCGATCGCGTCGTTCCACGTGGCGCCTTCGATGCCGGGCCAGCCGGCCGCCGAGCGCACGATCCAGCCGCCTTGCTTGAAGGCGTCCAGCGACTTGTGACTGAAATCGTCGAACAGGATCGGCTCGGGAGCTGCGGAAGAAACGGCATTCTTTGGCGCGGTCTCCGCCATCGCAGTTGCGGCCAGCAGGAACCACGTGGAGTGGGGCAGCCATTGTTCCAGCCAGCG
>CAMLEO010000047.1 GCA_946478975.1 uncultured Steroidobacter sp.
TTGTTGGATGCTCCGGGCTCGGCGCGCTCATTAGAAGAGATGGACCGCTTGCAGCTGTTCTTGCAGCCGCTGGACGGCCAGCATCGCTGGTTTCGATATCACACGTTGTATCGCGAGTTTCTGGATTCGCAGCTGCGCAAGCTGCGGCCCGAGCGCGTGACACATCTGCATCGAATCGCGAGCCGGTGGTTTGCCGACCAGGAACTGCCGAGCGAAGCGCTTCAACACGCGTTTGCCACCGAAGATCGCGAATGGTGCGTGCAAGTCGTCGCTCGCTGTGCGCCGGTGTGGTTGCGGACCGGAGAGTTCCCGGAAGTATTGCATTGGACCTCGCGCCTGGACTCAGCGGAGATCATGAATTGTGTCGCCGTGCGCGACGCGCATTTGATCAGCCTGATCTTTTCTCGACGGTTCGAACGAGCGCGCGCAGATCTGCTCGCCGCCGCTCTTGCAGCGCAAGAGCCGGCGGACTCGCGTGCCTTGCCGGCATTGCAACTGATGTTGGACATATTGACTGACGCGGGCGTGCACGTGACAGCGCATCACGTGGAAGCATTGAGCGTCGCCGACGATCCGTATCTCACTGCCAATCTGTTCAATGTTTCTGCGTATCAGCTGTTGGTGGACAGAAAATTCGATGCGGCTCGGCGACTGGCGCTGCGTGGCCGTGAGCTGCTCGCGGGAACTCAGCACCTGTATGCGTCGGCACAAGCGTCGGTCGTATTGATGTTGATCGATCGCGCCGAAGGTCACGCGAGAGAAGCAGCGGAAACGTGCATGCAGCTCTATGCACGAACCCGGGCAGGGCGGCGCAATCCGATTTGGGTGACTGCGACGACGGCAGCGGCGTCCGTGCACTATCATCACAATCGTTTGCAGCAGGCCGAAGCTCTGTGCAGCGAGGTCCTGCCACTGGTGTCGATCGCGCCGACGCTCGAGAATCTCACGGTCGCTCACGTCGTCGCTGCGCGTTTGAAATGTGCAGCGGGGAAGTACGGCGACGCGCTTCGGCTGCTCGATTATTTGCACAGTGTCTTGGAAAGCAGTAACTGCCAGCGGCTGCTTGCCCGCGTATGTTTCGAGAAGGTGCGTATTCACCTGCTGCAAGAACAGCCGGCGCGTGCGCTGGCGGTGCTGGCAGAGTTCGGTCAAAGCGAGCGCGATCAGCCTTGGGAAGATTTCGCATTGTCGCGAGTTGCGGTGTTGATTCATCGCGGCTCATTCGATGCCGCCGCCGAGCAGCTGCTGCATCTGTGTGAGCAGGCCGAGTCTGCGGGCGATGTTTATGGCCAGATCCGTTTAGAAGCGACGCTGGCCACGTGCAACTGGCAGGCGCGCGACGAGGAGACTGCGTTTCACTGGATCAATCACGCGCTCTCGCTGACAGAGAACCGAGGCTTCAGTCGCGCGGTATTCGACGATGTGTTCGGATTGCCGAAGACCTTTGCCGCGGCGATCAAGCGGTCACGCGTGATGCGATTGCCGTCGCCGGAATATTTCCAACGCTTCCAGGACGTGCTCGCCCTCGATCCTTACAAAGAAATGGCGACGGCGCAGACCGAAGCCTCGTTGACGCAGCGAGAGCTCGATCTGCTGAAGCTGGTGTCGCTGGGTTTGAGCAATCGAGATATCAGCGAACGCAGCAACATCACGCTGCTGACGACGAAATGGCATCTCAAGAACGTGTTCGCGAAGCTGGGGGTGAGCACGCGCATGGAAGCAGTGTTTCGGGCGCAGGAGCTGCGCCTGGTGGATGGCCGTCCGCCCTCGGTGTCGCGGGGCTGATTTACACAACTTTACAAACAGTTGATGGTGGGGAAACGCCGCTGCCGCACAGTGATCACCGTCCAATCACCAAGCGGAGGTTTCCAAATGAGTAGTTCCAAACGCGGCTGGATCATCGCGGGCATCGCGACCGGCGTGCTGGTGCTGACGGGCGGGGCGGTTGCCTATGCTCGCAATGCCGGCGGCTGGATGCATCACGGCCCGATGAGCGATGAATTCATCGCCGATCACGTGGCGCTGGGCGTGAAGTATGCGCTCTCGGACGTGGATGTGACGGCCGAGCAAAAGGCGCAGGTGACGAAGATCCTGCAGTCGGCCGCCACCGACGTGCATGCGCTCGCGGATCAGCATTTCGCGGCTCGCAAACAGCTGCACGACATCCTGTCCGCCCCGACCATCGATCGCGAACGCCTGGAAGCGGTTCGAGTCGGAGAACTGCGCCTTGCCGATGAAGCGTCCAAGCGCATCCTGCAAGGTGTGGCCGATGCCGCCGAAGTGCTGACGCCGGAGCAGCGGACAGCCTTGGCCGAGCACATCGAGGAACATCGGCACTGGCGCCACAGCGGAGGCTGAAGGCACCATTCGCATATGAGCTTTCGCGTGCTGCTGGTCGAAGATGATGCCCGCCTTGCCGGGATGGTCGCGGACTATCTGGGTGAGGCGGGCTTTCGCCCGGCCATTGCCGGGACTGGCGAGGAGGCCGAGCGGCGCCTGAAAACCGAAGATTTCGATGCGGTGATCCTGGACCTGATGCTGCCGGACACCGATGGCCTGGATCTGTGCAAGCGGATCCGGGCGAAGTCGACGATTCCGCTGCTGATGCTGACGGCGCGCGGCGATCCGCTCGACCGGGTCATCGGCCTGGAGTTGGGAGCGGACGACTATTTGCCGAAGCCGTTCGAGCCGCGTGAATTGTTGGCGCGGCTGCGGGCGATTCTGCGTCGGCAACGCGATCGAGCTCCCGAGGATCTGCTGCGTTTCGGCCGACTGGAGATCGACCGGGCCGCGCGACAGATTCGTCTCGATGGCGAAGAAAAATCGCTGACCGGCTATCAGTACACATTGTTGCTCGCTCTCGCGGAGCGAGCCGGTCGGGTGCTCTCCCGCGATACGCTGATGGATCTGACCAAAGGTCATGCGTTGGAGGAGTTCGATCGCTCGATTGATGTGCACATCTCACGTATTCGCGCCGCCATCGAAGACGATCCGAAGAAGCCGCGGCGCATTCTCACCGTTCGCGGCGCTGGCTACGTGTTCGCGAAAGAACAAGACCGCCTCTGATCTCGCATGCGCAGACTGCACGTTCAGTTCTACCTGTCGATTCTCGCGACACTCGCAATTTTTGTGGTCGCGAGCGCGATCTTCTGGAGCGTGACCGCTTCTTGGCGCGATGACACGTGGAGCGCGAATGCGGTCGCTCAGTTCGCGCAGGGCATGCTGGCGCCGGCGTCGGCACCAGTGGCGGAACAGCAGCGCGTGGTCGATGACTTGCATCAGCGATTGAAAGTGGACCTCGCGCTGTATGACTCCGAGGGGCGCGTGTTGGCGGCTGCTGGAAACATTCCCCGGCTGCCGCGACACCAGGCGGCGACTTCGGGTTGGGCCATGGTTCACGGCGGCCCGCTTTGGGTGCTGCCTCTCGATGACGGCAGGCGCCTGGTCGTGCGGCATCCTCGTCCGCCTGCTCACATTGGCTGGCGCGTCTTCGCGATTCCGGTGCTGGTGATTCTCGCGTTCGCACTCGGCGCTTACCCGATTGCGCGAAGGCTGACGCGTCGGCTGCAACGTTTGCAGATCGGCGTCGAGCAGCTCGGCGAGGGCGATCTCACAACGCGCGTCCCAGTCGAAGGAAAAGATGAGGTCGCGGCGCTCGCGCGTAGTTTCAATCAGTCGGCGCAACGGATCGAAGAGCTGGTGAAATCTCACAAGTTGTTGCTGGCGAATTGCTCACATGAGTTGCGCACACCGCTCGCGCGGGTGCGCCTCGGCATCGAACGTTTGGCCGGCGGCTCCGATTCATCTGTGCGTGATGAATTGACGCGCAGTATCGGGGAACTGGATGCGCTCATCGAGGAGATGCTGCTCGCCAGCCGTCTCGATGCGCTGAAAACGTTGGAGCGTTCTGAGGAAGTCGATCTGCTGGCGCTGGCGGCGGAGGAGGCGGCGTACTTCGATGTCGCCGTCGAAGGGCAGCCGACGACGATTCATGGCGACCCGGCTTTGCTCCGGCGCATGGTTCGCAATCTGCTCGACAACGCGCGCCAGCATGGAGGAGGCGCGACACGCATCCAGGTCAGCGTCGATACAGCGGATATGAAGCAAATAATCGTCGAGGACCACGGTGATGGCGTCGCCGAAGCCGATCGTGAGCGCATCTTCGAGCCGTTCTATCGTGCGCGTCAGGGCGGACGCGGATTTGGTTTGGGTCTGGCCATCGTGCGGCGAATTGCTCGCGCGCACGGCGGTGATGTTACTTACGCTGCGATTGAAAGTGGCGGCAGCCGCTTCAGCGTTTTTCTACCCTGACAGGACGGGCCTGCCCCAGAAGGACAGGCCCGCCTGGAAACATCAGGGCACGGCGGCGATGCGCGCCCCGGATCCCGGCGGCACACAAGTGAATGTGATTTCCTGGCCAGGAATCAACGCCAGGGCCCGGAACAACGAGTCCGGAATGCCAGCACTGCCGCCCGCGAGTACGAACGAATCGGTACTCGCGTTATACAAGAACCCGAGCGGCGCACCGGCAATCGACACCTTCGCCACCAAGTCACATTCAGTGACGGTGCCACCGAACAGCTTGGACGTGAACGGCGCCGCAGCCCGGGCCTGCAGCAGATCGATGCGCGGCCCGACGATCGAGCCGTTCGTCTTCGTCAGCGTGACCTGCTGACCAACGATGGGCGCGATGTCCGCCTCGAACGCGAGCATGAAGCTTTCCACGTCGCGTCGCGTCTGCTCATACGTCGCAGCGGGGAAGCCGACTTCCGGCGTCGGCGCAAACAGCACCGCCGACAGGAAGTGGAACACCGTGTCGATCGAGCCATCGTGCAGATAACCGAAGCCGCGGATCTGGTCGCCCATGTTGCCGGTGTCCGGCGTGGTGAAGAACGGCATGCCGGGGAAACCAAACATTCCCACCTTGGTATAGGCATTGCGCAGGTGAGGAATCTTCACGATCTGCGGCAGACCTTCGAAGCTCGCCTGGCCGTCGGTGCCAAAGAACCCTTGCGACGGATCGAGGCGGTGACAGCCTTCGCACTGGAAGCCGGTGCCCGGGCCTGCGGCCGGCGGAGCGCCATCGGAGCGGCGCGTGCCGGTGAAGAAGTCATGACCACGCTGTTGTGCTTCAGTGAATGAGTTGTCCAGGTTGCGCACCGGATTCGGCGGCAGCTGCACTTCCAGCTGGAAGTCGGTGAAGCGTTGCATGGTCGGCAGATCCGGACGTACCGCGCGCCCGACCAACCCGTCGAACGCGACCACGAAGTTGTTGAACGACAGCTCGGGATCGAACGCGTCGGTGCCGAAGAAGCCGTGCGAACGGTCGCCGCGCCAATGCATGGCGCCGTGATTGCGCATGCCACGCAGCGTCTGTGTCGTCATCGGCCCTTTCATCGGATGGAACTCGTTGACGACGCCCGTGCCATTGATGTTCGGCTGCGTGGCGAGCGCCGCGAAGCCGAGGCGAATCGGAATCGGGTTGCTGGTCACGACATCATCGGGATTGCCGAGATCCCAGGCCAGATCGTCGTTGTCGCCGAAGATGTGACAGCTCGCGCACGCCGCTTCGCCGTTCGCGGACATTTCCTTCGCGTCGTACAACAGCGGCCGGCCATTCACGACCTTTGCCGGCTCAGGATTGAACAGCGGCAGCGTCGCCACTTCCGTCTTGGTCGCGAGGTTCACGACCTTCACGGCGTTGTCGAAGCGCGTCATCACATACAAACGATTGCGATATTCATCCAGCGCCAGGCCGCTCGGGCCGCCGCCGCTCACGTCGATGTAATTGGCGCTCGCGGTGGTCGGATCGAACGTATTCGCTTCCAGCGAGGCCGTATCGAACACTCCGACTTTGCTTGAGCCGAACGCGGCGACATACAACTTGCGACCGTCGCGGCTGACGACCATTTCCGTCGGCGTGGACAAGCTGTGATTTTTGATCGACGGATCGAAGCCCGGATCGTTGGCGAGAATGTGGTAATTGATGTGTTTATTCAGATGCAGCGGCGTCACCGTCGTGCCGGAGATCACGCTGATGCGCGTCTCGGCCAGGTGACCTTGCACCGTATGGCCGCCGACCACGCCCGGCCCTTCGAAGCGTACGTTGTTGATGGACTCGGTGTTGGAAACATACAGCTTGCCAGTGCGCGGGTTGGTCACCATGTTGAACAGCGTGGTGCCGACATGCGAGAACGAAGCCTTCTGGGTGAGCGCATTGGCATCGATGGAGAACACGTCCTGATCCGGCAGGCGGAAGCGCACGGCGGCGTCCCAGTTGCGGCCCAGCTCATCTTCCCAATGGCCGGACGCCTGGTTGAACTTCACGATCAAACCCGTTTCCGGCGCGTGTTTGCCTTCGAAGTTGGTGGACGGGCCGGGATTGCCGCCGGGCAAAGTGTTGCCCGCGAAAGTGCACGGTGTGTTGGGATCGAAGCCGTCGCACACCATCAGCTCGAACACCGTCGTCGTTTGATTGCCGGACTTGAACGCCGCGGCGTAAACCGTTTTGCGATCCGGGCTGACAGCGAGGGCGCGCGGCGTGTCGCTGAAGAAAGTCATGATCTTGAGCGGCGTGCCGCCGACCGTGGCGCCGAGATTGCTGGGATCGAACACCCACACGTCGGCGCGACCCACGCTCGGCGTGGTGAGTTGCGGGTCGCCTGCACCGGGCACAGCGGCGATGGAAGCATCCGTTCGCTGTTGTCCGCGATGCGCGGTGGTGATGAACGCCCGGCCGCCGGTTCCCGCGAACACGATGTCACGAGGCTCATCGCCAACGAGCAACGTCCGTGTCACTCGCGGCGTACCGGATACAGCCACGACGCTGACGCTGTCGGACAGATGATTCACGACCCACACTTCACTGCTGTTGCGGATCGCAACCGCCACCGGTTCCAGGCCCACCGAGACTTCGGCCTGTTTGCTGATGCCGTACGGCGTGATGTTATAAATCACCAATGTATTGTTCGGTGTATTGACGGCGAACAGCCGCGAGCCGTCGGCCGATAGCGCGAGCGGCCGCACCTGGCCGCTTTCGAAGGTTACGAACGAAGGCGCGGCGAGCGCCGTCGGCGAGAGCATCGCTGTCATCAATAAAGCGCTGCCCGCAGCCAGCCATCGCCCGATCCGGGCGATCCCCCCCGAGGTCTTGACCATGTTTCTCTCCGTAGTCAGGCCAATCCGTTGTGTCCCGTCGGTCAGGTGACCGCAGGCTCCTACAGACTGTACGCGCGGGGGAGCGGGGCTCGCGCCCCTCCACAGAGGGGGTGCAGGGGGCCGTAACCTGGTCGCACAGGCGATCAACCGGGTTCGCTGCTCCAGTTCAACTCGAAGCGCAGACCAACCACCCATGCATCGTCCAATGTTGGATCGGTGCCGGGGTTGACGATGTACTGAACGTCCGGCTGCAGCGCGAGCCACGGCGTTGCCCGTACGCGATAAGTGAGTTCGACCGTCGTCTCGTGCTGTTCAAAATTGGACCCGAGCTCCGCCTGCACGCGACGGAACGTGCCGCTGTTCGTGATCATGCCCACGGCAAGGCCGAGTTGTTCTTCACGTTCGCTGCTGCCAAACATCGGTCCGGACCAAACGAGGCCCACGCCTTGATAACGCGCGATTTGATGAACATGCGCGTCAGCGACACCGATGCGAGCGAAGCCCTCGAGCGCATGGTCGCCGGCACTCAGCAATGTTCCTTCGGCCAAAGCATACAAACCCACCGACTCGTCGCGGTGGTGCGATTCGGGATCGGCCAGATCGCTGGTGCGTCCATTGTGACGCCACACGCCGAGCATGGTGCGCGTGGACTCCGTGGGCCGGAAGTCCAGCTCAGTGACCAGCAACGCACCTTCGTCGCTTTCCAGGTCGAGGGTGGTCCGGCGCGGATGATTCGGGTCGCCGACGGTGGCTTCGAAGGCGGCGAGCCGCAGTTGTGTTCGTTCGCTGAGATTCATGCGTGTCACCACGCCGAAGCCAGTGATCGGAAAGATCGCCGGACCGTTCTCGCCGACCTGGCTGAAGTCCGGGCCGGTGCCATGTGAGCTGTTGAGGAACAGCGCACCGGTTTCGTTCACGTCGAATTCGCTGCTGAGATCGATCAGCCCGAGCTTCATCGCGCCGCTGTCGAATTTGCGTTCGACCCACGCTTCGTACAGGCGCGCCGCGCCGTCGGTATCGATGTTATCGACCGCCTGGATGTCGCCGACGATGCGATCGGAGAGCGTCGAGCGATTGTTATAAAGGCCGGAGACCAGCAGCGTCGTGCCAGTCCAGCCAAACGCGCGCTCCGCGTCGAGCGTGGCAATGATGTCGAAGTTGTCCAGATAGGTGCTGTCACGACGCGCGCCACCGCTGACGTTGCGCCACGCGTCGCCGATGTATGCGGCGTTCAACAGCAGCGGCGATGTATCGGTCGCCTGCATCTCGCCTCCGTCCGCCTGGAGAGGTAATCCCAGTGCCGCGACCAGCGCCGGCACTCCCACGGTTCTCATGTAACGCTCTCTCGGGACCATTGGACGGTGAAAACGGCGCCGCCATCGTCAGCGTTCCTGGCTGTGATGACGGCGCCGTGTCTCGACAGGATGCTCTGCGCGATCGCGAGGCCGAGGCCGGCGCCCGCGTGGCCGGGCGAGGGGCCGCGCCAGAATCGTTGGAACAAGCGCCCGGCGTTTTCCTCGATAAAGCCGGCGCCGCGATCGCGAACTTCGATTCTTCGACCCGGGCCGACGATCACATCGATACGGCCATCGCGAGGCGAATGAGCAATCGCGTTGTCGACGAGATTCGCGAGCACTCGCGCCAACGCTTCCGCATGGCCCTGCACGGAGTGGCCGCCCCGGTCGATCAGCTCGATGTCACAACCGCGCGCCACGGCCATCGGCAACATTCGTTCAACGACATCCCGCGCGAGATTGGGCAAATGCACCGTCTGGTTCATCTGCGCATCGAGCGTGTCGGCCTGCGCGAGATCGAGCATTTGATTGACGAGCCGGGTCATCGCGGCCACGTCTTCGCGCAGGCGATCTTTCATTGGCCCCGGTTCGAGCGTATCGATGCGTAGTTTCAGGATGGACAGTGGTGTGCGCATTTCGTGCGCGGCGTCGGCAGTGAACGACTCCAACGTTCGCATCGCTTGCTGAAGCCGATCGAGCGCGCGGTTGATGGCAAGGACCAGCGCACGGACTTCACGCGGATTCGCGGGAATGGACAGGCGAGTGTCCATGCGCGAAGGGTCGAGTTCATCGACCTCCGCTGCGGAAGCAGACAATGGCGCGAGCATCCTGCGCACGATGTAAACATTCAACAGCAGCACCAGAATGGTCACGGGCGTCACCGGCACGATGACGTGGTGATAGGCCTCCTGCAGAAACACCGGAGCGAACAACGTGAGACCATTGCCGCTCACGCTCATCGTCGCGAGTGCGCCGTTGGGCAACCGGCGAGCGCCTTCAACGATCTCTTCTCGGCCTCGTTCGGAGTGGCGAGTCCAATCCTGGTTCGTTGGCGACCCCGACGAATCAATATCGATATTCCATGTGCTCGCGCCGTACGGTGGCTCGATGTTTGTTATGTCGACGCCGTTAGCGAGAGCGGCGGAGATGCGATCCGCCTGGCGGGTCAGCAACTGCTCGGCCAGCTTCGGATGATTGCGGCTGTAGATGAAGATGACGCCGACGATCTCGATCAGCGACACGACGATCGCCGCTGCCACCAGGCGCAGCGAGATCTGGCGCAGCAGGCTGGGGCCGTGATTCGGCAGGGCCGTTGACATCAGGGTTGATTGAAAATGGCGTAGCCGATGCCGTGAGCCGTTCTCACGAGCACGTTTGCTCCAGCGCTGCTCAATCGCTTGCGCAGCCGGGAGACCGCGCTTTCGAGCGCGTTGGGCGTGACCTCGTCACCGAACGAGTACAGCGATTCTTCGAGCTGGTTCCGCCGCACGACTTGCTCGGCACGACGAAGCAGCTGCTCCAGCAATGCAACTTCGCGAGGGGGAATGTCGATACGCCGCTCGTCGACGGTGACGGTTCGAGTCGTCGTATCCAAGGCGACATTGCCGAGCTGCAGGATGACGCCGAGGCTCGCACCCGGCCGGCGCAGCAACGCACGACAGCGCGCCGCCAGTTCGGCGATCTCGAACGGCTTCATCACATAGTCGTCGGCGCCGCCATCCAGCCCGATCAAACGATCGTTGAGCCCGCTGCGCGCGGTGAGAATCAGGATCGGAATGGAATCGTTCGCCTGGCGCAGGCGACGCACCAGCTCCATGCCATCGCCGTCGGGCAGGCCCAGATCGAGCAGGATGAGCTCATAGTTCGCCGCCGCTCGCATCGCGAGCGCGTCCTTGAGCGAGCCGCAGCCATCGATGACGAAGCCTTGGCTCGACAATCCTTCCTGGATGAGCTGTGCCAGCTGCGGATTGTCTTCAACCAGCAGCAGGCGCATGACGGCGATCGCGAGTCGGGGTCAGCATCATCGGCGTCAGCATAAACAGGGGACCTGACTAAAACCTGACACGGCCGCCGCCCCGGCACCAGTCGGGGATCAACTCATGGCGGGCGCGGTCGGTTGACGGCGCTGGCGGGCCCACCGAAGATCGACGCGAGCCACGAAGGAACGAAACCATGAAATCCAGGGCCAAGCAGGTTTGTGTGCTGGGCAGCGCCGAGCCGGGATCGCAGGCATTCGAGCTGGCCGGTGCGGCGGGCGAGTTGCTCGCGAAGCGGGGGCTCACACTGGTGAGCGGCTGCGGTAGTCCCGCTACTCGAAACGCGGCGGAAAAAGCACTCGCCGCCGGCGGTCTGGTCGTCAGCATCGTGCCGTCCGGCGACATCGGTCTGAAAGACTGGCCGTGCAGCGTGTTGATTCCCAGCGGCATGGGCGACGCTCGCAATCTTCTGATGGCACTGGCGGGCGACGCATGCATCGTGATCGGCGGGCGCGCTGGAACGATTTCCGAAGTGTGCCTCGCGTGGTTGCATCATCGGCCGTTGCTGCCGCTCACCGGCTGCGGCGGATGGTCGGATCAGCTAGAACGCAATCCACCCGACGAACGTGCCAATTCCAGGATTCTTTCCTGGAGCTCGATCGCACAGCTGGAGCAGCGCTTCGTCGAGCTCGGCCTGTTGGATTCCGAGCGCGCGTTGAGCGGATATTTGTAATCGCCCCATATTGAAACACACCGGGCGATGGCGTAGCGTCGTCCGACCGCATGGGGATCACACGGAGTGTTGTTTCATGAAGAAGAATCGTGAGGGAGGTGCGCGGCTGCTGGCCGGCGCGCTCGCAATAGTCACATTTTCACCGACGGTGCTGCTGGCGAAGGATGCCATTCCAAATCTGGGCGGCGGCTTACAACAATTCGCTTCACCGCCCGCGTCGGCGAGAAGCGCCCGCTCGGTATCGCAAGTCATCAATCCAGTGCAGCTCGACGACGCGGGCCGTGCGCTCGTGAAGGTCACGTTGGACGGCAAGAGCTCGCCCGCAGCCATGTTGCAGAGTCTGCAGAGCATGCCCGGCGTGGAAGTCGTCGCCACCGATATGAGTTATCGCGCCGGCGTCATCGAAGCCTATGTGCCGACCGGTTCGCTGGCGAGCGTCGCCAAGAAACAGGGCGTGCTGGCCGTCGTGCCCTCCAGCCCGTTTGTTACCAACGTCGGCAGCACCGACAGCCAGGGCATCGTGCAGCACCGGGTCGACAAAATCGTCGGCGTCGACGGCGCAGGCGTGACGGTCGGCGTGATGTCCGACAGTTACGATACCAACGCAGCTCCTAACAGCGCCGCGTTGGATATTTCCACCGGCGACTTGCCGGGCCCGGGCAATCCGCTCGGCAACACTCAGCCGGTGGTCGTGATTCAGGATTCACCGGGCGGCACTGACGAAGGCCGCGCGATGCTGCAGATCGTTCATGATCTTGCACCCAAAGCGCGCCTGGGCTTTGCGACCGCGAACGGCGGCGAGGTGAACTTCGCCAATAACATTCGTGCGCTGGCGGGCTTTCCAGACGCGCCGAACGCAGTGTCCGGCTTCAAAGCAGACATCATCGTCGACGACGTGGTTTATCTGAACGAGCCGTTCTTCCAGGACGGCATCGTCGCGAAAGCCGTCGATGAGGTGGCTGCGAAAGGCATCTCTTATTTTTCTTCTGCGGGCAATCGACCGGCGACGCAGGCTTACGATTCCAAAATACGCATCGTGCCGGCCAGGCCCGAGTCATGGCAGAACACCAACCTGGATTTCACCGGCGTCGATCCGGCGTTGTACGCGGGCGGATTTCATAACTTCGCCGCGCGGGGCGACGTGGACATCGCGCAGACGGTGAATTTCAGCAATGGCAGCAAGATCGTGCTCCAGTGGAACGAGCCCTACGATCCAGTGCCGCCGCGGCCGGTCGGTGCGCCGCTCGCGTCTGGGGTCAGCACGGTGCCCGCTGGCGGCTCGTCGAGCTTCACGTTCGTGGGAACGGCCGGGCAGCTGGTGGAAATCTTCGTCGATGCGGATACGTCGACGACCGGCGTGGCCAATCCCGATCTCACTTTCAGCCTGCGCGATCCCAGTGGCCAGGAAATTCAGTTCGTCGATGCCGGCGGCAATCCCGAATCGTTGACGCTGGAGCTGCCCGTGAACGGCACCTACACGGTGGTCGTCGACAGCTTCTCGGCGGCGCAGTTCGGCGACTATCTGTATCGCGTGCAGCCGGTGGAAGTGGTGGAGCAGGTTCTGTCGGATTACAACCTGCTGTTCTTCCTCCCGGATGGCACGTTCTTCGGCGCGTCGGCGGAGCAGAACCGGTTCACCAACCGGCCGCTGGAACTGGTGACGATGCCGGCCGGGCAGTTGCAGGTGGTGATTGCGCGAGCAAACGTTCCGAACGCCAGGAATAGAAACGTTGCGGACCGCATTCGTTACGTCGGCTTCAGCGGCGTGAACCCGCAGGAATATTTCAGCTATCTCGATCCGGTGACCTACGGTCACAACTCGGCGCAAGGCGCGATGGGCGTCGCGGCGTATGCGTTCTATGCGCCGTTCATACCGGAAGCGTTCACGTCGCCGGGACCGTCGACCATCTATTTCGACCAGGACAACAAACGTTATCGCTCGCCGCAGATCCGGCAGAAGCCGGATATGGCCGCGATGGATGGCGCGAACACCACGTTCTTCACCTCCGACTCGGCGGTGGATCCGGACACGTTCCCGAACTTCTTCGGCACCAGCGCGGCGGCTCCGCATGCAGCGGCGATTGCAGCGTTGGTGCTCGATGCAGCGGGCGGGCCGGGCAAGGTGTCGCCGAATCGCATGCGCAAGATCCTGCAGGACAGCGCGTTCCGCCACGATCTCGATCCGTTCTTCTCGTCGGGCTTCGCGCTGACGTTCGGCAACTTCCTCACCATCAACGCGCAGGCGGACCAGAACTCGATTTCGCAGTTCGATCCCAATGTGTTCACGGTGACGCAGCTCGGTGTGCGTTCGTTGCGCAGCTTGTCCATCAACGGCAGCGGCGCCGATGTGACACAAACGCCGAAGGGCATCGTGTTCGATGAGCGTGGCACGCCGGTGACGGCGCCGCCGGGCCAACCGTTCGTCGTCGGACGCACCGTCGGCCTCAGCGCGGCGGATGTAACAGCGAGCTTCTCGCTGCCGGCCGATCCTCCGGGCCTGCCTGGCCAATGGAAACAACTGGATCTGAACTTCCGTGCGGGCAGCTTCGGCAGCGGCGACCTGTTGTCATTCGGTGTGGATCGCGACGAAGCCGACACTGCGGGTCCGAGTCCGGCAGCCGGCGGCAACTCAGCTGACCTGCTCGGCGGCGGTGTGTCGATTCCGTCCGGACAATTGATCCCGGGCGGCGCGAACTTCTTCGGCACCTTCGATGGCGGCATGCCGTTCCGCGGCGAGTTCTTCAACCTGATCGGCAAGGGCTACAGCCAGCTCGATGGCTATGGATTCATCAATGCGGAAGCAGCGGTGAATGCCGTGAAGAGACGGAAGTAACATTGCACCATGAGCGTTAGCGGTGCGCATTGGGTGGCAATCGTGGCGTTCGCTGCGATTGCCGCTGCACCGCTGACGTTCGCGAATGAAACATCCGATCGCGCGGCCATCGAGGCAGCCGCGCAAGCTTGGGTGAAGGCCTTCAACGCTCGCGACGCAAATGCACTGACCGCGTTGGCGACCGACGATCTGGTCGTGATCGACGCGAACGCTCCGCCCATGACTGGCATGCGCGCACGCAAAGCTTGGACGAATGGCCGCGGCCAGCTCACGAGCACCAGCAAAGAAATCGAGATCGATGGCGATGTGGCCTGGAGAATCGCGGTGCTGGGCAAAGGGCAGGCGCTGGAAATCTGGAAGCGCGTCGGCGGTCAATGGAAGATTCATCGCCAGATGTCATTCAACGTCCTGACACCCTCGAACCTGTTGCCGCCGCCGACGGAGCCTGCGCTCGATCGGCCGGCGAATTAACTTTGCACTTTCGCCGCCGCTTTCTGACAGCGCTCCAATAACCGCGCGTCGCCGATTTTGCTGGCGAGCTCGGTGAAGGCGGGCGTCGGACCTTTCCATCGAAGTGCATCGACATCGCTGAACAGCGGCGCATCGGTGCGCAGCGTCGCCAGCTTCTTGAACAGCAAGGCGAGCTCCAGTCGCTCGCCGAGCACCTCGGGCGGAAAGTTCTCGATCGCGCCATATTTATTGACCATGCGAGCGGCGCCGACTTTGCCGATGCCTTCCAGGCCGGGATAACCGTCGGCGGTATCGCCGACCAGCGCCAGGAAATCGGGAATTCGCTCCGGCGGCACGCCGAACTTCTCGACCACGGCCGGCGCATCGCGCATGGCCTTCGCCTTGCGATCCATTTGCACGACTCGATCGTCGCGCACGCATTGCGCGAGATCCTTGTCGGGCGTCCAGATGCACACCTTCTGCACGCGAGCATCCTGAGCGGCAAGGTGGGCAGCGGAGGCGAGCGCATCGTCGGCTTCCAGCTCCGTCATCGGCCACACCGTCACGCCCATCGCGGCCAACGCTTCTTCCAACGGATGAAACTGCGCAAACAGCGCCGGCTCGATGCCGTCGCCGGTTTTGTAGCCCGGCCAGAGCGAGTTGCGAAACGATTCGATGACATGGTCGGTTGCGACGCCGACGTGAGTGCCGCCTTGCTCGACCAGCTCCAGCACGGTGTGCAAGACGCCGTTGACGGCGCCAAAGGGACGGTCCTGGCCTTTGTTGAAGCGGCGCAGACCGTAGAAATGGCGGAACAGCTCGTAGGTGCCGTCGATGAGATGAATGATCATGGCCGCTACGTTATACCGCGGCGGGCAGTTTCGGCTATGGACAGCGCTCCGCCGGGTCGCGCAGTATCGCGCCGGGACTCTAGTCCACCCAACGATGGAGCGGTGCGCGGGATGCTGGGATCGACCATGCTCGATGTGGCCATTGGAATCGTGTTCGTATTCGTGCTGTTGAGCACGGTGTGCTCCGCGATTCGCGAAGGCCTGGAAGCCTTGCTGAAAACGCGGGCGGCATACCTGGAACAGGGCATTCGCGAGCTGCTGCACGATATCGACGGCAAAGGACTCGCCAACAGCTTCTTCAATCACCCGATGATTTTTGCGTTGTATTCGGGCGGGTACAGGGGCGCGGCGCAGCCCAGTTCCCAGGAACCGAAGCTGCTGGCGCGAGGCGGCTCGCTGCCTTCATACATTCCTTCGGGAAGCTTTGCGATCGCGCTGCTGGATATCGCCGCGAAGGGTCCGGTCACCGATGACGCGAGCAGTGACGCGGCCTCACCGGTGCTCTCGCTGGAATCCGTGCGAGCCAGCATTCGTAACTTAAAAAATCCTCCGGTACAGCGTGCGTTGCTGGCTGCCATCGACGCAGCCGAAGGCGATTTGAACCGTGCGCGAGCAAACATCGAAGCCTGGTACGACAGCGCGATGGATCGCGTTTCGGGCTGGTACAAGCGCACCACGCACTGGGTGATCTTCTGGATCGCACTAGCGCTGGCCGTCGGTCTCAACATCGATACATTGGCGATCGCTGATTATTTGTATCGTCACGACGCAGCCCGCGAAACGGTCGTCGCCCTGGCGGCTGACGCAACTCACAACGACACCGCCGCCGGCATCACCTACACCGAAGCGGCCACTCAACTGCGGTCGCTGGGTTTGCCGATGGGCTGGTCGGACTGGCGGCGCCCGAATGTTTCCAACGCCTGGTACGGCCCGGTGTGGGCCATCGCCGGGCCGATTCTCGGCTGGCTGGTCACTGCGTTCGCGGCCACCTTGGGTGCACCGTTCTGGTTCGATTTATTGAACAAGATCATGGTGATTCGTTCGACGGTCAAGCCGCATGAGAAGAGCCCGGAAGAGGCGTCGGAGGATCGGCAACGTTCCGACGCCGCGCCAAAGCCACGGTAGAGGTGTCAAGAAGCACGACGACGCGTCGCCCATTGCCGACAGCCGGACGACTGCATATGATCCCGAGCCAGCGGGAATCGTGATCGTCGCGCCATGACGGGCTGACACGCGATTGAAATAAAAAGGATCCAGGGTGCAAGGAATCGGCACGAGGGAACTGCCGGAGGCACGCCGTGACACGGCGCTTGGATCATTTGTATTGTTGCTGTCGTTTCTGGATCGGCCCGTCGATCCCGAGCAACTCCGCCATACGCTCGGCAAAGGTTCTGAGCCGCTCGACCTCGACGATCTGGTCCGGCTCGCCAAAAAGCTCGACGTCAAAGCACGCAAGGTCGACGCGCAGCCCGGCCAGCTCGAACGCATGCCGCTGCCGGCTATCGCGACTGGCAACGATGGCGAATGTTTCGTTCTGTTGCAGATCTCGCGTGAGAAGGCCTTGGTGTTTCGTGCCGGCGCCGACCGTCCCGAAGCCGTCAAACGCGAGTCGTTTGACGCGGCGTTTGGCGGCGAACTGGTGCTGCTGACGACACGCGAGCAGGTTGCGGGCGGCAAGCGCAAGTTCGATGTCGGCTGGTTCATTCCTTCGCTGGTGCGCTATCGACGCATCCTGCGCGACGTGCTGGTCGCATCGTTCTTCCTGCAGATCCTGGCGCTGATCTCGCCGCTGTTCTTCCAGATCGTCATCGACAAGGTGCTGGTCCACAAGGGCCTGACGACGCTCGAGATCCTGGCGATCGGCTTGTTCGTGGTGTTCGTGTTCGACGTGCTGATCGGCGGCCTGCGCACCTATCTGTTCGCACACACGACCAGTCGCGTCGACGCTGAGCTGGGCTCGAAGCTGTTCTCGCATCTGACTCATCTGCCGCTCGCGTACTTCCAGGCCCGCAGGGTGGGCGACTCGGTGGCGCGCGTGCGCGAGCTGGAAACGATTCGTGAGTTCCTGACGTCTTCGGCGCTGACGGTCGTCATCGATCTGTTCTTCGCGATCGTGTTCCTGGCCGTGATGTATATGTACAGCCCGACGCTGCTGCTGGTCGTGCTCGTCACGCTGCCGCTATATTCGGCCATCGTGCTGCTGGTCGCGCCATTGCTGCGTCGGAAGCTGGATGAGAAGTTCGCGCGCGGCGCCGAGAATCAATCGTTCCTGGTCGAGAGTGTCACCGGAGTCGAAACGCTCAAAGCCATGGCGGTCGAGCCGCAAATGCAGGCCCATTGGGAGCGACAGCTGGCCGGCTACGTGAAAAGTGGCTTTGAAGCCGCGATGCTCGCCAACTGGGGCCGGCAATCGATCGAGCTGGTGCAGAAGCTGTCCACCGTCGCGCTGCTGTTCTTCGGCGCCAAACTTGTGATCCAGGGCACCATGACCGTGGGTGAGCTGGTTGCATTCAACATGCTCGCGAGCAACGCCGCTGGTCCCATTCTGCGGCTCGCGCAGCTCGCGCAGGATTTCCAGCAGGCGCGCATCGCCGTGGATCGCCTGGGTGACATCTTGAATGCGCCGACCGAGCCACAGACCAGCCCATCGCGTGCCAGCCTGCCTGCGATCCGCGGCCAGATCCAGATCGAGCATGTGACATTTCGGTATTCGCCGGACGGTCGTGAAGTGCTGAGCGACATCAAGCTGGAAATCGAGCCGGGCGAGATGATCGGCATCGTCGGTCCCTCCGGCTCGGGCAAATCGACTTTGACGAAACTGATTCAACGTCTGCACACGCCGGAGCGCGGCCGGGTGCTAGTCGATGGCGTGGATCTGGCGATGGTCGATCCCGCGTGGCTGCGTCGGCAGGTCGGCGTGGTCCTGCAGGAGAACATTCTTTTCAATCGCTCGGTGCGTGAAAACATCGCGCTCGCCGATCCGGCCATGTCGATGGAACACGTGGTCGAAGCCGCCAAGCTCGCCGGCGCCCACGAGTTCATTCTGGAATTGCCCGAGGCGTATGACACCCACGTGGACGAACGTGGCGGCAATCTTTCCGGCGGGCAGCGCCAGCGCATGGCGATTGCACGCGCGCTCGCCATCGATCCGCGCGTGCTGATTTTCGACGAAGCGACCTCGGCGCTCGACGCGGAGAGCGAAGAAATCATTCAGCGCAATCTCAAGCTGATGTCCCGCGGGCGCACTGTCATCATCATTGCGCACCGCTTGTCGGCCGTGCGCCAGGCGGATCGCATCGTGACGATCGAGCGCGGCCGCATTACTGAAATGGGCACGCATGCGCAGCTCATGGCGGAGCGCGGCCGGTATGCATCGCTGTATGCGAAGCAGATGGGGCTCGCATCATGAGTTTCATGTCGCGCCATTGGCAGGTGCTTCGAGAAAGCCTGACGCTGGAGAAGCAGCGCGAGGCCAAGGCCACCGCGCGCGAGCAGACGGATTTCCTGCCCGCCGTGCTGGAAGTGTTGGAAACACCGCCGAACCCGCTCGGGCGCGCGATCCTTTGGTGTCTGCTCACATTCGTCGCGATTGCTCTGGTGTGGGCGTCCGTAGGTCACATCGATGTGGTCGCTACGGCACAAGGCAAGATCATTCCGCGCGGTCGCGTGAAGCTGATTCAAGCGGCCGATAGCGGCGTCGTACGCGAGATTCGTGTGATCGATGGGCAGCCCGTGAAAGCAGGCGAGGCGCTGATCGTTCTCGATCCGACCTTGACCGAGGCTGAGATGGCCCAGGCACGCGGCAGCTCTTTCGTCGCGCAAGTCGATCGGGCGCGAGCACTGGCGTTGGTGGATGCTGCCGCTGGCAAGGCCGCGGTCTTTCGAGCACCCGAAGGAACATCGCCGGACATTGCATCGGTCCAGCGCAATCTGGTTGCTGCCCGGGTGGCCGAACATCGCACGGCGGTGAGCGCACTCCAGGAGGAGCGTGCGCAGCGCGAGTCGGATCTTTCGATGGTCACGGCCGAAGTGGCGAAGATCGAAGAGCAGCTGCCGCTGGCGGAAGATCAGCTCACGAGCCTGGAAAAGCTGCAGAAGGAAGGCATCGTACCGCGGCTCAAAGTCATGGAAGTGAAGGAGCGCGTGGTCGGGATGCGCCAGGATCTCGTGATCCGCCGGGAGGAGATGAGCAAGAACCGCGCGGCGCTGGCCGCCGTACGCAGCCAGATCGGCAAGCTCGAAAATGAATTCCGCGCGTCCGCACTCGATGCACTGAGCGAAGCCGAAGCGAACTATCGGTTGCGTTCCGAAGAAGTTCGCAAAGCCGAGGACAAAGCGGCGCTCACCGTACTCACGAGTCCGATCGATGGCATCGTCACACAGCTCGCCATCCACACGATTGGCGCGGTCGTGAAGCCGGCGGACACTTTGCTGGTGGTCGTGCCCAAAGGCGAAGAGCTCATCGTCGAAGCGATGGTGCTCAACAAAGACATCGGTTTCGTGCGCGAAGGACAGCCCGCCGAAGTCAAACTCGAAGCGTTTCCATTCACGCGCTACGGAGTGATCAACGGCACCGTCGAAAGCATCAGCCGCGATTCGATCGAGAACAAGGAGCTCGGCCTGGTGTTTCCGTGCCTGGTGAAGCTCGCGGCCGCGCAGATCGACGTGGGATCGAAACCAGTCGCGCTCGAACCTGGCTTCGCGGCCAGCGCCGAGATCAAGACCGGGCAGCGTCGCATCATTGAGTTCTTATTGTCGCCGCTGTCGCGGCGCTTGCAGGAAGCGGGCAGGGAACGATGAACGAAACCAGATCGGGCACACCGCGCACCATTGCGGAAGCGTTGGGACAGATCGTCTGGTTGCTGTCGCAGTCACCCGCGCATCGCGAGCTCAGGATCAAGGACATCGAGTGGTCGCTGCTGCCGCCGCTGCTGTACGAGCAGTTCCGGATTTTTCGCTTCGGCCCGACGCCGGGACTGCAGAATGTCGATCCCGCGAAATTCCTGCCGCTCGGCCTCGACAAAGCGGGCTTCGAGCAGCTGCCGCTCGGCGTCGCGGTCTGGGCGCAGCTGTCGGAGGCGGCGGAAGCAAAGCTCGAGCGAGGCGAACGACTGGCCGCGGAGGAGTGGCGCTCCGGTGACCGCGTGTGGCTGGTGGAGCTGATCTCGCCGTTTGCGAATCCGGACAACAAGCTGTCCGAGATCATGCTGCTCGACCTGATGCAGGGACCTTTCAAACATATGCCTTTCTATTTGCATCGAACCGATCCGGCGACCGGGCGTCGCGACAAGGTAAAGGTCGCAACGCATTTGCAAACATCGATGACGCATTAGACCAAGATGCGCGACAGAATTGCAGGCGCCACGGCAATTGCAGTTCTGTCGCTGGTGCTGAGTGCCTGCGGCGATCGGGAGAAAACATCCGAGGCCGCAGCCCACGAGGAGATGATGGATCAACTTCTCTCACCGGCGCAGCGAGCAAAGCTCGACGCCTGCCTCGCGCAGGCCGTCTCGGCGCCGTGGCACCTGGTGCGCACGCAGCCATTCGTCAAACATTTGTCGGTCACGATCGAAGCCCGGTCGGACGCTCTGGAGCTGCCGCACCGGCCGATAGATATGCGGCGCCAGCAATTCGTAACGCTCGGCATCGGCCGCGGCAGCTACATCATCGTGCCGAGCGCCGCGGACCTGCAAAAACAAATCTCACAAGGCTGGCTCGAACAGCGTACGGACGTGGCGGGCGTTCCCGCGGCTGAATTCGCTCCGTTCGTACCTTACGCCAGCGCCGACTGGACGTTGTTTCTGAACCTTCCCGACAACGAACAGTGTCGTTACAGCGGCCTCGAAGCCGATCGGCCCAATCCGTTCGTGGAATGCAAGGCGAAGCGCGGCGAGTACACCGTCAGCCTCACATTCCCGCACGACGCGATCGCGCATCTGCCGCGAGTGTTCGCCGCCGTCCGCCCGCTCATGAATCGAGTGACCTCGTGCTTTGATCTAACAAAGGAACTGTGACATGGCCGAGCCGATCCGTCCCCCGGTGCCGCTGACCCCGGAACAACGCAATCAGCTGAATGCCTTGTATCTCGACATCCAGGCCACGCCGGCGCGCGACTGGTTTCGCGCTTATCAATACATATACAACGACATCATCGGCAACCGCTCGGACATCGACCACAACACCCGCTTCTGGTTCGAGCAGGCGATCAAGATCAATCAGGGCGAAGGCAATGTCGGCCGCTTCATCTACGCGTACACCTTGAACGGGCTGCAGATCGCCGGCAAACCCAGCGCCGATATGACGGTCGTGACGGACGACATCGCTCGGCGTGTGGTCGGGGGAGTGCTGCAGAACGGGGCCATTCCCGATATGTCGGTCATCCTGGCCAACGATCTGGTCGGTGCGTTCGATGCCGCGGGCATCCAGAATCTCGGTGGCTGGGGCGGTACGTTCTATTACTGGAACATCGCGCGCATGAATCAGGACGGCACGCCGTACCAGGTGAAGGAGAACGGCCAGCCGATGACGCTCGGCGAATCCATCATGGCGGATCCGGCCGAGCGCCAGTTGTTTGTCCAGACGCTCGGCAAAACCCTGGCCGACTTCTCCGGCATCGAGACCCTGGTGAACATGGTTCGCGACGGCGACATGCGCGCCGCGTTTGTTTCGCTCCTGGAACTGCCGACCGAAGTGCAGGATGCAGCATTTGCCGAAGCGAGAGAACGATCGCCCTTGTTCCGGAACGCGTGGCGCTTGTTGCTTGGGCCCACGCCGGAGGATCAGCGCGACGGCGCGGTATTCCTGCAGCCGATCGCTTACAACCCCGATCAGGCGCAGCCGTTCACGCCCGAACAGCGCGAGCAGGCGTTACGCGGCATAGCGGAGATGCTCGAAGAGTTCGGTCGCGCGATGCGCACGGACGTGGACAACATCAAACGCATCGAAGGCTATGGTGACATCGGTGCGACCTTTGCGTCCTCGCTGGGCCGCGCGTTGTTACATGAGAATGCGTTCACTGAGCTCAGCGCCGGCGCGCTGCTGTCCGCGCTCGGGCGCAACCTGGAACAAACAATCCGCAACGGCGGCCCCGTTTACCAAGGCCAGGTCCTGTCACATAACGTCTTCGATAATTTCTTCGAGAACTTCGGCCAAGCGCTGGTCGGCGCGGGCGTCGGCGCGATTTCTTCGTATCTGACCGCGGAGTTGATCGAAGATCTGGGCCTGCAAGGCACGGTCGCGGAGCTGGGTCAAAGTCTGGTCTCGGCGCATCTGTCGGCCGTGATCACCGCCATCGCGACCAACAAGAGCATCCCCGAAGCGCTGGCCGGCGTGCAGGTCGGCAACCTGATCGGCAACTTCATCGGTGCGAAGCTGGCTTCCGAACTGGTGCACTTCGACACCATCGGCGGACAGATCGGCTCGGCGGTCGGTACCGCGGTTGGCGCCGCTGCCGGTGCCAAGATGGGCCTGTACTACGGCAGCATAGGGGGACCCATCGGTGCCGCCATTGGCGCGTTCGTCGGTTATATCGTCGGTGGACTGATCGGCTCGCTGTTCGGCGGCACCCCGCGCTCGGGAGCAAACATTGGCTGGAACGATGCGACCGAGCGTTTCGCGGTGTCGTATGTCTGGTCGAAGAGCGGCGGCTCGAAAGACGCGGCGAGGAGCTTCGCCACGTCGGTCGCCGAATTGCTGAACAGCGTGCTGCAAGCATCGGGTTCCGAAGTGGCGGATGCAAATGCCATCCGGCTCGGCGGCTACGGCATGTACAAGAAAGATTTCGTGTATCGCACCGGCATCGGCGACAGCGATATCACTTTCCGGACGCGCGATGCCAACTCGCTGATCAATCACGGCTCGGCAATCGCTCTTTCGGATCTGTTGCCGCAGATGGTGGGCGGCGACGTGTTCGTCAAACGCGCCATCGCCGGCACGCTGCGAATCTCGGGCGTGAACGCAACCACAACGGGGGTCGGCGCCGAGGGTACGTTCGATACCCGGGCACTGCTGGGCAACGTGTCGGTCGCAAAGGACTACGGTCAGTACTTTCGCAACGCTGCCGCCATCAACGCGCTCATCGCTGCTGAACCGGAGAGTGCCTTCGCGGCGGGCTGGAGCATCACGCTCGCGACAGCGTTCGAGCTCGGACTGCATAAACGCGCCGACACGGATTGGATCGGCGGTTGGACGGCGTTTCTCGATCAAGCCGCGGGCGGCGCCATCGATGGCGTCGCGTTCGCGCCTTCGAATCTTTTGTTGAGGATCGATGCCACCACGCACGAGCGACGTTTCCAGTTCGTCGATGGCGCGGGCGCCATCCTCGGCGACTTCGGCGACACGATCGACAGCGCCGGCAAGGACGTCATTCAAGGGACTGCTGGCGCGGACACGATCACCGTCATCGGCGATCGGCTCTCGAACAGCGCCGGCCTGAATGTCAACGGAGCTGCCGGCGCGGGTGGCCAATATCTCATCGAAGTGGCCGCAGCCATCAGCGGCGGAGCGGGCAATGACACGATCGTTGGCGGCGACCTCGGCAACGATCTGTTCGGCGGCGAGGGCAACGATACATTGGTCGGCGGGAAGCTCGACGACTGGATCTTCGGCGAGGCGGGCAACGATCGTTTGTTCGCCGGCGGCGCCAATTATCAATTCGCGGATGGTGACATCGGCGCGACGGCAGCCGCGTTGAACACCGTGAGCAATGGCGACATGCTCGACGGTGGCGCGGGCGATGACATTCTCTACGGCTCGCGTGGCAGCGACTGGCTGCGGGGCGGAGATGGTGTCGACACCATTCATGGCGGCGCAGGCGCTGACATCATCGATGGCGGCGCAGGCAACGACAGCAATCCCGATGGGACGCCGCGACTCTTCGGCGGTGCCGGCACCGATCAATATGTTTTCGGTTACGGCAGCGGCATCGACGTCGCGTTCGACGAAGCCGATGGCGTCGAGCCCGGCACCTCCGGCCAGGATTCAATCCACACCCGCATCCAAAACATTGCGAGCGGCACGGTGGCTCGCAACTGGGCCGGTGGCGGCGACTACGAAGTCGACGGCTCGGTGAAAGGCGGCGAAGACGCAATCGTGTTCGGCGCCGGCATCGGCATGGCCGATTTGATCCTGCAACGTTCGGGCGACGATCTCATCGTCAAGCTGACGGCCGCGGACTCGACTGGCCAGCGCAACCGCACGGGCGATGAGATCGTGATCAGCGACTGGTTCGAATCGACCCGTCGCGTCGAGTGGCTGCGGTTCGCCAACGGCGAAGAAGTGCGCATCGGCGATATTTCTTCGTTCATTGTCGGCACGTCAGCCTCGGACGTCATCATCGGCAGCAACGAGTCTGACTTCCTGTACGGTGGTGCTGGCGACGATCAGCTGTTCGGCCTGGATGGCGATGACTTCGGCTTCGGCGGCACCGGCAACGACGTGGTGGCGGGCGATGCCGACAACGATTGGGTTTCCGGCGGCCGCGACGACGACAAAGTCATGGGCGGCGCCGGTAACGACACCGTGTTCGGTGACGATGGCAACGATCAGGTGTATGGCGGAGCGGGTTCCGACATCGTGGTCGGCGGTCGCGGCGACGACGTGGTCGTCGGCGGCGCCGGCAATGACATCATTCGCTATCAGCGCGGCGACGGTCGCGACGTGCTGATCGACGAGTATGTCAACAATTGGGAAGTCGTCTGGCAGAACGGCACGTACGTGAACGGTTACGTGCAGTCGAACGGTGTCGTGACCAAGGATGGCGTCGTTTACTTCGACGGCGCGCAATGGAACGGGCTCTACGACTACGACCAGCCGACCGGAACCTATCGTCGTCATCTGGGGCCGGTGAACGGCGCGATGGCCACCAACGGCGGCACCGATTATCTGGAATTTGGCGTCGGCATCGACATCCAGGATCTGATGTTTCGCCAGGCGGGCAACGACCTGGAGATCGCGATCACTCAGGGCGACGTCGACGCGACGCCGTTTGAAAACGTCGCGGACCGCATCACGATCCGCGACTGGTATCTCGCCGGCGGGCGCACGATCGAAAACTTCGTGTTTGTCGCGACCGGCCGTCATGACATCGGCGCAACCACGCTTCGTGGCGGCAGCGACGAAATTGACACGTTCAACGGCGGCGCTGGCAGCGACTGGTACACCGGCAACGGCGGTGACGACGTCATCAACGGTAATGGCGGCGCGGACATCCTGTCAGGCAACGCGGGTTCGGATCAGTTGCGTGGTGGCGCCGGCAACGATGTGTTGTATGGAGGCGAGGGCGCCGATGTTTTAGACGGCGGCGCGGGCGCGGATACGATCATCGGCGGCGCGAGCTCCGACATCGCTTCGTATGCTTCGGCGACCGGTGCGGCGATCGGCATGCGCGCCTTCATTGGCGCCGCTCACACCAACACCCGCGATGGCGCCGGCGACACATATTCCGGCGTCGAAGGTCTGGAGGGCACGACCGGTGCGGACGTGCTCGGCGGCGATGCCGGTCAGAACGTCCTGCGCGGCATCGCTGGCAACGACACGCTCTACGGCGGAGCCGGCGACGATATCTACGAGATCAATATCAATCACGGTCAGGATGTGATCCGGGACCAGCCCTTCGCCACCGAAGAAGTGGTGAACAGCAGCGGCGCGTTGAACACCGATTTGTTTACCGCCAGCTGGATCAACACCGGCGCCGAGCCGGACGAGTGGGGCGGGTTCATTTATTACTATCAGCTGATCGTTACCCGCAACGGCTCCGGCGAAGAGGTGTACCACTCCGGCGAGTTCGACTTCTATTCGCCGTATGAGATGCCCGAACCGCCCGGCGGCGGTGACTGGCCGCCATCGGGGTGGATTGCCGGCACTGGACTGGCGACGACGCCGACCGCGACCGGCAATGGTGCGCAAGTCGTGCGCGAGGTGTTCCAGAACGCCAATGGCGGCAGCGACACACTCGAGTTCGGGACCGATATCAGCTTGTCGGATCTCACATTCGCGCGCGTGAACGGCGGTGCGGATCTGCAGATCACTTATCGCAGCGGCAACTTCGTCACGATCAGCGGCCAGAATGACGCGAATCGCGCCATCGAAACGTTGCATTTGCAGGACGGTTTGTCAGCTGACCTGACGCGATTGGTGACCGTGGGCCAGGGCGCGACGGCCGATGCCGACTTCGTCGTCGGTGACGGCAACGGCAACACGTTGCAAGGTCTGGGCGGCGATGACGTCATCTCCGGCGCGAACGGCAACGACATCTTGTATGGCGGCGACGGCGACGACGTGCTGGAAGGCGGCGACGGAGCGGACACGCTCGACGGCGGCAACGATTCGGTCAGCGCCGGTCTCAACCCGAGTGCCACCGATCAGACGCGCGCTTACGGTGACACCATTCGTTACATTCGCTCCAGCGCTGCGGTACAGATCGATCTCGCAGCGGCCACGGCTGCAGGCGGTCACGCGGCCGGCGACGTGATCACGACCAACGGCGGCGTGTCGACGATTGAAAACGTCGTCGGTTCCGATTTGTTTGGTGACACTCTGCGAGGCGATGCGCGAGCCAACCGGCTGTGGGGATTCGGCGGCGCCGATCTCATTGAAGGTGGCGGCGGCGCGGACGTTCTGGTCGGTGGTTTGGGCGACGATACGCTGCGCGGTGGCGACGGAGAAGACGATCTCGCCGGCGAGGATGGCATCGATATTCTCGAAGGCGGCAACGATAAGGATCTGCTCTCGGGCGGCGACGGTAATGACACACTCTCCGGCGACGCGGGCGACGATGTGCTGTCCGGCGGCAGCGGCGATGATGTGCTGCATGGAGGTGCCGACAACGATCGCCTCGGCGGCGACGCTGGCGCCGATCAACTGTATGGCGATGCCGGTGCTGACCAGCTCGCCGGTGGCGACGGCAACGATACTCTCTACGGCGGCGATGGTAACGACGTGCTCGCCGGCGAGGCCGGCAACGATCAGTTGTATGGCGAGGCGGGCGACGATACGTTTGTATTTGGCACGGCCACGGGTGCCGATGTGGTCGTCGACGCATCGGGTGCGAACCGGATCGCGATCGATGGCGCGGAGTTCTCGAATATCTGGCTCACGCGTTCGGGCAACGATCTGCGCATCGGCGTGATTGGGGGCACGACCAGCATCACCATACAAAATTATTACGCGTCGAGCACGCCGACGCGCGTGCGCGAGGTCATGCTTCAGGGCAGCTCGCTGTTCACCGCCTATTCCGAACCTTTGATCGCGGCCATGACGGCGTGGACGCAGGCCAACGGCGGCGCGACGCCAACCTCGATACCGCCCGCCATCGCTTCAATGCTCGGGACTTACTGGCACGCGGCGGGGCAGGCCAGCCCGACCGTCGTCGATCAAACATTGTCGGTGAACGAAGATACGCCGCTGACAGGATCGGTCGGCGCGGTTGATCACGATGAAAACATCGTATCGTACGGCGTTGAAGCCCAACCGACGCGCGGCTCGATCACTCTCAACACCACGACGGGCAATTGGACCTACACGCCCGGCGCGAACCTGTACGGTCAGGACCGCTTCCAGATCGTCGTCACCGATGCGAACAACAATCGCAGCGTTCAGACCGTGACGGTCAATGTGACATCGGTGAACGACGCACCGAGCGACATCGCGCTCACCGGCACCCTGCAGATCGAGGAACGCGATCGGCCGCCCGCGGGCACGCTGCTGACGCCGATCGTGCTCGGCACCTTGAGCGCGACCGATGTCGATTATCCGGACCCGGGCGATTTCGACGATCACGTGTTCTCGGTCGCGGATGCGCGCTTCGAGATCGTCGATGGCACGACGCTGCGGCTGCGCGCGGGCGCGGCGCTCGACTTCGAAGCGTCACCGACGGTGACGGTGGCAATCACGGTCACCGATCGCAACGGTGCCGGACTGTCCTTCACGCGCAATTTCACATTCAACGTGCTCGATCGCGACGATTATCTCTACGGCACGCCCGGCAACGATGCGCTCACGGGGCAGGCGGGCCGCAACCTGATCTACGGCTACGCGGGCAACGATACGATCATCGGCGCGGGAGCGAACGACGATCTGGACGGCGGCGACGGCAACGATCAGATGTTCGGCTTGGGCGGCAACGATCTGCTGCTGGGTGGCCTGGGCGACGATTTGCTCGAAGGCGGCGCCGGTGTGGATGTGCTTCGCGGCGGTGACGGTGTCGATACGATTCGCGGCCAGGATGGCGCCGATCAGTTGTTTGGCGACGCCGGGGACGATCTGCTCGAAGGCGGAAGCGGCGATGACGTACTCGACGGCGGCACGCACAGCGACCGACTGGAAGGCGGCGATGGTGCCGACACGCTCACGGGCGGCAGCGGCGACGACTTCTTGAATGGCGGGGCCGGCGCGGATCAATTCACCGGTGGCGATGGTTTCGACACCGTGACCTACGAAACCGCGGCCGGCGGTGTGATCGTGAATGTTTCTACGACCACCGGCAGCGCCGGCGAAGCCGCTGGCGATATTTTCAACGACGTGATCGAGCGCATCGTGGGTTCCTCTTTCGCCGATGTCATCACCGGCGGCGCGGCGAGCGAACGTCTCGAAGGCGGCGCGGGCAACGACACCATCTACGGTGGTGCGGGCAACGACACTCTGATCGGCGGCGACGGCAACGATACGTTGGACGCGCAGTCCGGGAATGACACGCTCGATGGCGGCGCCGGCAGCGATACGCTGATCGGCGGCGACGACAGCGACACATACCTGATGGATGTCACCTCCGGCGCGGACACCATCCTCAACTACGATCCGAACGGCACCGACATCGATGTAGTCGGTTACCAGAACCTCAACCGCACGCAACTGTGGTTCGAACGCTCGGGCAACGATTTGATCGTGTCGGTGATCGGCACGTCGGTGCGAACCACGATCCGCGACTGGTACCTGGTTGCCAGCGCCAACGATCGCGCCAATTACAAGATCGACTTCATCATCGCCGGCGACCGGGTGACGGAAACGATCGACGCGGAGTCGCTGGTGCAGCTGATGTCCAACTACACGCCGCCGACGACACAAGCGGAGTTCGACGCGTTGCGCGCGACGCCCGCATTCAACAATCCGTGGTCACTCGCGTGGCGGCTCAACGCGCCGCCGGTCGTACCGACGCTCAACAATGTGACGATCAACGAAGATGGCACGCTGTCCCTGAGCATCAACATTACCGACGACTTCACGCCGACCGCGGGAATCACGGTGCAGGTGCAGGCCAGCGATACAAACATCGTGAGCCCGCCGACCATCAGCGCAGCGGACAACTCGGGTGTGCGCACGTTGACGGTGAACACGCGACCGAACGCGAGCGGAGCGGTCACGATCACAGTGACGGCGACGGACGCGGGCGGGCTGGCGACGACTCGTTCCTTCCAGCTCAATGTTTCTGCTGTGGCGGATACGCCAGTCATTACCGTCGCGCAGATCGCGACCCCGACGGCGCCATTGACCAAGCCGACGCTCGACTCCGGCTCGTGGGCCATCAACCTGCAGGCGGCGCTCGTCGATCAGGACGGGTCTGAAACGTTGGAAGTGCGGGTCGCGAACGTTCCCACTGGAATCACCTTCAGCGGCGGCACCAATCTGGGCAACGGCGTGTGGAGCTTCACACCGGCGCAATTGCCTGGCTTGTTGATCCATGGCCCGTTCGATTGGTCACAGGATCTCGCCCTGTCGATTACCGCGATCTCGCGTGAGGCCAGCAACGGCAGCACCGCTACGAGCGCACCCACGCAACTCAACATCGTCATCAATGCACGGCCGACGGATATTTCCGCCGACCGCACGCTCGCGTTCAACGAGAACACGGCGGCGGGCACTTTGCTTGCCAATTTCCTGCGGACCGATGGTGACGCCGGCGATACGGCCACGTTCGAACTGCTGAACAACGCGGGTGGCCGCTTCGTTCTGAGCAGCAGTGGAGTGCTCACCGCGGGCAGCACGAATCTCGATTACGAAACGGCGTCGAGCCATACGATCACGGTGCGCGTCACGGATTCGGGCGGACTGAGCCGCACGGAAGATTTCATCGTCACCGTCAACAATGTCAATGAAGCGCCGTTCAACGTGCGCGCCGATCGCACGCTGGGCTTCAATGAGAACACCGCTGCGGGTACTGGACTCGCCTGGATTCAGGCGTCGGACCCGGAGAACAACATCGCCAGCTACTCGCTGGTGAACGATGCCGGCGGTCGCTTTACGATGCGCTCCGATGGTTTGTTGTCCGCGGGCAGCACGCCGTTGAATTACGAGGCGGCGACAGGTCACTGGATCACCGTGCGCGTGACAGACACGGGGGGCGTGTCCACCGACCAGAATTTCTTCGTCAATGTGAATAACATCAACGAAGCGCCGGTCATCAATCCGGCGACGTTTGCAATCTATGAAGGTGCGAACGGCGGCCCCGGCAATTATCTGCACACGACCTCGGGCGACTATGCGCGTGTGACCGGCAGCGATCCGGAAGGCGCGACGTTGTCCTGGCAGGCGGTGGGTGGTGACACGAACGTCATCAGCATCGATTCGTCCGGGTATCTGCACAATCAGGGCGTGCTCGATTATGAAACGAGGCCGAGCTACAGCGTGCTCGCGCGTGCGTGGGACGGCGGCTCCGTCGGTGCCGGCAACTACACGGATCAGTGGGTCACGGTCAACACGCAGAATGTTTTAGAGAATCCGACCATCAGCATCAGCGGCACCAGCGCGCCCGGGGTTTACAACGGTTGGTCCTACGCATTCACGATCAACGGCTACGACCCGGATCTCAGCCCGGTGACGTATGAGCTCGTGTCGGGTTATGTCTATATTTACGGCATCATAGTAGAGGGTCCCTACTATTCCGAGGGCAGGGCCTGGAACGACTTTAATGACTTGGGAACCGGCTGGACGCCTGCGACGATCGACGCCAATGGCAATGTCTACGTGGAGTACGCGTATGACTTCTTGATGGACCCCACTGGATGGTTCCAGAGAACCACAATATATGAAGCGTTCCACCTGAATGTTCGCGTGCGTGACGCGTCGGGGGCCGTGACGCAGACGATTGGCGTCACGACCACCGTCAATGGCGGCGCTCCCGTGATCGGCGCCGATGGTCCTCCGACGACCCTGCCGCCCGTCGTGCTCGATCTGGACGGCGACGGCATCGACCTGGTGTCGTTCGCCGAATCGAATGTCACATTTCGCATGCAGCGCAATGCCCAGGCCGCCCGCACGGGTTGGGTCGGTGCGGACGATGGCGTGCTCGCGCTCGATCGCGACGGCGATGGCGCGATCACTTTCGGCGCGGAAATTTCGTTCGTCGGCGATCTCGCCGGCGCCAAGAGCGATCTCGAAGGCCTGGCCGCCTTCGATACAAATCATAACGGCTCCTTCGATGCGGGCGATGCGCGCTTTGGCGAGTTCCGCGTGTGGCGTGACTTGAATCAGGACGGTGTGAGCCAGAGCGGCGAGCTCACAACGCTGGCCGAACAAGGCATCGCATCCATCGGCCTCACTCGTTCGCTCACGGGCCGCACGCAACAAGGCAGGATCGATAACGTCATCACAGCGACGTCACAATTCACGCGCACGGATGGCACGACCGGTCTCGTTGGCGATGTCGAGCTCGCTTACGAAGATGCGGAAGGGCCGTACGCGCCTGCGACGCCGTCGGGCACGGGTGATTCCGCATCGATTGGCAACGTCGATCGCGGTGCTCACGATGAAACAAACACGGCGCTGCCCGACGCGTCACGGTCCGACGCTCCGAGCTTGCCGGCACAGAGTCCCTCCGAAGTCGCGGACCAGCCCGCACGTGCTGTGCCGGTCGCGCGTGATGGTGGTGAGAAGGACAGCCCGCGTGAGCGTCCGTGGCGCTGGTCGGATTTGCAGGGCATGGGCAGTGCGGATGAAGATTCCGATGACGCTTTCGTCACCGGTGTGCAGCCCGGCGCATTGCATGCGAGCCTGGATTCAGTGGTGCGTCGTCGCTTGCAGATGATCGAGGCCATGGCGTCGTTCGCGCCGGAAGGCGCATCGAGGCTCGAATTGCAGCCGCACCGGAAGGTGGATCAGCGGACGCTGGAATTGCTGACGATGGTGCCGGAGGTAAGGGTGATGTAGGTGGGATGGCACTCGGCACATCCATGTGCCTCGCCCTTCGGGCGGCCTGGAAGGCCGTGCAAAACGGCCATCGTGGCCGTTTTGTCGAACCCACTGGCGTGAGTTCTCAATCCCAGCTCCGTGCCAAAATAAAAAGCCCCCGAAAGGGGGCTTTTGCCCTTCCTGATTGAGGGGTAACACTTCATTCCGGGCACATGGGTAACACTTTC